>JAZRPL010000026.1:0-31998 GCA_045649245.1 Ructibacterium sp.
TTGAATATAGCATTAAACTGGATTCTAACCCCGAATTTACGGCGTCTGTGTTGGTGGCTTATGCAAGGGCGGCGTATCGTCTGCAGCAAGAGGGTCACTTTGGCTGCAAGACGATCTTTGATGTTGCACCGGCATATCTTAGCCCAAAACCCGGCGAAGAACTCCGGAAAAATCTTTTGTAAAAAACAGCAAACCCCTCGGTATAACCGAGGGGTTTGTTATTTTATACTTCCATAATAATGGGGAGAATCATAGGCCGGCGTTTGGTTTTGTTGAATAAGTAGCCGCCTACATCGTTCTTGATTTTGGTTTTTAATGTTGTCCAGTCAATGGTGTTGCCGCCGGTGCATTCTGCTACGACACCGGCCGCTACTTCCCGGACGGCCTCCATCAAATCTTCCGATTCCCGCACATAGACAAAACCGCGGGAGATAATATCAGGGCCTGCGGTACAAGTAGCGCTGGCTTTATCGATGGTTAAGACAACAATGATGATGCCATCCTCGGACAGGTGTTTTCGGTCACGAAGGACAATGTTGCCTACATCGCCGACGCCAAGACCATCTACTAAAACTTTGCCTGCGGGAACGGTGCCGGTAATCTTGGCCTTGTCTTTGGAAATTTCCAAAACTTTACCAATGTCCATTAAAAAGACGTTTTTGGGATCCATGCCTGTCTGCAATGCCATATCCCGATGATAGCACAGATGCCGGTATTCGCCGTGGACCGGAATAAAATACTTAGGCTTTACCAGAGAAATGATCAGTTTTAGTTCCTGTTGGCAGGCATGGCCTGAAACGTGAACATTATCTTGCTTTTCATGGATAACGTCTGCGCCATGCTTTAAGAGTTCGTTGACCACGTTGGAAACGGCCTTTTCGTTGCCGGGGATAGGATTGGCAGATATGATTACCATGTCGGTAGGTTCGATATTGATTTTCCGATGAATCGAGAAGGCGATTCTGGTCAGGGCAGACATGGGCTCGCCCTGACTGCCGGTGGTGACAATGACCAGTTTATCCTTGGGATAACGACCGATTTCATCAATATCAATCAGGGTGTTTTTGGAAATATTCATATACCCTAGTTCGATGGCGGCGGTTAGAACATTGACCATACTCCGTCCGGAAACGGCCACTTTTCTGCCATATTTTTCAGCGGAATTGATGATCTGTTGCACTCTATGTATATTAGAGGCAAAGGTGGCAACAATGATCCGCTTATCGATGCCCCGTTCAAAGAGAGAATCGAAAGTTTTGCCCACAGAACTTTCGCTCATAGTGGAACCCGGACGATCGGCATTGGTGCTATCGGAGAAAAGGGCCAAAACGCCTTGTTTTCCAAGTGCGCCAATTCGGGCCAAATCGATCATATCTCCGTCGATGGGGGTGGGGTCGATTTTAAAATCTCCGGTATGCAGTAATACACCAATAGGGGTATGCAGTGCAATGGCAACTGCGTCTGCGATGGAGTGATTTGTATGAATAAATTCCGCACGGAATTCTCCTAGTTTCACAGACTGTCCCGCTTCTAAGGTGTTCAGTTTTGCAGATTTTAAAATGCCATGTTCTTTTAATTTGTTTTTTAGAATGCCAAGGGTCAGCCGTGTTCCGTAGACCGGAACATTAAATTCCTTTAGTACATATGGCAGAGCGCCGATATGGTCCTCGTGACCGTGGGTTAGGACAATGCCTCGGATTTTATCTGCTACCTTATGCAAATAGGTAATGTCCGGAATTACAATGTCTACCCCCAGCATATCATCATCCGGAAACGCCATGCCGCAGTCTAAAAGAACAACGTCGTCTCCGTACTCAAATACCGTTAAATTTTTCCCGATTTCATGAAGTCCCCCTAAAGGGATGATTTTAATTTTTTTGGGATTTGTTTTTTTCAAATAAAGTTCCTCCTATATTCTTTTCATGTTTTACTCTCTGATTTCGCAATCCTGCACAACAAAAGAACAGGTACAGATGGACCGAAGATTCGGCGGCGACAGGCCCTGTTCAATTTCCCACAGTGCAACAGACCTTGTATCTCCCGATGCGAATCCGGCTACGGTTTCATCCTGACCCTTTTTCTATTTCATTTTGTCGCTGCCAACTCATACCCATGGAGATGACAGCAAAGTCCGAACAAATCACTCCCCGATATTATACCCTATTTTCCTGTATTTTGCAAGTCCTTTTGTTAATTTTTCAAAGGGGCGGCAGGGGATACCGGATCGCGAGAACCTTCATGGGTGTCTTGATATAGTATGAAACAGAAAAAAATATTTATACCTAAGGGTTCCCTTTTAGAGGAAATTATTGTATAATAAAAGGCAATGCTAAGGGCAATCGATAAAGGAGGGATGTCTTATGGTACATCTGGGAAATACATGGGATTCTCTGCTTGCGGAGGAATTTCAAAAGCCTTATTATTTGCAACTTCGCCGGTTTTTGGTACAGGAATACAGTAAGCAGACTGTGTATCCGGATATGCATGATATCTTTAATGCCTTGAAAACCACAGATTATCCCGATGTCAAGGCGGTAATTTTAGGGCAAGACCCTTACCATGGTCCGGGACAAGCCCATGGGCTCTGTTTTTCGGTACAACCCGGTGTGGAGCCACCGCCGTCTCTAAAAAATATCTTTCGGGAGATTCAAGAAGAATTGGGAATTCCCATTCCCCAAAGCGGGTGTTTGCTACCTTGGGCAAAACAGGGCGTGTTGCTTTTAAATACAGTGCTTACGGTGCGGGCGGGTCAAGCCAACAGCCACAAAGGGATGGGCTGGGAAACGCTGACCGACCGTGTGATTGCATTGCTGAATCAGCGAGAGACCCCCATGGTGTTTCTGCTTTGGGGTGCCAATGCCAGACAAAAGCGGGAGCAAATCACCAACCCTTGGCATCTGGTTTTGTCTTGTGCACATCCCAGTCCGCTTTCGGCCTATAACGGATTTTTTGGTTGCGGACATTTTAAAGAATGTAATACGTTTTTAGAAAGGCAAGGGATACCTCCTATTGATTGGAGTCTGTAAGGGTAAGAATAGGCAAAGGAGATTCCTCTTTAAAAGGTTGCTCTTTTCCATTTTTTCAAGAAATTCTTTGCCTGCATCTCTTGACAAGTTACGACAGGTAAGATACAATATTTTTATTATGGGGAGATGTTTTTCCTCAATGATATGATAGAGAAAGGATGACGGCAAATGGGCATGACGTTGGCTCAGAAAATTTTGAAAAATCACCTGGTCTGTGGTGATATGATCCCCGGACAGGAGATAGGAATTCGCATTGACCAGACCCTGACCCAGGATGCAACCGGAACCATGGCTTATCTGGAATTTGAGGCTATGGGAGTTCCCCGTGTAAAAACCGAGCGTTCTGTGGCATATATTGATCATAATACCTTGCAAAGCGGATTTGAAAACGCAGATGATCATCGATTTATCGGCAGTGTTTGTAAAAAGCACGGCATCTATTTTTCAAGACCCGGAAACGGAATCTGCCACCAGGTGCATTTGGAGCGGTTTGGCATTCCCGGTAAGACTTTAATTGGCTCTGACAGCCATACCCCCACAGGCGGTGGTATTGGTATGATTGCCATTGGTGCCGGCGGTATGGATGTGGCGGTTGCCATGGGCGGAGGAACTTATTATATTACCTGCCCTAAAATAGTGAAGGTTAACTTAACCGGCAAGCTGCAACCGTGGGTTGCGGCCAAGGATGTTATTTTAGAAGTGCTGCGTCGGCTTTCGGTAAAGGGCGGCGTTGGAAAGATTATTGAATACTGCGGCGAGGGCGTTGCTACGCTTTCGGTTCCGGAGCGGGCTACCATTACCAATATGGGTGCGGAATTGGGTGCGACCACTTCCATTTTCCCGTCAGATGAAACCACCCGCCAGTTCCTGAAAGCGCAAGGGCGCGAGGAGGATTATACACCCCTTTCTGCAGATGCAGATGCTGTCTATGATGAGGTCGTGGACATTGATTTGGGCGCTTTGGTTCCGCTGGCGGCCTGTCCCCACTCTCCGGATAACGTGAAGTCTGTC
This sequence comes from Ructibacterium sp., assembly GCA_045649245.1. Classification (GTDB taxonomy): domain Bacteria; phylum Bacillota; class Clostridia; order Monoglobales; family Monoglobaceae; genus Ructibacterium. The sequence goes on from JAZRPL010000026.1 coordinate 4,038, forward strand.
GAAGAAATCGGTGCTATGAAAATCGATCAGGTTTGTATTGGGTCTTGCACCAACTCTTCCTTGTTGGATATGTTGAAAGTTGCCCATATTTTAAAAGGAAAGACCGTGCATCCTGATGTTTCCCTTTCCATTGCACCCGGTTCTAAACAGGTGCTTAATATGTTAGCGGAAAACGGTGCCCTGGCTGTTTTGATTGATGCCGGTGCCCGGATTTTGGAGAGTGCCTGCGGTCCTTGTATCGGGATGGGACAATCTCCCAATTCCAAAGGAATCTCGTTACGGACCTTTAACCGGAACTTTGAAGGACGTTCCGGCACCAAGGATGGACAGATTTATCTGGTATCTCCGGAATTGGCGGCTGTCTCTGCCTTAACCGGTGTGTTGACTGACCCAAGAACCTTAGGAGAGATGCCCAAGTTTCAATTGCCGGAACGGTTTACCATCAATGACAATATGATTGTTCCTCCGGTGGCCGAGGCGGAGATGGACAGCGTAGAGGTTCTTCGCGGGCCTAATATTAAGCCCTTCCCGGTATCCGAGCCTATGGCAAATGAGATTGTTGCCAAATGTAGTTTGAAGGTGGGGGATAATATTACCACCGATCATATTATGCCGGCCGGTGCAAAAATTTTGCCCCTGCGTTCCAATATTCCTAAGATTTCGGAGTTCTGTTTTGCTGTCTGTGATGAGAACTTCCACAACCGTGCCTTAGAACTTGGAAAAAGTATCATTGTTGGCGGTTCCAACTACGGACAGGGGTCTTCCAGGGAGCATGCGGCACTGGCGCCTCTTTATTTGGGTGTTAAGGCGGTTCTTGTAAAGTCCTTTGCAAGAATTCATATGGCTAACTTGATTAACGCCGGGATTATTCCCATGACCTTTGCTGATGAAGCGGACTATGACCGGATCGACCAAATGGACGAACTTTCCATAGAATCGGTTATTTCTCAGATTCAAAGCGGGGATACTGTTTTGGTTACCAATTTGACCAAAGGATTTGTCTTTAAGACAAAGGTGGAATTGTCTGAGCGGCAGAAGGAAATGCTAATTGCCGGCGGACTTCTCAACTACACCAAAAATAATGCATAAGTATACCAACCGAGAAAGGATGATTTTTATGAGTCACAGTGAAGAAATAAAAGCAGCCCAGGAGAAATTCGGCCAACTGCTGATGGAACAGTTTGACCGAATCGACCAGATGAAGGCGGAAAAAGACTTTATTGATTATGAAAAACTGGACAACATTGTTATTGGTGTTGTAGGCGGTGACGGTATTGGACCTTCCATTACTGCACAGGCGCAACGGATCTTGGAGTTTTTGCTCAAAGACGAAGTGGAGAAGGGGCGTATTACCTTCCGTGTTATTGACGGATGTACCATTGAACACCGTGCAGAGGTGGGCAAGGCGTTGCCGGATGATGTGGTGGAAGAACTGAAACAATGTCATGTCATTTTAAAAGGCCCCACCACCACTCCCCGGGCGGGAGATCCCTGGCCCAACATCGAGAGTGCCAATGTTGCTATGAGAAAAGAATTAGACCTTTTTGCCAATGTAAGACCCGTGAAAGTGCCGGAACAGGGAATCGACTGGACTTTTTATCGGGAGAATACCGAAGGGGCCTATGCGGTTGGTTCAAAGGGAGTTCATGTCAACGATGATTTGGCCATCGACTTTACGGTAACCACCCAAGAGGGTAGCGAGCGGATTGCCAGAGCGGCTTTTGAATATGCTAAAAAAGCGGGCAAGACGAGGGTTACTGCTGTTACCAAAGCCAATGTAGTAAAAACTACCGACGGAAAGTTCCTGCGTATCTGCCAGGAGGTTTCTAAAGATTATCCGGGCATCGAACTGGATGATTGGTATATTGATATTATGACAGCCAAACTGGTAGACCCCAAACGGAGAACCCAGTTCCAGGTTTTGGTTCTGCCTAACCTTTACGGCGATATCTTAACGGATGAGGCGGCAGAATTCCAGGGCGGTGTCGGTACAGCCGGCAGCGCCAATATCGGAAAAAGATATGCCATGTTTGAGGCTATCCACGGCAGTGCCCCCAGAATGGTAGCAGAGGGCCGTGCACAATACGCAGATCCTTGCAGTATTATTCGTGCCGATGTTATGTTGCTGGAGCATATCGGATATGCGGATCGTGCCAAGAAATTGGAACGGGCACTGGATATCTGTATGTATGAAGAGAAAAAGTTGACGATTACCGGACGGGATACCGGCTGTACCGGCGAAGAATTTGCTAATTATATTATGGAGACCATCCAGACGTTATAATACTTCGTATGGACCAGCCTTTAGACAAACAGAAGAGAGGAGGGAGAACCATGAATTTAACGCATCCGTCAGAACTTAAAGAACTGTTAGGGCGGCACGGTTTTTCCTTTTCTAAGAGTCTTGGACAGAATTTTTTAATTGATGAAAATGTCCTTGCACGGATTGTGCAGGCGTCGGGATTAGACTTTGGAACTTGTGCGCTGGAAATCGGCCCGGGGGCCGGAACCTTGACGCAACAGTTGGCGGCACATTCCCGCCATACGGTTGCTGTCGAAATTGACAGTGCTTTGATTCCGGTATTGCGGGAAACCATGGCAGACTATCAAAACTTTACGCTGATTCATGGGGATGTGCTGGAAACCGACTTGGAAGCGTTGACCAAAGAACAGTTTGGAGATGGACCTTTTTGTGTTGTGGCTAATCTTCCCTATTATATTACCACGCCCATTATTATGGGACTTTTGGAGAGTCGGCTTCCGGTTACGACCATGACCGTGATGGTTCAAAAAGAGGTTGCCGAGAGGATGACAGCCAAACCCGGAACCAAGGAATACGGTGCCTTGACTGTTGCGGTACAGTATTATACCGAAGCGACTTTAGTTTGCCGTGCCGAACCCCATTGTTTTCTGCCTCAGCCAAAGGTGGCTTCTTCGGTAGTAACCATGAAGGTGCTCCCGAGGCCGGCAGTAGAAGTAGTGGATGAGAAACGATTCTTTCAGATTGTAAAATCCGCCTTTGGACAGCGTCGCAAGACCTTGTGCAATGCCCTGACTAAGAGTCCCTATCTTTCCCTTAAAAAGGAAGCAGTGGTTGCTGCCTTGGAAAAAATGGGGTTGGATATCAGCATTCGGGGGGAACGGCTAGATGTTGCGCAGTTTGCGCAGTTGACCAATTTGCTCAGTTAGAACAAAATGGGGAAAAAGAGGAAGTTAGCAACATTACTAAGTCAAAGAAGAACATTGTTAAAAAATTGTCTAATTTAGATATTGTCAAAAAAACGAAGTTAGAGTATAGTATAAAATAAGAGAATTTTTATAATCTAATGAAAAGAAATTATATTGAGGAGGAATCATCATGACAGAAAATAAGTTTGTTTTAAAGTGGCTTGACGAGATGAAAGCCATGTGTCAGCCGGACCAGGTGGTGTGGATTGACGGAAGCGAAGCACAACTGGATGCTTTGCGTGCTGAATCCGTTGCAAGCGGAGAAATGATTGCGCTAAATCAAGAAAAACTGCCCGGTTGTTATTATCACAGAACGGCAGAAAATGATGTTGCCCGTGTTGAGGATAGAACTTTTATTTGTACTCCCACCGAGGAGGAGGCCGGCCCCATCAACAACTGGATGGATCCGGAGAAAATGTATGCAAAACTCAAAGACTTGTATACCGGTTCCATGAAGGGCAGAACCATGTATGTAATTCCCTATTCCATGGGACCTGTTGGTTCTCCGTTTTCTAAAATCGGTATTGAGTTAACGGATAGCATTTATGTTGTTTTGAACATGGCAATCATGACCAGAATCGGCAAAACTGTTCTGGATTTAATTGACGGTGATGATTTTACCAAGTGTCTCCATGCCAAGAAGGATGTGAATCCGGACGAGAGATATATTGTGCATTTCCCTCAGGACAATGCTATTATGTCGGTTAATTCTGCTTATGGTGGCAATGTGTTGCTGGGTAAAAAGTGCTTTGCGTTGAGAATTGCTTCCTATCTCGGTAAGAAAGAGGGATGGATGGCAGAACATATGCTGATTTTGGGTCTTGAAAATCCCCAAGGTGAGGTAAAGTATATTGCAGCGGCTTTCCCCAGCGCTTGCGGTAAGACCAATCTGGCAATGTTGATTCCGCCGGAATATTTGAAAGAAAAAGGTTATAAGGTTTGGACTGTAGGCGACGATATTGCGTGGCTTAGAATTGGTCCGGATGGCAGACTGTACGCCATCAATCCGGAAGCCGGATTCTTCGGTGTTGCACCGGGAACCAGCGAAAAGACGAATTTCAATGCGTTGGAATCTACCAAGAAAAACACCATCTTTACCAATGTTGCGATCAACAATGAAGATATGACAGTTTGGTGGGAAGGTCTTGACAAGAATCCGCCCGAAGATTGTACTGAGTGGACGGGCAAAAAGGTAAATGGCAAGACGTATGACGGCAAGTTGGCACATCCCAACTCCCGGTTTACTGCTCCCGCCATCAACTGTCCGTGTATTTCCTCTGAATTTGAGAATCCGCAGGGTGTTCCGATTTCGGCTATCGTATTTGGCGGTCGTCGTGCGAAGACTGCGCCGCTGGTATATCAGGCCAGAGATTGGGAGCACGGTGTTTTCGTAGGTGCAACCATGGCATCTGAAACCACTGCGGCAGCTGCAGGTGCGGTTGGTGTTGTTAGACGTGACCCCATGGCTATGAAGCCGTTTGTAGGATATAATATGGCAGACTATTTCGGACATTGGTTGGAAATGGGAGAGAAGATGGATGCAGACAAGGCACCTAAAATCTTCCATGTTAACTGGTTCCGGAAGGATGACGAAGGCGACTTCCTGTGGCCGGGATTTGGCGATAATATGAGAGTGCTTTTGTGGATTTTGGATCGTTGCGCCGGTAAAGCGGATGCGGTTGAGAGTCCCATTGGATTATTGCCCACCGAAGGTGCTATTGATACCACCGATCTGGACATTTCTGCAGAGCAGTTAAAAGAATTGCTGCGTGTGGATAAGGATGTCTGGATGGAAGATGTAGAGAACCAGAAAGAATACTTTAGTCAGTTTGGAGACAGATTGCCGGCTGCTATTCGGACGCAACTGGAAAAGTTGGAAAACAATTTAAAATAAGAGAATAAAAAAGACCGGTGCAGCGAACCGGTCTTTTTTATTTTAATAACGATTGGCAAAGGGATAAGGGTATGCGCCGGCAGACATGAGCAATGGTTTATGCCGGAGCAGAAATAGAATTATTACCAAGGGTAGACGGCCAAACATTGCCAGTATGGCGTAGAGGGTGGCCTGCCTTGGATTAAACAGATAAAAGAACTTGTGTAAAAACAAGGCGGTTAACAAATTGACAACCAGTCGTAATGGGGCAAAGAAAAATCCCGCAAAAAAACTGAGAAAAATCTGTAAAAACTCAAGAAGTACAAAGAACCATCCCAAATTCCGAATCCGTCGACCCAATAGGACGTATTCTTCACAAAGAGAGCCGATGATGTAGAATTGCAGGATTGGAATAAAGGCGAGCCAAGCACGAGGTGCGTGGTTGCGTCTTGCGATGGTAAACAAAGCAACGGCTCCCCCTAAGTATAGGAGGATGCTGTAAATCATTTGTATAACGAGGGCTGTCCCTTCTAAAAATTCACGCATAGGGAACCTCCTTTATCTTGAAAAATTAAGATTCGATCCCCTCAATATCCGAGCTGCTTGTTGCAATATCAATGAGATCTGCCACACCCAATGTTTCCCGCTGCTCGATGGGGGTATAGGGAATTCGCTTAGCCAAGGTTTTGTAGGCCGGACGAATAATCTTGTTGCTGGTCATAATCTCTTCGATGCGGTGTGCGCACCAGCCCACGATGCGGGACATAGCAAAGAGCGGGGTATACAAATCCGGCGAAAGATCCATCATCTGGAAAACAAAGCCGGAGTAGAAATCCACATTGGCGCAGACATCTTTTTTAAGACCTTTTTCTTCCCGGAAAGCCCGAGGTGCCATCCGCTGTACCAGATCGTAAAGTTGAAATTCTTTTTCGTAGCCGGTAGCATATGCCAATTCTTCGGCACGGGATTTTAAGATGCCTGTCCGTGGGTCGGAAAGGGTATAGACGGCATGACCCATGCCATAAATCAAACCTTTGCCGTCGCCGGCTTCCTTGCGAAGAATTTTCTTCAAATATTCCAGTACCTCGGTTTCGTCGGTCCAGTCTTTGACGTTTTCCTTGATTTCGTTCATTTGCGCCAGCATCTTGGCATTGGCACCGCCATGCTTTGGCCCCTTGAGAGAGCCGACAGCAGCTGCGATGGCCGAGTAGGTATCTGTTCCTGTTGAAGAGAGAACGTGTACCGTGAAAGCGGAGTTGTTTCCGGCACCATGCTCGGCCTGCAAGATGAGGGCCAGATCCAGAATCTCTGCTTCTAACGGGGTGTATTGATTGTTGGGGCGAATCATATACAAAAAGTTTTCTGCAGCCGACAAGTCAGGATTGGGATTGTGCAGAACCAAACTCGCACCGTCGAAATAATGGCGCTTACAACTGTAAGCATTTGCCACCAAAACAGGGAAACGAGCAATTAAATCAAAACTTTGCCGAAGCAGGTTGGCGACAGAAGTATCATCCGGTGTGTCGTCGTAGGAATAAAGGGCCAGCACCGAACGGGCCAGTTTATTCATAATGTTTTTGCTGGGGGCCTTGAAAATCATATCCTCGGTAAATTCAAAGGGGAGTTCCCGGCGGCCTGCCAACATCTTGCTGAAATTATCTAAAGTTTTCCGGTCGGGCAAAAAACCGAACATGAGAAGGAAGGTGGTTTCTTCAAAACCAAAACGATGCTCCTGCCGGCAATTTTCTACAATGTCTTCTACGTCGATACCGCGATACCGCAGTTTGCCTTCTACGGGTGCCTTGTTCCCTTCGTCCATAACATAGCCATGGACTTCCCCAATGGTGGTCAGCCCGGCCAAAACGCCGGTGCCATCTGCGTTACGCAAACCGCGTTTTACATTATAATCGCTATAATAGTGGGATGGGATGGAGTTCCAGACCGAATTTTGCTCATGAATTAAATTGATATAGTCATGCATGATATTTTCTTTCTCTGGTTGCGTTGCTGTCTTGTTTCGATCCAAAGGAATCACCTCTCTCATAAATCTTTTATATATACGAAGTTTAGGATTTTTTGAAAATTATAACCTTCATTTTATCGCATTTAGACCACAAAGTCAAGGCTTTGGAAAGAGAAAAGAAGGAAAAAAGAGATTTTTCTTTATGAAGAGGGATTTTGTTTGCATTTTCCTTGACAAAACAAGGGTTTACGATTACAATGAATAATGTGGAGAAATTTGTCTTCTTCACGAAAAAAACCATGAATATCACGACGGAATGGAGCGGTAGGGATGAGCATAAAACGGTTGTTTGTAGAAAAGAAAAAAGGATTTGATATTGAGGCAGGTGCACTATGTCGCGACCTGCGGGAGAATCTCGGTTTGCTTGGCCTGCGCGGTGTCCGGGTGATCAACCGCTATGATGTAGAAGGAATGAGCGATGCCGAACTGGAATTGACCCGTGACACGGTTTTTGCGGAACCGCAGGTGGATCATCTTACCATGGAAACCCTGGAAATTTCCGAAGGGAAGTATTTTGCCATGGAATATTTGCCCGGTCAGTTTGATCAGCGGGCAGACAGTGCGGCACAATGTGTGCAGATTATGACCGGCGGCGAGAAACCCAGTGTTCGCACGGCCAAAATCATTGTGTTATTGGGGGATATCAGCGATGAGGACCTGAGAGCCGCAGAAGAGTATTGTGTCAATCCGGTAGAATCTCGTCTTGCCGGTTTTTCCAAGCCGGAAACTCTGGCTGATAAAATTGAAGTTCCGTCGGATGTGGCAACCGTGGATGGCTTTATTGAGATGGACGAGACGGCCCTTAAGGAACTTTTAGAGCAACTGGGTCTTGCCATGGATTTGGATGATGTGAAATTCTGTCAGGAATATTTTAAAAATACCGAAAAGAGAAATCCCAGTCTGACCGAGGTGCGGATGATCGATACCTATTGGTCGGATCATTGCCGGCATACTACCTTTTCTACCATTTTAGATCATGTGGAAATTAAGGACAAGCTGACGGCGGAGGCCTATCAGCGTTATTTGCAGTCCCGCAAGGAGGTCTACGGTGACCGGGAGAAAAACATTTGTTTGATGGATATTGCCACCATGGCTGTCAAAGAACTAAAGAAAAAGGGATTGCTGACTGCGCTGGACGAATCGGAGGAAATCAATGCATGTTCCATCAATGTTAAGGTGGAGATGGCCGACGGAACCAGCGAGGATTGGTTGGTAATGTTCAAAAATGAGACCCACAACCATCCTACCGAAATTGAACCTTTTGGTGGTGCAGCCACCTGTTTGGGCGGTGCCATCCGGGATCCGCTGTCTGGAAGATCTTATGTGTATCAGGCTATGCGGGTAACGGGGTCCGGAGATCCCAGAACAACCTTAAAAGATACGCTGCACGGAAAATTGCCGCAGCGAAAAATTACCGTTGGTGCGGCTCAGGGATATAGTTCTTACGGTAACCAAATCGGTCTTGCTACCGGACAGGTTACGGAGATTTATGATGAAGGATATGTGGCAAAGAGAATGGAAATCGGTGCGGTCATTGCGGCGGCGCCCAAAGAAAATGTGGTGCGGGAAGTGCCGGAACCGGGCGATGTAGTTATCCTATTGGGAGGCATGACCGGACGGGACGGTTGCGGTGGTGCAACCGGCTCCTCTAAGGCCCACAATGATTCCTCTCTAGAGACCTGTGGCGCTGAAGTACAAAAAGGAAATGCGCCGGTAGAGCGGAAGTTACAAAGACTCTTCCGTAAGAAAGAAGTTACAACCTTGATTCGCCGTTGTAACGATTTTGGCGCCGGCGGTGTATCGGTTGCCATTGGTGAATTGGCCGACGGTTTACGGATTAACCTTGATAAAGTTCCCAAAAAGTATGAGGGCTTAGACGGTACAGAACTGGCCATTTCGGAATCTCAGGAAAGAATGGCTGTTGTGGTTCGGGCCAAAGATGCAGAGCGGTTTATTGCCGAGGCCGATCTGGAGAATCTGGAAGCGGTGGTGGTGGCAGAGGTCACCGATGCCAATCGCTTGATCATGGAATGGCGGGGCAAAGTTATCTGTGACATCAGCCGTGACTTTTTAAATACCAATGGTGCGGAAAAACACAGCGATGTATTTGTGCCGGATGGTAATTATGATGCTAGTCTCTTTGAAGCCAATCCAAAAGGGGAAACCTGGAAAGAGAAACTGACAAGCCTGATGGGAGATTTAAATATTGCTTCACAGAAGGGGTTGGTAGAACGGTTTGACAGCACCATTGGTGCAGGATCTGTCTTTATGCCCTATGGCGGAAAATATCAGTTGACACCGCAACAGAGCATGGTTGCTAAGATCCCGACTTTGCATAAAGAAACCAATACGGCAACGGTGATGAGTTTTGGTTATAATCCCAAAATTTCCAAGGAAAATCCCTTCCTGGGAGCAGTTTATGCGGTAGTAGATTCTGTAACCAAAGCGGTTTGTGCAGGGGCTGATTATCAGGATATCTATTTGACGTTCCAGGAATATTTTGAGAGACTGGGAAATGACCCCAAACGTTGGGGAAAACCTTTGGCTGCTCTGCTTGGCGGATATACCGCCCAGGAAGAACTTGGAATTGCTGCTATTGGCGGAAAAGACAGTATGTCAGGTTCCTTTAACGAGATTGATGTACCACCGACCCTGACCTCCTTTGCGGTAGCACCCATATCGGCCAAGACGGCTGTTTCCGGAGAGTTTAAGGGCAGCAAAAATCTGGTCTTTTGGTTAAAACCGAAATATCAGGAAAATCAGATGCCGGACTTTGCAAGTCTAAAGGCTCTTTATGATATGGTTTGCATGATGATTAATGATACCAAGGTAGGATTGATTCAATCCGCTTGGGCGGTAGGCAGCGGCGGCGTGATGGAGGCCATCTGTAAGATGGGCTTTGGAAACAAAATTGGTTTTGAATTCACCGATTGTTGCGATAAGAAAGATCTGTTTAAAGCCCTTTACGGAAGCATCATTGTGGAGGTTAAAGGTCTTGGCGCTACCGGCTTTATGGGGGATTTAGTGGATGTAGTAAAACTGGGTCATACCATCGAAGAGCCTGTTATTCGTATTGAAGGAGAAGAGATTCCCCTAGAATCTATGCTCAAGACTTGGGAGAAGCCTCTGGAGGAAGTTTTCCCAACCCGCGCCCAAGGCGAAGATGTGGGGATGAAAACCTTTGCCTATGGAGAGAGGGTCACTATCAAACCTTCGCAAACTTTTGCAAAACCCCAGATTTTTATTCCGGCGTTCCCGGGAACAAACTGCGAGTATGATTCTGCCCGTGCCTTTGAGCGGGTCGGCGGTGTTGCCGATGTGCAAATCTTTAAAAACCTAAAGGCAGCCCATATCGAAGATTCCATCAATCGGTTTGTGGAATCCATTCGCCGTGCCCAGATTGTTATGCTGCCCGGTGGTTTTTCCGGCGGCGACGAGCCGGATGGTTCCGGAAAGTTTATCAAGGCTGCATTTGAGAACGAGCGTGTCAAGGAAGCGGTCATGGATCTGCTTTATCATCGGGATGGTTTGATGCTGGGAATTTGTAACGGATTTCAGGCTTTGATCAAACTGGGATTGGTTCCCTACGGTGAGATTCGCAAGGCGGAAAGCAGCAGCCCCACCTTAACCTTTAATACCATTGGCCGCCATGTATCGCAAATGGTGTCTACCCGGATTTCCTCGGTCAAATCTCCGTGGTTCAGCGGGGTAGAATTGGGGGATATTCATCAGATTGCAGTTTCCCACGGGGAAGGCCGTTTTGTGGCAAGCCCGGAGGTCATTGCAGAGATGGAGAAGAACGGTCAGATTGCCACCCAGTATGTAGATTTGGACGGCAACCCCACTTATGAGATGCCCTATAACCCTAATGGCTCTTATTATGCCATCGAAGGAATTACCAGTGTGGATGGTCGTGTTTTAGGTAAGATGGGACATTCAGAGCGGTTTAAAGACGATGTGTTTAAGAACATTCCCGGCAACAAGGATCAAAAGATCTTTGCATCCGGCGTACAGTATTTTAAATAAAAGGGACAGTAGGCGCATGCCCGATGGGGTATGCGTCAGGCTGTTTTGAAGGTGGAAAAATGTACAAGCAAGCGGTGGAGTATATAAAACAAAGGATAGGGAGGATGCCTAAGATAGGTTTGGTTCTAGGAACCGGCCTTGGCGAGGTGGCGGATTGTATCGCGGTAGAGACCGAAATCCCCTATGAGGAGATTCCCGGATTCCCAATTTCCACCGTGGATGGTCATGCCGGACGGTTTTTAGCCGGTTGGTTATCTGGGCAGTTTGTTTTGGTGATGCAGGGCAGAGTCCATTTTTATGAGGGGTATACCATGCAACAACTGGCCATGCCCATACAGACCATGCGAAGTTTGGGGATAGAAACGGTTATTGTGACCAATGCTTCGGGTGGAATCAATCCAGCATATACACCGGGGGATGTGGTGTTAATCTCCGATCATATAAAATTTGATTTGGAAAGCCCCTTGCGCGGAGAAAATCCACAGGAACTGGGAGAACGGTTTTTTGATATGACCCATGCCTATACGCCAAAACTCCGGGAACTTGCCAAAGCGGCAGCGGAAAAGTTAGGCATTGACCTTTTAGAGGGAGTCTATGCCTATATGGGCGGGCCCCAGTTTGAAACGCCGGCGGAGATTCGGATGTTGCGGCTTTTGGGTGCCGACCTGGTAGGAATGTCAACGGTGCCGGAGGTCATCAGTGCAGTCCATTGCGGGATGCAGGTGCTTGGGCTTTCTTGTGTAACCAATATGGCAGCGGGGATGGACCAAGGCGGATTCAATCAGAAAATCATTGCCGAGGCAGAGGATAAAGGGAAGTTGCGGCTACGAGAATTGCTGACTGAGGTGGTGGGAGGACTATGAAGAAAATTACAAGTTTTACCGTCGATCACAGAAAGATTGTGGAAGGGATTTATCTTTCCCGAATCGATGGGGATGTGGTAACTTATGATTTGCGCATGAGAAAACCCAACACCGGAGCCTTGATGTCCAATGGGTCTATGCACTCCCTGGAACATCTTTTTGCTACTATTATTCGAAATAGTACCCTGGCAGATAAGATCATCTATTTTGGGCCTATGGGTTGCCAGACCGGGTTTTATCTTCTGATACGTAATCTCGATCATGAAGAAAATCTTTGGCTGATTCGGGATACCTTGGAAAAAATCATGGAATATCACGGAGAAATGCCTGGTGCCAGTGAAATAGAATGTGGAAATTACCGAAATTTAGACCTGACTCTTGCAAAAGAGGAGGCAACAAGGTATTATGATAAGGTGAAGAATTGGACCGTTGCGGATATGAGGTATGCAGAATGAACCGAAATTTATTGATAGAACATGTGACAGCGGTAACCATGTGCAGTGCGGATCAAATCATAGAGGATGGATATATTGCCGTCCGAGGAAACCGGATTTCCTATGTTGGAACAGAGCGTCCGGAAGGAAACTTTGATCGGGTGATAGATGGTTGTGGTATGGTGGCCATGCCAGGACTGGTCAATGCCCATACCCATACAGCCATGACACTGCTGCGGAGTTATGCCGATGATATGAATCTCAAGGAGTGGTTGTTTGAGAAAATTTTTCCCTTCGAGGATACGTTAACTCCGGAGATGGTATATCAGGCCAGCATAAACGGAATTTTAGAAATGCTTTCCACAGGAACCACCTGTTTCCATGACATGTATTTTTTTCAGGAGGAAACAGCCAAAGCGGCAGAACAGTTGGGAATCCGTGGTGTATTGCATGAGGGGATTACCGATTCTGTTTTGGATAAAAAACTGGAAAAAACGGAGCGGTTGCTTGCAAAGACTGCTGCGGGAAGCGGACGGTTGCGTGTGGGGATTTCTCCCCATGCCGTCTATACCTGTTCGCCGGAAACTTTAAAACGATGCGTTGCCTTTGCCAAGGAACATGGCTTGCGACTACATACCCATCTGTCGGAAACCGAGACGGAAAATCGAGATTGTCAGCGGGACTTTGGGAAAAGTCCTACTGCCTTGATGGGGGAATGCGGCTTGCTGGATCTGCCTTTGACCGCTGCCCATGGCGTGTGGCTTTCGGAGGAGGATATGACCATGCTGGCCAATGCCAGTGCTACGGTAGTACATAATCCCGTCAGTAATTTAAAATTGGCCTCCGGGGTAGCCGAAGTGCCCAAACTCATAGAAAAAGGAGTTGCGGTTGCTTTGGGGACGGATGGTGCTTCCAGTAACAATAATCTGGATCTCTTTGAGGAGATAAAACTAACGGGGATTTTGCATAAGGGTATCCTGCGAGAGCCAACGGTATTGCCGGCCTTTGAAATTTTAAAGATGGCAACGGTAAACGGTGCCAAGGCACTGGGATATGACGATTTGGGATTGTTAAAGGAAGGATATCTGGCAGATATTATCTTATTGGATTTTAGAGGAGTACAGTTTAGACCCAATCATAATACCCTTTCTAATCTGGTCTATACCGCTCGAGGAAGCGATGTGTGTTATACCATTGTAGATGGTGCGGTGGTTTATCAAAAGAAGGAAACGAACGCCGTTTTCTCTGCAGAAGAAAAGACGGCAGAAGAATGGATGCAATAAAAAATCTGCTTGCAATGCGGAGAGGAGAAGTTTGAATATGGCACAAGTAGCAATTATTATGGGAAGCAACTCGGATCTTCCGGTGGTCAAAGGGGCCATGGAACGATTAAAGCAATTCGGGGTAGACTTTGAGGCGCATGTAATTTCTGCCCATCGGACCCCTTATCAGGCAGAGGCATTTGCCAAAGAAGCCAAGGAAAAGGGTGTAAAGGTTATTATTGCGGCCGCCGGCAAAGCGGCACATTTGGGGGGCGTCATTGCAGCATATACAACGTTGCCGGTTATTGCCTTGCCGATCAAGTCCTCTTTGATGGATGGACTAGATTCCCTTTTGTCCATGGTACAGATGCCGTCCGGAATTCCGGTGGCAACGGTGGCGGTTAATGGTGCAGACAATGCCGGGATTTTGGCGGTACAAATGTTGGCACTGTCCGATGCTGCGCTTGCGGATAAATTGGAGCAATTTAAAAGGGATATGGCGGCAGAGGTTCTTAAAAAGGACGAAAAATTGCAAGAGGAATTGAAAAATTTTTAGTTGGTTGTCAATAAGAAACAAAGAGAAGAATGTGAACAGAACAAGGAGGAAATTATGAGTCAGGCATACAGAGATGCAGGAGTAGATGTAGAAGCAGGTTACAAAGCGGTAGAATTGATGAAGAGCCATGTAAAACGCACCAATATTCCCGGCGTATTGTCCGGAATTGGCGGGTTTGGCGGTTTGTTTGAGATTGGAACAGGATATAAAAATCCGGTTTTGGTGTCCGGCACGGATGGCGTGGGTACCAAACTGAAGTTGGCCTTTTTGATGGACAAGCATGATACCGTAGGGCAGGATTGTGTGGCCATGTGCGTCAATGATATTGCTTGCGGCGGTGCAAAACCCTTGTTCTTTTTGGATTATATTGCCGTTGGTAAGAATGTTCCGGAGCGGGTGGCGGATATTGTGAAAGGTGTGGCAGATGGCTGTGTGCAAGCCGGATGTGCCTTAATCGGCGGCGAAACAGCGGAGATGCCCGGATTTTATGATCCGGAAGAGTATGATTTAGCAGGATTTTCTGTGGGGATTGTAGATAAAGAGGATATTATTGACGGGTCCCGTCTGGAATCGGGAAATGTTATTGTAGGAATCCAGTCTTCCGGCGTACATTCCAACGGGTATTCTCTGGTTCGAAAGGTGTTTGGAATTGATGATAGCAACGATTGTGTCAAACGGTTACATACATATAGTGATGAACTTGGCATGACATTGGGCGAAGCCTTGCTGACCCCCACCAAAATCTATGTAAAGCCTTTGCTTTCTGCCATCGAAAAGGCGGATGTTCGGGCGGTATCCCATATTACCGGTGGCGGGTTTATTGAGAATATCCCCCGTATGCTCAAGGAGGGAACCAGAGCCAAGATTGATAAGAATAGTTTTGAGGTTCTGCCTATCTTCCAAATGATTCAGAAATTGGGCAATATTTCGGAGCGGGATATGTTTAACACCTATAATATGGGTGTTGGATTGATGATGGCGGTTCCGGCAAATCAAGCGGATGCGGCTATAAAAGCAGTACAGGATCTGGGCGAGAAGGCCTTTGTGATTGGTGAGATTGTAGACGGAGAAAAAGGAGTGGACATATGCTAAACATCGGCGTTTTGGTTTCCGGCGGCGGGACCAATCTGCAGGCGTTGCTGGATGCTCAGGAGAGTGGAGTCCTCTCTAGCGGAAAAATTGTTACGGTGGTAAGCAACAAAGAGGGGGTATATGCCCTGGAGCGAGCCGAAAAAGCGGGGATTGACCATAAGGTTATTACCAAGAAATCCTGTGGCGGTGACAGTAAAAAATTCAATGAGGAAATCTGCCGGTATATGAAGGAAAAGAAGGTAGATGTTATTGTCCTTGCCGGATTTTTGGCGATTTTGGAAGGGGAACTGCTGAGAGAATATAAGGACAAAATTCTGAATATCCACCCGTCCTTGATTCCTTCCTTTTGCGGCGACGGCTTTTATGGGTTAAAGGTACATCAGGCGGCCCTGGATTATGGAGTAAAGGTAACCGGCGCAACGGTGCATTTGGTTAATGAGGTTACCGATGGCGGAAGAATCCTGCTCCAAAAAGCGGTGGAAATACAAGAAGGCGATACGGCCGAAATCCTGCAAAAACGGGTTATGGAAGAGGCTGAGTGGAAGATTCTTCCCAAGGCAGTGGAATTGATTTGTAGTGGACAGATCAAATAGGATAAGGAGGGAAATTTATGAAAATTAATCTTTATGAAGAATTAATGCAGAACAGTTATCCGGGCAGAGGAATTATTCTGGGGAAATCCAAGGATGGAAAATCGGCGGTGGCTGCCTATTTCATTATGGGAAGGAGCAGCAACAGTCGGAATCGGGTCTTTGTCGAAGACGGAAACGGAATCCGGACCCAAGCCTATGATCCTTCTAAGTTGGAAGACCCGCATTTGATTATTTATGCACCGGTACGGGTACTCGGGAATAAGACGATTGTTACCAATGGTGATCAAACAGACACGGTGTATGATTTGATGAATCAGCAGATGACCTTTGAACAAGCACTGCGGACCCGGGAGTTTGAGGATGACGCACCCAATTATACCCCGAGAATTTCCGGAATTATCAAAACCACAGATGAAGATTTTAACTATGCATTGTCCATTCTAAAGAGTGCGGATGGAGATCCCTCCTCTTGTTTGCGACATACCTTTGCCTATAACAATCCTCGGGCAGGGGAAGGGCATTTTATTCATACTTATATGGGAGACGGAAGTCCTCTTCCCTCTTTTGCGGGAGAACCCAAAGCGGTGGAGATTCCCAATGATATGGAAACCTTTGCGGCAGATCTTTGGAACAGTTTGAACGAGGAGAACAAAGTATCGTTGTTTGTACGATATATTGATTTAAAGAGCGGTGCAGTACAATCGAAGATTATCAATAAGAATCAGTAGGGAAAAGACGGAAATACACGAAAAGTAATAGCAGAAAGGACGAGAGACCATGAAGGAAATGGAATTAAAATACGGTTGTAATCCCAACCAAAAGCCATCACGGGTTTTTATGGAGGAGGGGGAGATCCCCTTTACCGTGCTGTGCGGGAAGCCGGGATATATCAATTTATTGGATGCGCTGAACGGATGGCAGTTGGTACAGGAATTAAAAGCGGCGACCGGACTTCCGGCGGCTACCTCGTTTAAGCATGTTTCGCCGGCCGGTGCGGCGGTAGGTCTTCCTTTGTCGGATACACTAAAGAAAATCTATTTTGTTGATGAGTCTATGGAGATGACCCCGCTTGCCAATGCCTATGCCAGAGCCAGAGGTGCGGATCGTATGTCTTCTTTTGGCGATTTTATTGCGCTTTCTGATATTTGTGACAAGGCGACGGCACAACTGATTGCCAAAGAGGTTTCGGATGGAGTTATTGCGCCGGGTTATACCGATGAGGCATTGGAAATTTTAAAAGGAAAGCGGAAGGGAAGTTACAATGTTATTGCCATGGATCCGGATTATCTGCCAGCACCGGTGGAACGGAAACAGGTTTACGGTGTGACTTTTGAGCAGGGAAGAAATGAACTCAAGATTGATGAAACCCTTCTGACCCAAGTAGTGACTGAGAATAAAACCATGACGGCAGAGCAAAAGCGGGATTTGATGATTGCTTTGATTACCTTAAAGTATACCCAGTCCAACAGTGTTTGCTATGTCAAGGACGGACAGGCTATCGGGATCGGCGCGGGGCAGCAGTCAAGGATTCACTGTACCCGTCTTGCCGGAAACAAGGCGGACATTTGGTGGTTGCGGCAAGCACCCCAGGTATTGGGACTTCAGTTCGTAGATGGAATCCGGCGTGCGGATCGGGATAATGCCATTGATGTTTATATTTCAGATGAATATATGGATGTTTTGGCTGACGGTGTATGGGAAAAGACCTTTAAAGTAAAGCCGCCGGTATTTACCAAGGAGGAGCAAAAGGCTTGGCTTGCCCAGAATACCGATGTGGCCCTTGGGTCTGATGCCTTCTTCCCCTTTGGGGACAACATCGAGCGGGCACACAAATCCGGTGTTACGGTTATTGCCCAACCGGGTGGCAGTATCCGGGATGACAATGTCATTGAAACCTGTAATAAGTTTGGAATGGCTATGGCTTTTACCGGAATCCGTCTGTTCCATCATTGATACGGGAAATTTAGTGACAACCAATGACGAAGGAGAGAAACGGATGAACATTTATAGATTATCTGAATTATCAGAAGAGAAAAAGAGTTTTATTATGAAGCGTGCGGAGACGGATATTTCCGAGCACATGAAGCTGGCAAAGGAAGTGTCCGATGATATCCGTGTACGGGGGGATGCGGCGGTTTTGGAATACACCGCCAAGTTTGACCGTGTTACATTGGCCAAGGAAAACATGAAGGTTCGGCCGGAGGAAATTGAGGCCGGTTATGAAAGATTGGATGCGAAAACCCGTACTGCCATCGAGTATGCGGCCAAAAACATCCGTAATTTTCATGAAAAACAACTGCCGGAGGAAATGTGGTTCACCGAGGTAGACAAAGGTTTGTTGGTAGGGGAAAAAACCACCCCTATTGTGGATGTTTGTTTATATGTTCCCCGGGGGAAAGGGAGTTTCCCGTCCGTATTGCTGATGCTGGGTGTGCCGGCTAAGGTAGCCAATGTAGAAAAAATCGTTGTAGTAACACCTCCCAATGAAAAAGGAGAGGTAGATGATGCAATTTTGGCTGCCGCAAAGATCATCGGAATTACCGAGATCTATAAGGTGGGCGGAATTCAGGCGGTGGCAGCGGTGGCGTTTGGAACTGAGACCATTCCCAAGTGTCATAAGATTATCGGACCGGGGAATTCTTATGCTACAGCGGCTAAGAGAGTTCTGGCAAACTATATCGATGCCGGATTGCCTGCAGGACCCAGTGAGTGTATTGTTTTGGCCGATGAAAAGGCAGATCCGGAAAAGGTGGCCCTTGATTGGATGATTGAGGCAGAGCACGGTCCTGATTCGGCGGCGCTTTTGGTAACCCATAGCCCTGAACTGGTAGAGAAAGCGGCAAAAATTGTAGAGCGGCAACTGACCAAGATTTCTGAAAAACGGCGGGAATTCGTTACTACAAACTTGAATACCTATGGCGGTGCTATTATTACCGATAGTCTGGAAGAGAGTATTGCCTTTGTTAATGACTATGCACCCGAACACATGGAAGTTATGACGGAGAAACCTTTTGAGATTCTTCCCAAAATTAAGAATGCAGGGGAGATACTTCTTGGCGACTATACACCGGTTACCCTGTGTAATTTCGTATTGGGACCTAATGCCATTTTGCCTACTGGACAATTCGCCAAGACCTATTCCAGTGTATCGGTCTTTGATTTCTTAAAGCGGTCCTCGGTTGGTTATGCTTCTAAGGCTGGTTTTGAAATGGTGCGGGATTATGCATATCAAATTGCGACGGTAGAGGGTTTTGACACCCATGGCTTAGCAGTTAAAGAGAGGAAATAAAGAGTAAAGATAGGAGATGATTCTGATGAAGAACAAGATCACAGTTGCTCGGAAAACCACCGAATCTTCCATTGAGGTTGCGATTGAAAAAGGAGTCTTAAAACCGGATTACCGGAAAAAAATCCGGACACCGCTACCCTTTCTCAATCATATGATTGAGCATATTGCTTGGAGGGCGGGGCTAAACATCGAAATTACTATGGACCTCAGCGAGTTTCAGTTAGTGCATTTGGTGACGGAAGATGTTTCCATGACGCTTGGTCGGGCTGTTGGTGAATATGTTCGGCTTAATACCCCATCCGGTTATGGAGTGGGTGTCGGAATCATTGATGAGGCCAAGGCAGAGGCGGCTATCTCTTTTGAAGATCGGTCCTATCTGGACTTTACCAGTAGCGTAGATTATGATGAGATGGTAGAGGGGATGCCGGCTGAGGAGTTAATTACCTTCTTAGACGGTTTTGCACAGGGAGCACGGTGCACTCTCCATCTGGATATCCAAAAAGGTAAAAACGGACATCATATCTGGGAGGCGGCCTATCGGGCTTTTGGCATTGCGCTGGGTGCGGCTTTATCCATAGACGAAAATCGAGCCGGATTGACATCCGGTGTGGCAGGAAGGGTTACCTATGAAGTTACAGCGGAGTGAAATTGACACTTTGATTTTTGATATGGACGGTGTAATCACCAACGAGCAGATCTACTGGGACACTGCCGCATTGACTGTTTATGAACTCCTCTATAGCAGAGAATATTACGGTCGGCAGGAACTGGATCGGGAATGGTGTTATAAAAATGTCCGGCGGATTTTTCAGCGGATTTTTTGCGACGGAAAGGTCATTCGTACCGTTAAAAGATTGGGTGTGAATACCAACTGGGACCTGGCCTATTTAGTCTTTGGTGTGTCCCGGTATTTAGAACCCGAACTGGAAACTTTTGAGGAATGGCATTTTACATCTGTTTCTATGTTCCTTGAAAATGTTGCTTTGCAGCCCCCCGAATTATATGTTGCCATGGAGGGGCTGATTGCTTCGGCTATCCCCGGCGAGGTAGGATGTTACAAGCGTGGGGAAGGAAGGCTGTGGCAGGAACTGACGGAATGTTTTGCGCGGTGGTTCCATGGGACGGCGGAGGTTCCCGGCTTGAAAGAAAACGAGGAACCGATTCTTCCTATGGGGGAACTGAGAGAGACCCTTTCTGCACTGCGAAAAGAGGGGTTTCGACTTGGGATCGGCACTGGCCGTCCCCGGGAAGAAATTCTATATCCCTTGCAGAAATGGGGATTGGAAAAATATTTTGTGCCCGAATATATTGCAACTTATGATGAGGTGCTGGAGGCGGAGAAGGAACTTTCTCCCTCGGAGCCTTTAGCAAAACCCCATCCCTTTGTCTTTCAAAAGGCGGCTTTTGGAACCCAGTATACCAATCGGCAACTTTATGAGGGAGCCGTTCCGCAGGATCTTGCAAAAAGGTGTTTGGTGGTGGGAGATGCTCCAAGTGATTTGTTTGCTGCCAAGGCGGGCGGATTTCCTTTTGCGGCAGTATTGACTGGAGTCGAAGGAGAAACTGCACGGACATATTTTAAAGAGAATCAGGCGGAGTTAATTTTGGATTCGGCCTTGGATTTAAAAACAGAAGGATAAAATACCTAATTTGTTATCTAAATAAAAATCCACCCATATGGGTGGATTTTTTTATGAAACAATTTGTGCGATATCGTCTTTTACCTTGGCCACTAGCAGGTTTGCTTCCTGATCGGTTGCGCCTTTTAAGAGACAGTAGAGTTTGATCTTTGGTTCGGTACCGGAGGGACGGATGACAAAGTTGTTGCCATCTTCCAGTTCCAGATAGATTACATTGGAAGCAGGAAGAAGAATCTTTTCCTGTGCTCCGGTTTGAAGATCGGTGCGTACGGAGGAAGCATAGTCCCGAACGGCAAGCAGTTTTTTTCCGGCAATGGTCTTGGGCGGGTTTTGTCGCATCTTTTGCATAATCGATTGAATCTTTTCAAGACCTTCGATGCCTTCTAAAGTAACGGAGGTTACCTCTTCACGATAATAGCCGTATTTTTGGTAGATTTTATCCATTTGTTCCAAAATGGAACTGCCTTTTTCTTGATAATACAGTGCCATTTCTGCAATCAACATGACGGCAACAACTGCGTCTTTATCCCTTGCATAGGTTCCCTTTAAATAGCCGTAACTTTCTTCAAATCCAAAGAGATAGGTGCCTTTGCCGGTTTCTTCTGATTCTTTGATTTTTTCGCCGATAAACTTAAAGCCGGTTAAGACTTCCTTCATTTCCACGTTATAGGCATCACACATTTTTTGAATCAAATTGGTGGTAACAATGGTTTTGACGACATAACCGTCAGCGGGAATCTGTCCTTGTTCTGCTAAGTTGCTTAAAATATATTCCGTCAGCAATGCTCCTACCTGATTTCCTGTAAAGGGAATATAATCGCCGGATTTTTCTTTGACCAAAATCCCCACACGGTCAGCATCCGGGTCGGTACCTACAATTAAGTCGGCGCCGCATTTCTTGGCATACTCCATGGCAAGGACAAAGCCTTCTTTGTTTTCCGGATTGGGGGAGGCCACCGTGGGGAAATCCCCATCCGGCAGTTCCTGTTCCTTTACAACAACAACGTTGTCAAAACCAAGGCGTTTTAAAATTTTTCGAACCGGTTTATTGCCTGTGCCATGGAAGGGCGTGTAAACGAACTGCAATGTATCTCCTTTTTCTTTGCAGAGTTTTGGATTAATACATTGTGCCTGTACCTGGTCCAAATAAACTTCTTCTACTTCGTCGCCCATCAGGATGATCATGCCGTCCGCAACGGCCTGATCAAAGTCGCATTTTTTAACGCCGGTAAATAAGTCTGTTTTTGCGATTTCTTCCAGAACAATCGCTGCCAGTTTTGGATTTAGTTGAGCGCCGTCTGCACCATAGACTTTATAACCGTTGTATTTAGCGGGATTGTGACTGGCGGTAATTGCGATACCGGCTGTTGCGTTTTGATAACGCACCGCAAAGGAAAGTTCCGGCACCGGTTTGAGTTCTTCAAACAAATAGACTTTAATTCCGTTGGCCGCTAAGATGATGGCTGCCTCTCTGGCAAATACATCTGATTGATGACGGCTGTCATAGGCAATGGCCACGCTAAGGTCTGCTCCTTTTGGGTTGGTCTTAATGAGTTGGTTGGCAAGACCTTGGGTAGCCTGCCCTACAACATAGGTGTTCATTCGGTTAGAACCTGCGCCAAGGACGCCTCGCAAGCCGGCCGTCCCAAACTCCAGCGTTTTATAAAAACGATCTTTAATTTCGTTATCGTTGTTAGCGATGGCAGAGAGTTCCTCCACAGTTGCGGTATCTGCCATATCCAGCCATCTCTGGTATTCCTGTATGTAATCCATTTTCTAATCCTCCTGTCACCATCAATCCATAGTAAACATTATATAGTATACTATAAATTGGGGTTAAATACAACAAAAATAGAATAAATTTTTTGGTAATTTTGAATTTTTAATTGCTTTTCCAGCAGTTCTTTGTTATGATGGGAAGAGAATAGAGAAGAGGAGGCTCTTGCATGAAGATTGGAATCGGCAGCGATCATGGCGGCGTGAATCATAAAACGTATATTACCGAGCATTTAAGCAAGGCGGGGTATGAAGTGATTGATTACGGCACAGACCCCGGTGTAGCGGCAGATTATCCGGATATTGCAAAAAAGGTGTGTGGTGCATATCTGGAAGGTGCCTTTGATTTGGGGATTTTAATTTGCGGCACAGGGATTGGTATAAGTATTTCTGCCAATAAAATTGACGGAATCCGTGCGGCCCATGTAACCGACTGTTATAGTGCACGGATGAGTCGGGAGCACAATGATGCACAAATTCTTTGCCTTGGGGAACGGATTACCGGACCGGATCTGGCCTTAGAGATTGTGGATGCTTACCTGAATGCCAAGCATCAGGGAGGCCGTCATGCACGGCGGGTAGAAAAAATCATGGAACTGGAAAAATAATAGAATTTGTCGAAGTAGACAAAAAACTGATGAAACTTTTTGTTGTCTTTTGACGGGTTGTAGATTTTCGTGGAAAAGATTGCATATTTTTAAAATTGTGATATAATTAACATAATGGGCTTTTTGCCGATTGATATGAAAGGAGCAGAGTAAATGAAGTATTCAAGCGAAGTAGAAAAAATGTGTCCGCTTGCGAAGGGCGCATATCATGGCCCAGCGCCGATTCCTCAGGAGGGAAAGTGGACGCAGGCGAAAGAGGTTCGGGACATTTCCGGATTGACCCACGGTATTGGTTGGTGCGCACCGCAACAGGGAACTTGTAAGTTGACCCTGAATGTAAAAGAGGGTATCATCCAAGAGGCATTGGTAGAGACCGTTGGTTGTAGTGGTATGACCCATTCTGCCGCCATGGCATCTGAGATATTGATTGGTAAGACGTTGCTAGAAGCCCTAAATACCGACTTGGTTTGCGACGCGATTAACACCGCTATGCGGGAATTGTTCCTCCAGATTGTTTATGGCCGGACACAGACTGCTTTTTCCGAAGACGGTCTTCCCATCGGTGCAGGACTTGAGGATCTTGGTAAGGGTCTTCGCAGTCAGGTGGGTACCACCTATGCGACCTTGGAAAAAGGCCCCAGATATTTGGAACTGGCCGAAGGGTATATTACCAAAATTGCAGTAGATGCAGAAGGTCAGATTATCGGTTATAAGTTTGTTCATCTTGGCAAAATGATGGAGATGATTGGAAAAGGCATGGACGCTAACGAAGCCTTGGAAAAGGCTAGCGGTCAGTACGGAAGAGTGGACGATGCTGCAAAACTCATCGACCCGCGGCACGAATAAGATAGGAGGTATGGAGAATGGCTTTATTTGAGAGTTATGAAAGAAGAATTGACCAGATCAATGCAGAACTTGCAAAGCATGGCATTGCTTCTATTGAAGAGGCAAAGCAGATCTGTGATGATAAGGGAATTGACGTATACAATATGGTAAAGGGTATTCAGCCCATCTGTTTTGAGAATGCTTGTTGGGCGTATATTGTTGGTGCGGCTATTGCTATCAAAGATGGTGTAACCAATGCAGCAGATGCAGCAGAGAAAATCGGTGTAGGTCTTCAGTCCTTCTGTATCCCCGGTTCAGTTGCCGATGATCGTAAGGTTGGTATTGGTCATGGTAATTTGGGTGCGCGTTTGCTTCGGGAAGAGACCAAGTGTTTTGCGTTCCTTGCAGGCCATGAGTCCTTTGCCGCAGCTGAAGGTGCCATCGGTTTGGCAAGAAGTGCTAACAAGGCGAGAAAAGAAGATCTGCGGGTTATCTTAAACGGTCTTGGCAAAGATGCGGCGCAGATTATTTCCCGTATCAATGGTTTTACCTATGTACAAACCCAGTTTGATTACTATACCGGTAAGGTTAATGTGGTTAAGGAAACTGCGTATTCCAATGGTGAGCGGGCAAAGGTTCGTTGCTATGGTGCAGATGATGTGCGCGAAGGCGTTGCTATCATGCATTTAGAGGGTGTTGATGTTTCCATTACCGGTAACTCCACCAATCCTACCCGGTTCCAGCATCCGGTTGCAGGAACTTATAAAAAGGAATGTATCGAACAGGGCAAGAAATACTTCTCCGTTGCTTCCGGCGGCGGTACCGGAAGAACTTTGCATCCGGACAACATGGCGGCAGGCCCTGCTTCCTATGGCATGACCGATACCATGGGCCGTATGCATTCAGATGCTCAGTTTGCAGGATCTTCTTCAGTTCCTGCGCACGTTGAAATGATGGGACTTATCGGTGCAGGTAACAACCCCATGGTTGGTATGACCGTTGCGGTTGCTGTTGCAGTCGAAGAGGCTATGAAGAAATAAGAATCAAGACATTATAAAAATCCCCCGTGTTATACGGGGGATTTTTTTATAAACGAATGGGGACCTGTTCTTTTCTCAAGTATTCTTTTAAGTCCTTAATTTCAATTTCCCGAAAATGGAAGAGAGAGGCCGCCAGTGTTGCATCTGCTTTTCCAACGGTAAGGGCGTCTTTGAAATGTTCCATAGTGCCGGCACCGCCGGAGGCAATGACCGGGACAGAAACATGCTCAGAAACAATGCGGGTCAGGTCTAAATCATATCCGGCCTTGGTTCCGTCACAATCCATAGAGGTTAAAAGGATTTCTCCCGCACCCAATCGGTCGGCTTGCATCGCCCATTCTACAGCATCCAAACCGGTGTCAATGCGGCCGCCGTTGATAAAGACGTTCCAACCGCTGCCATCCTCTCGCAGTTTGGCGTCGATGGCCACTACCACGCATTGCCGGCCGAATTTATCTGCGGCATCGCTAATGAGCCGGGGTGTGCGGATAGCAGAAGAGTTAATGGAAATCTTGTCCGCACCTTCTTTGAGTAACAATCGAAAATCTTCTACCGTTTTGATGCCGCCACCGATGGTAAAGGGGATAAAGACGGTCTCGGCAACTCGTCTGGCCAAATCCAAAACGGTGGCTCTGGCTTCATGGGTGGCGGTAATGTCTAAAAAGACCAATTCGTCTGCCCCGGCCTGATTATAGACCTTTGCGATTTCTACCGGGTCACCAGCGTCTCGTAACTGGACAAAGTTAACACCTTTGACCACCCTACCGTTATGAATATCCAAGCAGGGAATGATTCGTTTTGCGTGCATTAGAAATTCCCCCTTATCTTTAGGAAATTTTTCAAAATCTTAAGGCCAATATCTCCGCTTTTTTCCGGATGAAATTGAGTGGCAAAGACTGTGCCGCTGCTGAGGGCAACGGGCAGTTGTCCGCAGTAGGTGGTTTTGGCTGCGATAATATCAGGGTTTTTAGGTTGGGCATAATAGGAGTGGACAAAATAAACAAAGGGATGTTCCGGAAGATCGGAAAAAAGAGGAGAGTCCTTGCAGAAATCTAAGGAGTTCCAACCCATATGCGGGATTTTATAACCCTCCTGCTTAGGAATTTTTGTGATTTTTCCGGGGAAGATGCCAAGACCTTCCACCCCGGGAGATTCCTCGCTGGATTCAAATAAGAGTTGCATCCCAAGACAGATTCCCAAAAAGGGAGTGTTGCCGGCGGCCACTTGTTTCACAGTTTCGGTTAAGCCGGTAGCGTGAAGATTGCGCATACAATCGCCAAAAGCCCCTACTCCCGGCAGAATAACGTGATCTGCAGCAATAATCTGTTTAGGGTCGGCAGTAATTTCTGCCTGCGCGCCAACAAACTGGCAGGCTTTTTGTACCGAACGTAAGTTGCCGGCACCATAGTCAATAATTGCAACCATAAAAATACCTCGTTGTAATGAAATTTCTTTATCTTAAGACTAGTGACATTATACAACAGATTTTTCTGCTTGGCAATACCGCAAATTGGATTTAAAGCCCAAAGCAATTTACGATAAAAATAAAACCGAAGCCAAAGGCTTCGGTTTTGGTATATTAATGGGTAAAGTCTATGGAGCAACGGTAGGGGAAGGATGAAACCAAATCTTCTTCGCAGATTGTTTTTGGAATATCTAGAAAGAATGCATAATCAAAATTGCCATCCTCGTTTTTCGTTACCGAGACATCCATTACGGAAATTCTTAAATCTGATAACTGTTTCACAGTGTCCTCCTGAAAGTTTGAGACGTTAACAGCAAATATTTTCAGGGTCTTAGTTTTGTGTGCCCGCATAAATTGATTTTTGGTATGTAAAATTAATTGTGCCGATAAAATAATCCCTGTTGCAATAATGCCGATGAGATACATGCCGGCTCCCAGTGCCATGCCAATACCGGAAGTGGCCCAAATACCGGCTGAGGTAGTCAACCCGCGGATAGCACCTCTTTGGATGTATATGATACCGGCTCCCAAAAAACCGATGCCGGTCACAATGCCTTGTGCCATACGGGAAGGATCCAGTTTCACTTCGGTTTGGGGATAAATGGTGCCATCTAGCAAATCGCCAAACCCGTATTTGGAGATAATCATCATCAGTGCCGAAGCACAGGCGACAATACAGTGGGTTCGTATACCGGCCTCTTTTGCGCGGTTTTTTCGTTCAAAACCGATGGCAATTCCGCATAGACATGCCATAAGTAATCTAAAGATTAAATGAATTTGGTATTCTTGTATGATTACATTCCAATGATTCATGATAAAGATAATGCTCCTTTATATATAGGGTTATAAAAATGAATTGTCATTACAGACCATGGACTTTGCAATATATGCATGGTTCGTTTTGTTAGCAACAAGTTACAGAGGGTATTGTGCCGGACCATTGCGGAAAGAGAATTGCTTTTATGATATTTAATGATACTTTTGCTTTTGCGATCCTGTATTCCAAAGGCACCACCTCCTTGTATATTCTATGATATCACAGGAGAAATATTCTGTCAATCTGTCGAACCGGAAAAGATTTGAAATCCTGTTAGGGGAAAAATGACTAAAAAACAAGAGAAATATCAAAGCGGCTTTGTGCTGATTTTTAATAAAAAAAGTGTTGACAAGAAGAGAAAAAGATGGTAAACTAACAAAGTCGCTTCGAGAAAGGGCGACCACAGTCAAAAAACTCTTGAAAAAAGTGAAAAAAAGATCTTGACAAGGGTGGGAAGACGTGGTATACTAAGTAGGCTGTCCCTTGAGGGAGCGGCGTGATGTTTGAAAAGTAAACAGTGAGAAAGCGGTAATACAAAAAGTACGAAGAGT
>JAZRPL010000027.1:0-4007 GCA_045649245.1 Ructibacterium sp.
ACAGCATATCTGCCCCGGTTATATTGTAACCGGCCTTTTGATGTTCCACAAAGACGCCGAACTGATAATTGCCCCATTTTAAATCCCGGAAGTTTTCAAGGGTATCTAAAGGACCCTCTACCATTTCAGGAAGATCGGTCGCTTTTATTCTAATTTTGCCGTCTGTGCGTTCCCGGGCAATAACGGTGGTGCAAAAAGACAGGGCAGCAGGGAAAACAAATCCGCCATTATAATCGGTATGCTCGCCGATTAAATTAACCCTGCCCGGTGATGCAAAAACCCGGATCTCTTCAGAATCTTCTCCAAAGGTATCAAGAAATTGATTTTTTAAATCTTGCGTTGTCATAGTGATCTATCCTTTCAGAAATTTTTCATATGCCTGCCGAAGTTCTTCTGCCTTTTCTTCCGGAGCAGTAGGGTTACAAGCGGCCCACGCACCGGTTTCGCTGGATGCGTTGAATTTTTGCTTATCTGCAGCACGCATGGGTGGGAAAAATTCAATATGGAAATGGAAATAGTCAGAACAATCTTCGCTATTGACCGGATCCTGATGCATACACATCATATAAGGAAATGGATAGCCAAATAAGGTATCAAGAGTTCCGGCAGTTTCCTTTAAAATTTTTGCAAGGTTATTCTTTTGACGATCATTAAACTGCGCCAGATTCTGTATATGCTCTTTTGCGGCTATGTATACGCCGTAGGGATAATCGGTAAAGAAAGGAAGGAATGTGACAAAATCTTCGTTCTCGATAATGATGCGTTGCTCATATTCCATCTCTGTTTTCAAAATGTCGCAAAACAGACAATTTCCAGTTGTTTCAAAATGCTCCTTGGAGGAGGCAAGTTCCACCTCTAGCTTTTTAGGGATATAACTATACCCATAAATCTGGCCGTGAGGGTGGGGCATGGTAACGCCAACTACGTCGCCGCGGTTTTCGAAAATAAAGATATACTTAATTTTTTCGTCTTTCCGAAGTTCAACAAAGCGATCGGTCCAAAGGTCTACCAATTCCCGGATATGGGGAATGCTAAGTTCCGGCAGGGTAATGGTGTGGTTTGGAGAATAGAGAATAACTTCACATTTTCCATAACCCTCTTTTACTTTGTAAAGGTCGGTTGCAACATCGTCCGGCACCGGAGGAGTCTGGGATAACGCAGGGAAATCGTTATCATATTTATAGACGGTAAAATGCTCCGGAACTTTTCCGGAACCCGGGCAAAATGGGCACCAATCCTTGGGCATCTGGGGCCGATTTTGGCGATGAGATGCAATCATAACCCAATCCTTTGTTAAGGGATTAAAGCGTAGTTCAGCCATACTAACGTCCTCCTGAAAGCAAATAATTTCTATAATACTAGTTTATCATAATCTCAAAACAGGTCAATATCAAATAATGGACGTTGAAACCCTAGAATTTTAACCTTTCCTTGTGTTTTTAAAAAGGAATATCGGCTTTTTGGAATTCATATAGATAAAAACAAGGGGGTGATTTCTATTTTTGTCATTCGATTACGGACCGTTTTGATTTATCTTGCGATTTTATTCTTGCTATGTTGTACCATACATTTTTATGTTGTACATCCGGATGCCTTACCGGTAAATGCTAAAGATGGCGGAGAGGAAAAAATTAAAATTCCGATATTGATGTATCATGCCATTACCGAAGATCCTAAGAGGATAGGGAGGTTTGTGATTTCAAAAGAAATGCTGGAGGAGGATTTGCAGTATATCCAAAAAGAGGGATATCAAACCGTTACCATTGACGAGGTAATTCGCTATGTGAAAAACGGCGACACCTTGCCGGAAAACCCCATCATCCTTACCTTTGATGATGGATATTATAATAACTATTGCTATGCATATCCGCTTTTGCAGGAGTATGAAATGAAGGCAGTAATTTCTCCTATTGGCAAGTATTCGGATTTGTACACAGAACTTTCAGATAAAAACCCCGCCTATGCACACATTAATTGGGAAGAAATTCGGGAAATGATGGCGTCGGGATTAGTGGAATTCCAGAACCATAGTTATGACCTGCACCACAATACGGATGGCAGAATTGGTGCAAAAAAGAAAGCCGGAGAATCACTGGCTGCATATGGGGAGTTTTTAGAGAACGATTTAATGGTTTTTCAAGAAAAAATGCGGGAGTATACTGGCTATACCCCAACAACCTTTACCTATCCTTATGGAGGAATCAGTGATGCGTCTTATGAAATTTTGGAAAAACTGGGATTTCAGGCTTCTTTGTCCTGTGAGGAAAAGGTCAACGTCATCACAAGAGGGGATGATTCGTGTTTGCAAAAGATGTGTCGGTATCTTCGATCCAATACTGTAGGGGCAGAACAAATTCTAAATAAGGCAATGAAAGAATAGAAGGTTAAACCGGTTTTTGCTGGCGATAGAAGAATATACCGGTGGATTCGTCAATTTAACTACAAAAGAAAGTGCGGAATTTACGGCATTTGTGGGGCGTTACAAAAATCCGGAAAACGGGAGAAAAAGGAAAAACATAGAAAAAGTGTATATATTTGAGATAATTTAAAATAATCGCCAATAATTCAAAATAAATGCTATTTAACGGGTTTGATTTCCGATGGGCTTTTTTGTATGATAAGTCACGTTAGCACTCGATTGTTTAGAGTGCTAATAAAAAGAAAAAAAGCACCTGTAAGGAGGTCCTATTATGAATATTAAACCATTGGCAGACAGAGTTGTAATTAAAATGTTAGAGGCAGAAGAAACCACCAAAAGCGGTATTATTTTGGCCGGTTCCGCAAAAGAAAAACCCCAGGTAGCAGAGGTTGTTGCTGTTGGTCCGGGCGGTGTAGTAGACGGAAAAGAAATTAACATGGAACTGGTGGTTGGCGATAAAGTTTTAATGAGCAAATATGCTGGTACCGAAGTGAAACTGGACGGTGTAGAATATACGATTCTGCGGCAAAGTGACATTTTGGCAAAGGTTGACTAAAGAAAATTTTGATTTGGAGGTAATATAAAATGGCAAAACAGATTTTATTTGGCGAAGAAGCCAGACATGCGCTGGAAAATGGCGTTAATCAATTGGCAAACACGGTAAAAGTTACCCTGGGTCCTAAAGGAAGAAATGTTGTTTTGGATAAGAAATTTGGTGCTCCTCTGATTACCAATGACGGTGTAACTATTGCAAAAGAAATCGAGTTGGAAGATCCTTTTGAAAACATGGGTGCACAACTGGTAAAGGAAGTCGCTACCAAGACCAATGATATTGCCGGTGATGGTACCACCACTGCAACCTTGCTTGCACAGGCTTTGGTGCGTGAAGGGATGAAGAATGTTGCAGCCGGTGCAAATCCCATGATTCTTCGCAAGGGTATGGCAAAGGCAGTAGAGGCTGCAGTCAAAGAGATTGTTAAGAACAGCAAGAAGATTAGTGGAAAAGATGATATTGCCCGTGTTGCGGCTGTTTCTGCAGCAAGTGACAGTATTGGAACTTTGATTGCCGAGGCAATGGAAAAGGTAACTAGCGACGGTGTTATTACCGTAGAGGAGTCTAAGACAGCCGAAACATTCTCGGAAGTTGTAGAAGGTATGCAGTTTGATCGTGGTTATATTACCCCTTATATGGTAACGGATACCGATAAGATGGAAGCAGTCATTGATGATGCCTATATTCTGATTACCGATAAGAAGATCTCCAATATTCAGGAAATCCTTCCCCTTTTGGAGCAGATTGTACAATCCGGCAAAAAACTTTTGATTATTGCCGAGGATATTGAAGGCGAGGCTCTCTCTA
Organism: Ructibacterium sp.; assembly: GCA_045649245.1. Taxonomy (GTDB): domain Bacteria; phylum Bacillota; class Clostridia; order Monoglobales; family Monoglobaceae; genus Ructibacterium. The sequence continues at coordinate 3,780 of JAZRPL010000027.1, forward strand.
CCTTAATCGTCAATAAGTTGCGCGGAACCTTTACCTGCGTTGCAGTAAAAGCACCGGGATTTGGCGATAGAAGAAAAGAAATGCTGCCCGATATTGCTATTTTGACCGGCGGACAGGTTATTTCTGAGGAAATCGGTTTGGAATTGAAAGATGCTACCATGGAGCAACTCGGCCGGGCTCGTCAAGTAAAGGTACAAAAGGAAAATACCATTATTGTAGATGGTATGG
>JAZRPL010000028.1:0-29831 GCA_045649245.1 Ructibacterium sp.
AATCCCGTGGGAATTTTCTCCCGTACCGGTTCGATTCCGGTCTCCGGCACCAAAATAAAATGCCGCAGGGTAGAGCAGCTTGGTAGCTCGTCGGGCTCATAACCCGGAGGTCGGGGGTTCAAATCCCTCCCCTGCACCCAAGAAAAGAAGAACAGTCATCGAAAGATGGCTGTTCTTTTTTTCTTGGCATGGACGAGAGTTTAAACTTTGGAGGTTTGGGTTATGAGGCCGACGAGCGTGGCTCGTTGGGTTAGCGAAACAAAAACAATCCAGTGAATTGTTTTTGTGAGCGGTGTCGCCCCAAGTGCGAGTGCAGCAAGCCGGATAGGCGCTGATGCACGACACACGACGGCGACCGGCGCGAAGCGATAACCCGGAGGTCGGGGGGGACGTTTGCGACCGCTGCCGGTGGCAGATGCAGGGAGCAAAAAGGAGTGGCAGTAACACAATGAATTCGAGCAACTTGCTTGCGATGAATGAATTGATGTTACAACAGGCCCCGAAGGGGAAATCCCTCCCCTGCACCCAAGAAAAGAAGAACAGTCATCGAAAGATGGCTGTTCTTTTTTTCTTAGTATAAACGAGATGCTAAACTATCGAAGGATATAATTTAAAACAGGGTAGAGGGTCTTTGCCATATTGTAGAAACCGAGGTCGGTAGGATGTGTTCTATCTACCGTGCCTTCAATGGCCTCCACAGTGCCCAAAAGGGAGAAGCCGTCAACAAAATATACGTTTTTATCTCCCTCTGACAATGCCTTAAGATATGCCTTCATAATAACTGCACGCTTGTCGGTAACAAGTTCACCTAAATCTGTTCCGGTAATATCTTCCTTAATATTTAAAGAAACCGGCGAGGTCATCATAATAATAGGAAGGGTTGGATTACTTTCTCTGATGGTTTTATAGAAAGGATAGTAGGTAGACTCTAAAAATGCAATGCTCTGTGCGTTATAGGCATAGCCGTGCACAAAGGCGGACATATCTAAAGATGCGATATGCTTTGCCAGTGCCTGTTCCCCTTGGTCACTGCCGGAAAAACCTAAATTGATAATATCGCAATCCAGCCAGCGGGAAAGAATATTGGTATAGCATATACCGGGGCGGGAAGAACAAGCCCCCTGGGTTACCGAGGAACCATAAAAGACCACGGGAGATTCAATCCCGTATGGCGTGGGCGGTAGAAGTTGACTGCCCTTTTTAACGCCGATCATAAGTTGGTCAACGGCACTGTAAAGGGGGAAGTTGATGGTGATTTCCCGCAGTTTAGGGAGATGGAAATCATGGAACCCTTCAAAAGAGGTGTTTTCTTCGCTGATATCAAAGGGAAGAAAAGAACACTTAAAGTCGGGGGCACGATGGCTGCCAGGAGTGCTTGCATACATATCAAAGCCGTAAACACAAGAATCCGATGTTTTGGGATTACGCGCTGAGACGGAAGACAAGGATGCTTTGATGGAAATATACGGAGAGTCCGTTACAAACCGCACCCGTCCGCCGGCGGTATGAAACATTAAATCGTGAATCGATTCGCCTATCTCGTCGCTGTGGGAAAAATGAGCCGGCAGGCGCATAAACTTCCCTTGTTCTTTGGGTTTGAATAAACCGTGGATACGAAAAGGGTCGGACATACAATCAAAAAATTCTGCATCGTCGGCAGTGTTTTTTACAGGTTTAAAATTTGGGTCAAGTTCGTCAATTCTTGGCATTTTTGATACGCTCCTTTGCAGGGAATATTATGTTTTATTATACTACAAAACCAAAAAAAGTCAATTGGATTATCCAAAACGATTCTAAGCAAGTGAAATAGAGAAACATATAAATTTGTCGAAGGCTTTTTTCTATTTTTCTAAGATTTTGGTTGCTTTTCCGGACAAGGTGCGGTATAATGTTAAAGAAAGAAGAGATCTTTGTTGTTATTTTGCAGGCAAGGTGCGGGAAGCACCTTTGCAGATGGGAGGAACTATGAAAAAATTAGTCGGAGTTTTGATCTGCTGCTTGTTGGTGGGAAGCCTTGGTATAACCGGAACCGTCTTTGCCCAAGGGGATTCTGTTGTGATAGGCGATCGACTTATCTTTGAAGAAGGGAATGGTCCCATCATTATGGATAGCCGTTTGCTGTTGCCGCTTCGTGCGATTTCCGAGGCGTTGGATGCTACGGTATATTGGTTCGGCGATGCCAAGAGAATTCAGATTGTTCGTTATGACTCATTGCTTTCTCTCCAGATCGGGAATAATATGATGGGTCGATATGCGATTGAGGACGGGAAGGCTAGCATTGTAGATAATATTGAGATGGATGTGCCGGCCACCATCCAGAATGACCGTACCTATGTACCCCTTCGTGCGATTTCGGAGGCTTTTGATGCGGAAATTCAATGGGATAACCCCAATCGTACTGCCGTTGTGATTCCCAAGGCCGTTAAGGAAAATAAACTTTCTCTGCGGCAAATTATATCGCAACCGGCCGGCGTGTTATCTGCTACCACCGGAGTTATTACTCGGGATAGCGAAACGGGTCTTTTCTATCTGCGTTCTTTGCAGATAGGAAGCAGCGGGGATTATGAACGGGTTCCCCTTTGTACTCCCACGAAAACTTCTATTTCGGATCAAACGGCTTATGGAGAATACATTTCTGCTTATTGGCTGGAACAGTTCGGGACGGAAAACCCGTCAGGGCTTGTAGTGCAGTTTACCGGTATTACCCATGTGCAAGACGGCATCACGTATTTGGTGGTCAATAAGACAACCACGGGGGTGCGTTCCTTGGGGTATTACGACCTTTATATGGATTCTCTTGGGTTGCATTACACTGCTTTTGATGCCATGCGTTCCTAAAGACTAGATAACAATACTGCGGCAAAGGAAATCTCCTTTGCCGCAGTATTTTTTTGGTGGTGTGTGTAACGAAATCATGAGGTTGGCATTGACTGTTTTAGAGATTCTTAGTACTGTGCCGGAAATAATCAATCAAAACCCAAAGAGTCCAAAAAAGGCCGGATACTCCGAAAAAGGAATAAAGATGTGCAACCAAATTGGAAAAACCCAGGAGAGAAAAGGGGATTGCGGCGAGACAGACAATGGAAGCCCCCCAAAGTCGTTGGCTTCTGGTTCGAAGGGAGAAAAAATTTAGAATTCCAAACCCCTGAGACACGGCGGTGGTACAAATGGCCATAAACAGAACCAGAGTATAGAGATGTTTTTGGATGCGGCCGGATAGGGCGGCCAGTTTTAGCATAGGGAGGTCGCTGGTCCAGAGGCGATCGAATTGTAAAGATTGACTACTCCAGATTAGCAGGATCAGTAGACCCAGGACAAAGCCGCCAGAAACGGCAGCGGTTCGGATTCCCCGGGAGGTAATGCCTTTTTGCAACGGCACCAATACCGAGGCAGCAGAGATGGTGTTGTAACTGACATAGCAAACGGATGAGGTCAGCATTCCCCGTGTCAAACCGTGAAAGGAAAAGGCTGAGCGGGTACCAAACAATGCAGCGCTGATGCAGATATAAACAATGCCGAAGATGATGCAAGGAACCATGATGGCGTTGGCGGCTATGATCCCCTTTAAATCAAAGACCAGAACCAAAAAACAAAGACCGGCCAGAAGAAAGATGCCGACAAGAGGGGGGAGCAGAAAACTTTGGCTCAGCAGAGCACCGCTTCCCGAGAGCATAGTAAAAAAACCGCAGAACAGATAAAAAAACATAAATAATTTGATAAAGGGGGCTGCCCGTCCCGCCACGGCGGTTAGATATTGGTCGCAGGTTTGCAGGTTTCCTAAGTAGGCGCGCCGGAGAATGATATAACAGATGAGGATCAATAAAAAAGTGGCCAGCACAATGCCGCTATGGTCGGTACCTGATGGAATGTTAAAGTATTCCATGATTTCGCGTCCGGAGGCGAATCCTGCGCCAATGACCAGACCGATATAAACAAATGCCAGATAGAAACCCTGTTTCATTAAAATATCCTCCCCGGGACTTAGCCGTATATATTCTTTCATCATGTATATGCAACGGGTGGAAGAAATTTTCAAATTTTTCAAAAAAAAGATTGACAAACCCATTGGTTTGTGATATCATACTACTACCTCTCAAAAGAGGTTTTATTTGTGTGAACGAAAGTCAGGATTTTTCCGTTGGACAAACCTGCTCTCGAAATTGGATGGACGAGGTGAAAAAGATGCAAACCAAAATTACCCTGGCCTGCACCGAGTGCAAGCAGAGAAATTATGATACGACCAAGAACAAGCAGAACTGCCCGGATAGACTGGAAATGAACAAATATTGCAGATTCTGCCGGAAGCACACCCTGCACAAGGAGACCAAATAGAAACTTGTTGCAAAAAGGGTTTCGTTGAAAAGGAGTGTAAAATATGGAACAGGCAAAGCCGAATTTCTTCGCCAGAATTGCGAACTATTTCAAGGAAGTTAAATCTGAATTGAAAAAGGTTGTTTGGCCGGCCTTCGCAAAGGTCAGACAGAATACATTGATTGTTATTATTTATGTTCTGATTGTAGGTGTGGTTATCTGGGGGTTGGATATGCTCTTTGGCTGGGGCATGTCGCTCTTTATCAATCGATAATAAATAATAGGAGGGAAGGGATTCGTTCCCCAATATTATGGCAAATGCAAAATGGTATGTAGCGCACACCTATTCCGGATATGAGAACAAGGTGATGACGGACATTCAAAAGACCGTGGAAAATCGGAATATGCATGATATTATTCAGGAAATCCGGGTTCCCATGGAAGAGGTTATCGAAATCAAAGATAATCAGAAAAAGGTAGTCGAACGCAAGATTTATCCCGGATATGTCATGGTTAAGATGATTATGACGGATGAGAGTTGGTATGTGGTTAGAAACACCCGTGGTGTAACCGGCTTTGTCGGTCCCGGTTCCAGTCCGGTTCCCCTTTCGGAAACCGAGGTGGAGAATATGGGTCTGGAGCACAAGACCATCCAACTTGATTTTGAGGTTGGCGACAATATTAGAGTCAAGTATGGTCCGCTGGAAGGTTTTGTTGGTGTGATTACCGAAATCTTGATGGACAGAAAAAAGATTCGTGCAAAGGTTTCTATGTTTGGCCGGGACACGGATGTAGAACTGGAGTTTAATCAGATTGAGGCTCTGGTGTAAGAATTGTTACCCACACGGATGATTCCGTTTATATATTCCGGCAGAATACATCTGTCGGTTTGTGGGAGGGAATCTGCAAGGGTGCAGACCCCGATATTACCACGTTTGTGAAACAAGGAGGTGTATTGAAATGGCACAGAAAATCACAGGCTACATTAAACTGCAAATTCCTGCAGGTAAGGCTACGCCGGCTCCTCCGGTAGGTCCTGCTTTGGGTCAGCATGGTGTTAACATTATGGACTTTACGAAGCAGTTTAATGAGAAGACACAGAAGGATGCAGGTTTGATCATTCCGGTTGTTATTACGGTATATCAGGACAGATCCTTCACCTTTGTAACCAAGACCCCCCCGGCTCCTGTTTTGATCAAGAAAGCTTGTAAGATTCAGAGCGGTTCGGGCGTTCCCAACAAGACCAAGGTTGCACAACTTAGTAAGGCAGATTTGAAGGCAATTGCCGAGCAGAAGATGCCTGACTTAAATGCTGCATCAGTAGAGGCAGCAATGTCTATGATTGCCGGTACGGCTCGGTCTATGGGCGTTACGGTAGAAGAGTAATCCGGGAACGGTTACAAGTATTTGAAAATAGTGGGAGGAACAGCAATGCTGTTCTGTGGAACCACCATAGGAGGATGTAACATTGAAGAAAGGTAAAAAGTATCAAGACAGCGTAAAGCTGATTGAAAAGGGCAAATTGTACGACCCTGCAGAAGCGTTGGATCTGGCTTGCAAAACTGCAACAGCAAAGTTTGACGAAACCGTTGAACTCCACGTGAAGCTAGGCGTCGACTCCCGGCATGCGGATCAACAGGTTCGTGGCGCGGTTGTTTTGCCTAATGGTACCGGTAAAACCGTTCGGGTTCTGGTATTTGCCAGAGAGGGTAAAGCCGACGAAGCAAAAGCTGCCGGTGCAGATTATGTGGGTGCAGAAGAATTGGCCCAGAAGATTCAGACTGAGAACTGGTTTGAATTCGACGTTGTTGTTGCAACTCCGGATATGATGGGTGTTGTTGGACGGATCGGTAGAGTTTTAGGTCCTAAGGGTTTAATGCCGAACCCCAAGGCCGGAACTGTTACTCCTGATGTGGCCAAGGCAATCCAGGAAATTAAATCCGGTAAGATTGAGTATCGTTTGGATAAGAACAACATTATCCATTGTCCTATTGGTAAGGCATCTTTTGGCGCAGAGAAACTGGCTGCAAACTTTAATGCACTGATGGGTGCAATTATTAAAGCAAAGCCGGCTGCTGCAAAAGGTCAGTACCTGCGGTCTGTGACTGTAGCGTCTACCATGGGCCCCGGCATTAAGCTCAACCCCAACAAGGTGGAAGGCTAATCCGGTCTTTGAATTTTGAAAAAATCAAGTGAATATCATTCCGCAGACAGCAGGTGGCTTTGCCGTAATTCCTGCCGAGGATGACAGTAGAATACGACTGTATTTTCTTTGTCCCTCGCAGATTCTGCGAGGGATTTTTCTCGCAGCAGAGTTTGAGATGGGGCGTATGTGGGATGGAAAATGCAGAAAGGAGGATGTACCATTGCCAAGTGAAAAAGTTTTAGAAAGCAAAAAGGCGATTGTTGCACAGCTTACAGAAAGATTACAGAATGCCCAAGCGGGTGTTTTGGCCGACTACAGAGGTCTGAGTGTTGAGCAGGATACAGCACTTCGGGTTAAGTTAAGAGAAGCGGGTGTAGAATATACCGTTTTGAAGAACAACCTGACACGTTTTGCTGCCAATGCTGCCGGATTGGAAGAGTTGGATTCCATTTTAAAGGGTCCTACTGCTATCGCAACCAGTACAGATGATGTTGTTGCACCGGCTAAGATTTTGGTTGAGTTCGCAAAAGCTAACGAAGCCTTGGAGATCAAGGGCGGCTTTGTTGACGGCAAAGTAATTTCTTTGGATGAAGTAAAAACCTATGCATCAATCCCTAGCAGAGAAGAATTGATTTCCAAAATGTTGGGTTCCTTGCAGGCTCCTATCAGCAAACTTGCAAGAACTTTGCAAGCTATTGTTGATGAAGAGGCAACTCCCGGCAAGGTAGAAGCAGAGGCTCCGGCAGCTGAAGAAGCTCCGGCAGGTGGAGAAGCTCCGGCAGGTGAAGAAGCTCCGGCGGCTGAAGAGGCTCCGGCAGATGCAGAATAATCTGCAAGATGAAGAGGACAGCATGGGGTATGACAGATAGATAACATACTGAATTAATAATATTTTTAAAATGGAGGATATTAAAATGGCTGACGTAACAAAAATTCTTGACGAAATAAAAGAACTGACCTTACTGGAAGTAAATGATTTGGTAAAAGCTTTGGAAGAAGAGTTCGGCGTATCTGCTGCAGCTCCGGTTATGGTTGCCGGTGCCGTTGGTGGCGCTGCTGCTGCAGAAGAGAAGAGCGAGTTTGATGTAATTCTGGCTTCTGCTGGTGCTCAGAAGATCAAGGTTATCAAAGTAGTAAGAGAGATCACCGGTCTGGGTCTCGCTGAGGCAAAGGCTATGGTTGATGGCGCTCCGAAGCCTGTGAAGGAAGGCGCTGCAAAAGAAGAAGCAGAAGAAATTAAGACCAAGCTGGAAGAGGTTGGCGCAACAGTAGAACTGAAATAAGTTTGTTGTTATGAAAAGGTCCGGAGCAAATGCTCCGGACCTTTTTTGTGCTGGAAATTATTTTTTTGCGGAAGCCAATGCAGCCCCGATTAGGCCGGCATCATTATGCAAAGTGGCGATTTTCAACTGTGTTTGGGGGACTTCTTTACAATAAGTAAAGTTGTTGACATATGCTTGAACTGGCTTTAACAAATAATCGCCTTCCCGACTGATTCCTCCGCCAATGACTAAAACTGTTGGCTGGAAGATATTGATGACGCTGGTAATGCCATCTGCCAGATAATCCAGATATTGTTTTACCACCCTTTGGGCGATAGGATCCCCCGCCTTGGCGGCTTCAAAAGAGGTTCTTCCGCTGACACCCCGGGATTCTTTGGCTAAGGTTGCCATAAGACTGTGGGGATTTTCCGCAATGGCTGCAGTGGTTTGGCGAATAAGGGCAGTGACGGAAGCGTAAGCCTCCCAACAGCCTTTTTTGCCGCAAGTGCAGGGTTCGCCGTTGTGAACCAAGGTCAAGTGCCCCAGTTCGCTGGCAGCACCGTTAAAGCCGTGGTAGATTTGCTTGTTTAGAATAATCCCGCCACCGATGCCGGTTCCCAGTGTGATGGCGATAAAACTATCAACAGTATCACCGCTGCTTACATATTCGCCATAGGCGGCAGCGTTGGCGTCATTTTCTACTGCGATGGGAATGCCAGGGAAGTAAGCCCCAAGGGCTTGTGCCAGAGGAACGTGATGCCAGTTTAAGTTATTGGCATATACAACTTCACCTTTTTGGCTGTCAATAGTGCCGGGGGCACCTATGCCGATGCCTTGCACGGCGTCCATAGTATAGCCGGCCGCGGTGGTAACCTTCCTACTAAGTTCTGCCATGTCTTGAATGATCTCCTGAAAAGGACGCACTGCATGGGTGGGGCGGGATGCCCGATAAAGAATGTTCAATTGTGGGTCTACCAAGCCTACGGCAATATTGGTGCCGCCTAAATCAATTCCAAGATACATAACATATTCCTCCAAACCATGGCTTTCCTTGTATCTTTATTATACTTGTTTTTTGGATTTTGTAAACCGTTAATCTTGAAACAGATACATAAATTTACCACCTTGCTTCATACTAAGGGAGAGGTGAAATGTGTGATTATTACGGTATTGCGTATGGGAATTGTCTATTTCTTTGTTGTTGCAACATTGCGGCTTATGGGAAAACGGCAAATCGGTGAATTGGAAGCCTCGGAATTGGTGGTAACCATTATGATTTCAGAAATTGCGGCCATGCCGATTACCGATCAAGGAGTGCCTTTGATGGGAAGCGTTCTGGCAATCCTGATTTTAATGATATTAGAGATTCTTCTTTCCTATTTGGCATATCGCAGTGTCCATATCCGCACCCTTCTTTATGGCAAGACCAGTATGTTTTTTCAGAAAGGGAAACTTCATCAAAAGGAGATGCAGCGGCAGCGGTTTAATGTGGCAGATTTGATGGAGGAGATCAGGAACAGTGGGGCAAGCAGTTTAGAACAGGTGGATTATGTACTGATGGAAACCAACGGGAAGGTTAGTGTTATCATGAAGGCGGAGAACAGTCCGGTTACTCCGTCGGACCTGGGAATAAGGGCCGAGCCGGCGCGCATGAGTTATGTAATTATCGACAACGGAAATTTGATTCGTTCCAATATGAAGAGGCTGGGACTTAATGATGATTGGCTTAAAAAACAGTTGCGGGAGAATCATTTGCATGGAGTTGGGGAAGTTTTCTATTTAAGTTTTGAGCAAGATACCGGGAAAGTTGTCTTAATTCCCAGAACCGAAAAGGAGAAAAAGGGAGGGAAGCGGGAATGAATCGGGTGATTGCAGCGCTATGCATTCTTGCCCTGTGTATCGCTTTTGTGGGGGTGCATACTTATAAAATTTTAGTGCTAAACAGGGATGTTTCTGCAATTTGCAATGAGATTGAGGAAGAATTTGATCAAGAGAATTGGAGGGGAGTTCGGGATAAATTAAGTCAGGTGGAAAATTGCTGGAATAACAATCGGTTTTGGGCCTGTCTTACCATTGATACAGAAGAAATAGAGGAAATCGAGATTTCTCTTCGCCAGAGTATAGAATATGCCGACATTCGTGCCAAAGAAGATTTTATTGGTGAGTTTATTATGTTTCGAATGCAGTTAGAGCATTTACCTCATCAAGAGGGCTTTAGCGTGGAAGAATTGTTGTAACAGGCCGGTTCTTGACATCCCTTGCAGGTTGTGATATGGTAAAATAAAATGGCGGGGGAGGAGAAAATCATGCGGATTTTAATCAGTGGCTGCTTGCTGGGGTTGCGGTGTCGGTTTGATGGTCAATGCAGACCGCTGCCGGAAGAAACTTTGCGGAAACTAGAAGAGCGGTTTACCTTAATTCCCATTTGCCCGGAGCAGTTAGGCGGTCTTCCGACCCCGAGAGAACCGGCGGAACGGCGCGGAGAACAGGTGATTTCCCGTCTTGGTGATGATGTAACCGAGCAATATCGCCGTGGTGCAGAAGAAGCCTTGCACTTGGCAAAAAAACTGGGATGCTGTGGGGCATTGCTGAAAGAGAAAAGTCCCTCTTGCGGCGTTGGAGAGATCTACGACGGAAGTTTTCAAAAAAACTTGATTTTCGGATATGGAATAACCGCCGAACTGTTATGCCACGCTGGCATTGAGGTGTTTGGAGAGAGTAGGATTTCGGATTTGATGGACCGCACAGCAAAGGATAAGGACTGACGGCGGTGGCTGGCGGTCCTTATCTTTGTAATGCCAAGTTTTCCGGCGTGAAGGGGAGAAAATTTGGTAAAAAAGTTGTGGATTTTTTGTCAACACTATGATACAATGTATCGTGTAAAGTTTTAGCGTTTTTTCGTACCAAGGAGGGAGCCCATGGCAGAGCGAAAGCAAGTGGAAATTTTTACAGATGGTGCCTGTAGCGGGAATCCCGGTCCGGGTGGTTATGGAGTCATTTTGCGTTATAAACAACATGAGGCAGAACTCTCCGGCGGTGCGGCAGATACCACCAACAATCGGATGGAGTTATCGGCGGTTATTGCAGGCCTTGAGGCTCTGACGGAGCCGTGCTGCGTGACTTTATATAGCGATTCCAAGTATTTTATTGATGCCATTGAACAAGGCTGGGCCGTGAAATGGCGGGCCAAAGGTTGGATGAGAACTGCCAAGGAAAAGGCTTTGAACCCTGACTTGTGGGAAAGAATTTTGCAGTTGCTGGAAATCCATCAGGTCAAACTGGTCTGGGTCAAGGGCCATGCCGGACATCCGGAAAATGAGCGATGTGACCGTTTGGCGGTGACAGAGGCTCAAAAATATGCAAAGCAAGGCCATGTATAAAAAATGAGCCTTTGCAAATGATGAAATTATTACAGAACATCTACTTTTCATAGATTGGGGTCTGTAAGGAAAGGTAGGAGGAACATCATGGAGAAACGTATTTACGTTGACAATGCGGCTACCACCAAGGTCGCACCGGAGGTTTTGGAGGCGATGCTTCCTTATTTCAATGAAACCTACGGAAATCCCTCCAGCATTTATGCCGAGGGGAGAGCCGCTAAAGCGGCAATAGAAAAAGCCAGAGAGCAAGTGGCGGTTGCCATTGGTGCAGAAGCTAAAGAGATTTACTTTACCGGTTCGGGGAGTGAGGCGGACAACTGGGCCATTCGGTCCGTGGCTAAAAGCCTGCGTGATAAGGGAAACCATATCATTACCACCGCAGTAGAGCATCATGCCATCTTGCATACCTGTCAGGATTTAGAAAAACAAGGATATGAAGTGACCTATCTGCCGGTAGATAAGATGGGACGGGTATCTGCGGAGGCAGTCAAGGCCGCCATTAAGGAGACCACGATTTTAATTACCGTTATGTTTGCCAATAACGAAATTGGAACCATTATGCCTATTGCAGAAATCGGTGCCATTGCCAAAGAGGCGGGGGTGTTATTTCATACCGATGCAGTACAGGCGATTGGTATGGTGCCCATCGATGTTAAAGACTATCATATTGATCTGTTGTCTTTGACAGGACATAAATTCCATGGTCCCAAGGGAAGCGGTGCTTTGTATGTGCGGAAGGGGATCAAACTTACCTCCTTTATCACCGGCGGTGCCCAGGAACGAAACCGCCGTGCAGGAACCGAGAACGTTCCGGGGATTGTGGGGCTTGGCAAAGCCATTGAGTTGGCAACGGCAGATATTCCTAAAAAAGCGGCGTATTTGGCCAATTTGCGGGATACGTATATAGAAAGGGTGCTGGAATTGGTGCCCCATGCTTGGCTTAATGGGGATCCGGTCAATCGGTTGCCCGGCAATGCCAATATTTCCTTCTCTTTTATTGAGGGGGAGGGATTGTTGTTGTTTTTGGATATGAAGGGTATCTCTGCATCCAGCGGCAGTGCTTGTACCTCTGGATCTTTGGATCCTTCCCATGTTTTGTTGGCCATTGGATTAAAACATGAAGAGGCACACGGTTCCCTTAGGACTACCTTTGATATGGACAATACGCTGGAAGATGTTGAAGTGATTGCCCAAGCGGTTAAGGAAACGGTAGAGCGGTTACGGCAGATGTCCCCCCTTTATGAGGACTTTGTGAAGAAGAATCAGGAATAGAAAGGATGAAGGCAGATGTATAGCGAAAAAGTGATGGATCATTTTAGCAATCCCCGAAATGTAGGCGAGATTGCAGATGCCAATGCTGTCGGCGAGGTGGGAAATCCTCAATGCGGCGATATTATGAAGATTTATATGAAAATCAATGAAGAAACCAATATCATTGAAGAGGTTAAGTTTAAAACCTTTGGTTGCGGTGCGGCCATTGCGACCAGTTCTATGGCAACAGAATTGGTAAAAGGCAAGACGGTATCTGAAGCGTTGCAACTAACCAACAAGGCTGTTGCCGAAGCATTAGATGGTCTGCCCCCCGTTAAGATGCATTGTTCGGTTTTGGCAGAAGAGGCTATTCAATCGGCCATCGTAAATTTTTATGAGCGCAGAGGAGAAGCAGCCCCTGCCGGTGTGAAGTGTTCCGGTTGTTGTAGTGCCTGCCATCATCATGGCCACGACGGCGAAGACGAGGCATAGACCGTGGAACGTGTAGTAATTGGAATGTCCGGCGGTGTTGACAGTAGTGTCGCAGCGGCGGTGCTCAAGGAACAAGGATATGATGTGGTTGGTGTTACCATGCGGCTCTGGGACGGCGAAGAAACGGACGGGAGTTTTACCGAGAGTGCTTGCTGTTCTCTTTCGGCAGTGGAGGATGCAAGGCGTGTGGCCTATCACTTAGGCATAGAACATTTTGTACTGGATTTTCGCAAAGAGTTTTCTGAGTTTGTGATTGATTATTTTACCGGCGCGTATCTGGCGGGAAGAACCCCTAATCCGTGTATTGCCTGTAATCGGTTTTTGAAATTTGATGTTTTGCGAAAAAAAGCAGTTATGCTGGGAGCAGAAAAAGTAGCAACCGGACATTATGCCCGCATTGATTATCATAAAAGCACCGGACGGTATTTGTTAAAAAGAGCCGCTTCTTTGGGGAAGGACCAAACCTATGCATTGTATTCCTTAACCCAGGAGCAACTTGCCCATACCTTGATGCCGTTGGGGGATTTCCCTGACAAGGATGCGGTAAGGAGAAAAGCAGAGGAACTGGGACTCCCTACGGCGAGTAAGCCGGATAGTATGGAGATTTGTTTTGTGCCGGATCAGGATTATGCTGCCTTTATTAAACGGCGGACGGGCAGTCTGCCCCCTGCTGGTGATTTTGTAGATTTAGAGGGAAATGTTTTAGGAAAGCATAAGGGCATTGTTCATTATACGGTAGGACAACGCAAAGGATTAGGAATGGCTTTTGGCAAGCCCATGTTTGTGATTCGGATTGATCCGGAAAAGAATCAGGTGGTGTTAGGAGAGAGCGGCAGCGAGTTCTCCGATTCTCTTCTTGCCATTGACGGGAACTTTATTCCTTTTGCAGAATTCACAGAGCCTATTCGTGCCGCCATAAAGGTGCGGTACAGCGCCAAACCCGCTATGGGCACTATCTCCCAAGACGGGGAGTATATACGGGTAGAATTTGATCAACCCCAGAGAGCCATTACGCCGGGGCAGGCGGTTGTTTTCTATGAGCCGGATGGAGATTTGGTGTTGGGCGGTGCTACGATTTTTCGATAGGAAGAAAGATAGGGGTGGATTGAGATAGAATTTCAGGAAATACGCAGAAAAATTTTAGCGAAGGAATATCCGAATCTAAATCCCAAACAATTAGAAGCGGTCCTTCATACAGAAGGGCCGCTTTTGGTATTGGCCGGAGCGGGTTCGGGAAAGACTACGGTTATTGTACATAAAATTGCACATCTAATTCGGTTTGGAAAAACCGAAGAAAATGGAAAAGAACCTGTCGGATTGAGTTCGCAGGATTTGGAGATTCTCTCTTGGTATGCAGATGGAGAACTGGACGAGTTACCCCCCCATCTCATGCCGTATCTAGAAAATATGCCGGTTGCACCTTGGCAAATTCTTGCCATTACCTTTACCAACAAGGCAGCCGGAGAACTGAAGGAGCGGTTAATCCGGCAATTGGGAGAGAGAGGCGGAGAGATTTTTGCCAGCACTTTCCACGCGGCTTGTGTGCGGTTTTTGCGTCGGGATGCGGAGAGAATCGGATACGAAAAAAGTTTTACCATTTATGATTCAGCGGATCAACAAACTTTGATGAAAACTTGCATCAAGGAACTTGGGGTAGATGAGAAGAAGTATCCACCCCGGGCAGTGCTTTCGGCTATCAGCCGAGCCAAAGACCAGTTGATAGACCCTCGTGCATATGCCAAATATAATCAGGGTGACTATTATCTTTCTACGGTGGCGGAACTATACGAGTTATACCAAAGGAAATTAAAACAGAATAACGCCATGGACTTTGATGATTTGATAGGGAATACGGTGCGGTTGTTGGAGGAATGCCCTGAGATTTTAGAGCAATATCAAAAGCGGTTCCGTTATATTTTGGTGGATGAGTATCAGGATACCAACCATGCCCAATATCGGCTGGTCAGTTTGCTGGCACAGGGACATCAAAACCTGTGTGTAGTAGGAGATGATGACCAGAGTATTTATAAATTCCGTGGCGCCGATATCCAGAATATTTTGGGATTTGAGCAGGAGTTTCAGCGTTGTCGGGTTATTAAACTGGAAGAAAACTATCGTTCTACCCAAACCATTTTAGATGCTGCCAATGCCGTTATTGCCAACAATAGCGGGAGAAAGGGAAAAGAACTCTGGACGGCGGCGGGAAAGGGAGAAAAAATTCAGGTATATGCGGCCCTGCATGAGCATGCGGAGGCATATCACATTGCGGATACCATCCGTGATCTTTCTGAGAGTTTGAATAACACCGTCATTCTCTATCGGGTCAATGCTATGTCCCGTGTAGTGGAGGATGCGCTCTTAAGATCAGCCATTCCCTATAAGGTGCTTGGCGGTTTGCGGTTTTATGACCGAAAGGAGATTAAGGATTTAACCTCTTATCTTCGGTTAATCCAGAACTACGGTGACAATGTGGCCCTTCGTAGAATCATCAACGAACCTAAAAGAGGGATTGGCGCGGCGACCGTGGATAAAGTAGAGGCTATTTCTGCCGGAGAGGGCTTGACCATGTTTGGAGTGTGCCAAAGGGCAGAAAAATTTGCAGAGATTCCGGCCAGGACCGCAGAAAAACTGATGGCTTTTGCCGCCATGATTTTAGGGTTGCGGAAAGAGTTAGAGGAAGGTATGGGACTGGAACTGTTTACCAAACTGGTGATGGAACGAACCGGTATGTTGGCTGCATTAAGACAGGAAAAGACAGTGGAAAATCAAAGCAGGATGGAAAACCTGGACGAGTTTGTGTCCATGGTGCAGGAGGCGGTAAAAAAGGATGCGGCCTTGACGCTTTCTCAGTTGCTGGAGGATATCTCCTTGATTTCGGATATTGACAACTATGACGAGGCACAGGAAACGGTTACCTTAATGACCCTCCATAGTGCCAAAGGCTTGGAATTCCCCAATGTATTCTTAATGGGGATGGAGGAAGGTGTTTTTCCGGGGGTACGTTCTTTTGGGGACGAAGAAGAGATGGAGGAGGAACGGCGTCTTTGCTATGTGGGTATTACCCGCGCCAAAGAACGATTGTTTTTGTCCAGAGCACAGAGCCGGACTTTGTTTGGGTCTACCAAATACAATGCGCCTTCTCGATTTTTAGAGGAAATTCCGGCGGAACTTGTGGAGGTACAAACAGAGCAGGTTAAAATGCCGGCAGCGGCGGAGTTTTCGACAACACCAATGCAGGGGTTTGGAAAAAGCGCATATCTGGAAGAGAAAAAGGAAAAGAAACCCCAGGTATCCGGATTGGATTATCAGACGGGGGATCGGGTCAAACATCGGAAATTCGGTATTGGCACAGTAGTGGCGGCACAAAGTATGGGTGCCGATATCCTTCTTCGTATTGCATTCCCTGAAGGAGAAAAGAAGTTGCTGGCGGCATATGCGCCTATTGAAAAAGTGGAGGAGAAGGAATAAAAGGGAGGTGCTTTGTGATGTATCATGTGTTGGCAGGAGTTTATGACCAGATGCAGGATGTAGATTACGAAGCCTTTGCAGACTATTATGAAGCAGTGTTTGCACGGTTTGACTGTCAACCCAAACTGGTGCTGGATTTGGGATGTGGGACCGGTAATATTACGCTGTGTATGGCAAAGCGCGGCTATGACATGATAGGCTTAGATGCCTCTCCGGAGATGCTGGGAATTGCCGGTGAGAAAGCCTTGGCGGCAGAAAAGGACATTCTCTTTTTGCAACAGGATATGACGGAATTTGAACTCTACGGGACGGTAGATGCCATGGTTTGTGCCTTAGATGGAGTCAATTATTTGACCGAAGAGGGACAACTGGAATCCATGTTGCGGCTGCTTCATTATTATTTAGAACCTGGCGGCTTGTTGATTTTTGATATCAATACCCCTTATAAAATGAAGGAGGTTTTAGATGGGAATACCTTTGTTTATGATAGTCCGGAGGCTTATTGTGCCTGGAGCAATGAGTATGAGGAAGAGAACCGAATTTGTTATTTTGATTTGACTTTTTTCCTTAAAAATCCTGACGGAACCTATACCAGAAAAGAGGAGTATCAGGAGGAGCGGGCTTATGAAACGGAGGAGATTCGGAAGATCATTGATCGCTGTGATTTGACCTGTCTGGGTATTTTTGATCATCTTAGTTTTGATCCGCCCAAACCGGATTCGGAGCGGGTTTTTGTGGTGATACAACGAAAGAGATAAAAGAAAGGAAAAGGAGGTGAAAAGTATGAAGAAATTCTTAGAGGAATTTAAAGCGTTCATCATGCGAGGAAACGTTATGGAGTTGGCCGTTGGTATCATTATCGGCGGTGCGTTTCAGAAAATTGTGACCTCGTTGGTAGGGGATTTAATTACGCCGATTTTAGGATTGTTCAGCAATACCAATTTTGATAATTTGGTATTGAAAATTGGTGAAACAGAAATTCGGTACGGAGCATTTTTGACTACGGTGATTGATTTTCTCATTATGGCCTTTATTATCTTCCTGATGATTAAGGGAATTAGCCGTGTGACGGCAATCAGAAAAAAGCCGGAGCCTGTTGCGGAAGAGAAAACCACCAAAGAATGTCCATATTGTTGCAGTGAGATTGCGTTGGCGGCCAGTCGATGCCCCCATTGTACGTCAAATCTACATGATTTGAACAGCGAAACGGAAGAATAACGTTTTTCAAAAGGAGGATTTTGTATGCATGAAACGGCAATGTTAGGTGCGGCCTCTTTGGCGGGAACAAGTGTGATCGCCATTGTGCTAATGATTTTACAGATTGTTGCCTATTGGCGAATCTTTGAAAAAGCCGGGGAACAGGGCTGGAAATCATTGATACCTGTCTATTCTGATTATGTGATGTATAAACTGGCATGGGATGCCCGGATCTTTTGGGTAAACATAGTCCTTGCGATTCTTTACAGTATCTTGGGGTTGATTCCCGGAATTGGAGTTTTCTTTGCCTTTTTAGCAATCGTTCTTGTCTTGATCATCGAGGTACTGTTCTTGGTAAAACTTGCAAAGGCGTTTGGACATGGCAGAAGATTTGCGGTAGGACTGTTGCTTTTGTCTCCCATATTTATTCTGATTCTTGGTTTTGACCGTTCTGAATACATAGGACCGCAAGCGTAATAAAAATACCCCGGTATTTTACCGGGGTATTTTTTATCATTTATTTTCCTACTCCAAAGATACAATAAAGCATCTTGACTGCCTCTGCACGGGTTACGCTGCGGGCGGGGCGCAGGGTATTGTCGGGATAGCCGGTCAGGATTCCTTGTGCGACAGCAATTTTTAAACTTTCTTTGGCCCAGAAAGGAATCTCTGCTTCATCCGCTGCGGTAATGGCGGTGCCGGCCAGACCGGAGGGCAATAACCGCTGAATAGAAATGGCATATTCCATTCTTTTGATATGATCGTTGGGTTTAAACTCTACACCATAGTCGGTTAACTGTCCTTGCATCAGACCAAGCGCATAGACGGCGCGGACCCGATCTACAGCCCACCAAGGAATATCGTGGGCATCAGTAAAGGGAAGCCGAACGTTTTGATAGTCGGCGGGGTCGAGATTTAAATAGTTACAAAGCATGATAGCAAATTCGGTTCGCGTCATGTTGTTATCCGGCAGGAACTGAACCTTGTCCAAACTACCATCGGTACTGCTGCCGCTGACTACCCCGCAGGAGGCCATGTAACTGATAATGTCTTTGGCCCAATGGCCGGCGGTGTCCGGAAAAGGATTTGGGCAAAGGGCCGGCGTGTTGATGTCAAAACCGGCCATGGATGCTGCACCGTTATCGGCTACAACAATCAGTGTTATACGATGATAGGTATCGGTAATCGAAGATGCGGCAGTATAGGTCAATTTGCCAGATTGGGTGTTATAATCAAAGGAAGCCGATTCTCCGTCCAGATATAAGTGGATATTCTCTTCGGAAATGCTGCTGCCCTCGCAGGAAAGAAAGGCGGTTAGCCCTTGCTGTGTAGCGGCGCCGCGGATTTCCGGCCGTGGCGTGCCTGCCGGAAGTTCTCCGGAGTTTTGAATTTGCACTGGGATTTCTGCAGTACAAAGGCCTGCATTGACTGCGATAGTGCCGGTGGCACCGCTGGCGTCGGAGGCGGTAAAGAAGCCGGAGTCGTTGATTTCGCCTATGGCGGCGTCATCGCTGATGACACGCCAGGTAAAACTTTCGCTTTCAACCACCATGGCCTGCCCGCCCCAATAGGCTGTTGCGGATAAGCGGAGGCTTTCGCCGGGTTGCAGGATCAGTTCCTGCACGTTTTCGCCGGTATCTGCGTTGGAGATTCGCAACTGTTCCGGAGTCGCCACTACCCGAAGCATGGTGCTGCCGGAAACTCCGGCTGCCGTGGCGCCGATATAGACATCGCCGTTTCCTCGCACGGTAACATAACCGCTTTCGGTGACGGTGCTGCCAAGACCATCCGGTGAGGCGGTGTCGGCATCGTCTTCCAGATAAAAGACAGCATTTTGGGGTGCGGGAGCCGGACCATAGGAACTGTCATAGGCACTTTCGACCTTAAGTTGTAGGGAAGAGCCTGATAGAACCGGTTGTCCCCAATGGGAAAGATTCAAAACATAAGGGATTCCGGTAGGGGCATTGTTTTTCTTGAGGAAAAAGAAGTTGGCGCAACTGCGCGCCGCTCCGTCAGAGGGGGAGTTTAGAATTCGAAAATCCATTGTGCCTGGCAGAACACCCCCCAGGGTAGTAGAACCGCCGCCGTCTAAGTTCATGGCTTCTACACAACCCAGCTCTAAAAGGCGCTTGGCAACTGTTTCTTTGCGGGCGCCGTAACTGTAGCCGGTTTGTCGTCCGTCAATGGTGTAAAAGATGATAGTCCCGTCTGCCTTGATTCCGATGGCGGTGCGGGGCGCCGCTGCTTCATCTTTGAAATCCAGTTTCCCTGCGGTGATTAATTTGCCGCCTAAGTTGCCAAGGGCATATTTTGCAGAGTTCCAGCGGGGATCATTGGAAGTGTCTTGGGTTCGGATTGTAATTTTATTGCCGGGAACAAAAAGGTTTAACTGATCTTTTAGGCTTTGTTCTGCCGCATCAGAAATGCTGAGGACTAGTTTCCCTTTCGGAATGGCAACAGAACCGTCGCTTGGGTCAACGCTTTCTACAACTGCAGTGATGGTGCTGCCAAGGGTAATATCTCCGCTGACCGAGCCTAAAACGATATCAAAGCCGGCATCGTAGGAGTAAGTTTCTGCGCCGAAATCATCCGTAAATAAGTAAAAGGCATAGGGCTGCCGATATTTATTGATACAGTCTACTGTCATTTCTCCAAGGGGGGTAGTGATGGTGGTGACAATAGGAAGTGTTCCCATAAAGGCCGAACCGTCCTCCTGAAAACCTATTGCCGCTAAACTGCCGGCATCCTTAGAAAGAACTTTGCCGTCAATGATCACATTGCTCATAGGGACGCCGGTTTGAAACGAGAAAAAGTCCGCATTGATCCCGGCTGCGGTATAAATGCCTTGGCTGTTTAATTGTTGGTTAGCCTGGGATAGGGTGCGTTTCCCATAAATGGAATCCCCATTGGTCAGGATAGGCGTTACGTCGGGGTTTGGCGTATAGGTTATATAGTGTTCTGTTTGCTGTCCCACATCCGGATTGTCAAAGGTGTTGACGTGCAGGATGGTTCCCTGTGCATACTGAGTCCGTCGCGCCGAAGTGGGTTTTCCCAGCACATCCGCAAAAACAGAGACGGGGGTCATGAAAAGAAAAAGCGCCAAAAGCGCTGCCGAGAAACGTACTATACGAAAATGATGTTTGAAGAAAGAGAAATGGGTGAATCGGTTCATGAAGTCAGTCCCTTCTATTATATTTATGCTTGCAAAAATAAGGTTTTGGAACAGAGAGAAGAAATTTTGCACAAAACGCCAAAAAATTATCGTAGAAAGTGACGGTTTTTCAGGCTATTTTTCGGGCAAAAAAGCACTTGACAACCCTTATTGTGCGTGATATAATAATTATCTGTTTATAATGAGAAATTATGCGTCTTTCTCTGTATTGCTGGTCCAAAAAGAAAAAATTTAAATGTAGTATAGCACAAGATTTTAAATTTAGCAAGCCTTTTTTGAACCACAAAAAATACCAAGGAAAAAGAAAAACTTAAACTGGCCTTGGCCGGGGGTATACATTATGATATACCGGGCCAGGAACAGGGGCTAAATAAATTCTTAGATGAGGTGATCGGTTTTATGGTACATCCTGTGAAACTAGGAAAAAACACGCGTATGAGTTACGGCAAAATTCAAGAGGTTTTGGAGATGCCGAATCTGATCGAGATTCAGAAAAACTCTTATGACTGGTTTTTGGATGAGGGTTTGAAAGATGTCTTTCATGATGTGTCGCCCATTACGGACTATGCCGGGAATTTGATTCTGGAGTTCATTGATTATCGTTTGGAGGATGAACCCAAATACGATATTGAGGAATGCAAAGAACGGGATGCTACTTATGCGGCGCCTCTGCGGGTAAAAGTACGCTTGATTAACAAGGAAACCGGCGAGGTCAAAGAGCAGGAAATTTTCATGGGAGATTTCCCGTTGATGACACCGGCCGGCACCTTTATTATTAACGGTGCGGAGCGGGTTATCGTTTCTCAGTTGGTTCGTGCCCCAAGCGTATACTATTCCCAGGAATTTGATAAAGTGGGGAAAAAGTTATTTTCTTCCCAGGTTATTCCAAACCGCGGTGCATGGCTGGAGTACGAAACAGACAGCAATGATATTTATTATGTGCGGATTGACCGGAACCGGAAAATTCCGGTAACGGTGCTGATTCGTGCGCTGGGTTTTGGAACCGATGCACAGATTACCGAGTTATTCGGCGAAGATGCAAGACTTTTGGCAACCATGGAAAAAGATACCACTTCCAACGAGGAAGAAGGTTTGCTTGAAGTATACAGAAAACTGCGGCCGGGTGAACCGCCCACGGTGGAGAGTGCCCGTTCTTTGATTCAGAATTTATTCTTCGATCCTAAACGCTATGATTTAGCCAAAGTGGGTCGGTATAAATTCAATAAAAAATTGCAGTTGGCAAATCGAATTGTTGGCTTTGTTTCCGGTCAAACCATTGCGGATTCCGAAACCGGCGAGGTGCTTGTGACCGAGGGAGAGGTTATTACCAAACAAATCGCTGCAGCACTTGAAAAGGCAGAGGTCAATGATATTGTTTTGGATGTGGACGGCGTTCGCACCAAAGTAATCTCCAATCATATGGTGGATTTGAAGAACTATGTCGATTATGATCCCCGGGAATTTGGAATTACAGAAACGGTATGCCGTGTAGTTCTTCACGAGATTTTAGAACAGTATCCGGATGTAAATTCGGAAGAATTTAAAAATCAACTGCGGGAGCGGAAGGATGAACTAATCCCAAGACATATTTTGATTGACGATATCCTTGCGTCGAT
This sequence comes from Ructibacterium sp., assembly GCA_045649245.1. GTDB lineage: Bacteria > Bacillota > Clostridia > Monoglobales > Monoglobaceae > Ructibacterium. The sequence goes on from JAZRPL010000028.1 coordinate 22,296, forward strand.
TTCCTATATCGGAAACCTGGCAGCAGGTGTGGGAGCCATCGATGACATCGATCATTTGGGCAACCGGCGTCTGCGGAGTGTGGGCGAACTGCTGCAAAATCAGTTCCGGATTGGACTTTCCAGAATGGAACGTGTGGTAAGAGAGCGGATGACCATTCAGGATTTAGATGTGATTACGCCCCAGACCCTTATTAACATTCGCCCTGTTACTTCGGCGATTAAGGAATTTTTCTGTTCTTCTCAGTTGTCACAGTTTATGGATCAAATCAATCCTTTGGGTGAGTTGACCCACAAGCGGCGTCTTTCTGCTTTAGGTCCGGGCGGTCTTTCCAGAGAACGTGCCGGTTTTGAGGTGCGTGACGTACATCACTCCCACTACGGTCGGATGTGTCCTATTGAGACGCCGGAAGGACCCAACATCGGTTTGATTAACTCCTTAAGTGGATTTGCCAAGGTCAATGAGTACGGATTTATCGAAACGCCTTATCGGAAAATCGATAAAGAAAACGGCATTGTTACCGAGGATGTAGAATATATGACCGCTGATACAGAAGAAGGATATTATGTTGCACAGGCCTCTGAGCCTTTGGATGCGGAAGGTCATTTCATTAACAAAAAGGTTGTCACACGGTATAAGGACGAATTTTTAGAAGTATCGCCCAGCCGGGTGGATTATATGGATGTTTCGCCGAGACAGGTTATGTCTATTGCAACGGCCATGATTCCCTTTTTGGAAAATGATGACGCAAACCGTGCATTGATGGGTTCTAACATGCAGCGGCAGGCAGTTCCGCTTTTGGTTCCGGAGTCTCCTATTGTAGGTACCGGTATGGAATACAAGGCGGCGAAGGATTCCGGGGTTTGTATTTTAGCCAAAAAAGGCGGCGTGGTAGAGAAGGTTTCGGCAGACGAAATCGTAATCCGAAACGATGATCACGAAAAAGATCAATATAAGTTGATTAAGTTTACTAGATCCAATCAGGGAACTTGCATCAACCAGCGGCCGATCGTAGATGCCGGTGAGCGGGTAGAAGCGGGGGATATCATTGCAGATGGTCCTTCCACCCAAAACGGTGAAATCGGTCTGGGACGGAATATCTTAATCGGGTTTATGACTTGGGAAGGTTATAACTACGAGGATGCTATTCTAATTAATGAAAAACTGGTTAAGGAAGATATTTTCACTTCGATTCATATTGAGGAATACGAAGTCGAGGCCAGAGATACCAAACTGGGACCTGAAGAAATTACCCGGGATATTCCCAATGTGGGTGAGGATGCCCTCCGTGACTTGGATGAGAGAGGTATTATTCGCATCGGTGCCGAGGTAGAAAGTGGCGATATCCTAGTCGGCAAGGTGACTCCTAAGGGAGAAACTGAATTGACGGCAGAGGAACGGTTGTTGCGTGCTATCTTTGGAGAAAAGGCTCGCGAAGTAAGGGATACTTCCTTGCGGGTACCTCATGGTGAGTATGGTATCATTGTAGATGTCAAGGTGTTTACCCGTGCCAACGGCGACGAATTGCCGCCCGGAGTCAATCAGGTGGTTCGTTGTTATATTGCCCAGAAGAGAAAGATTTCGGTGGGAGATAAGATGGCTGGCCGGCATGGTAATAAGGGCGTTATTTCCCGGATTCTGCCGGAAGAAGATATGCCCTTCCTGGAAGATGGAACTCCGTTGCAGATTGTGTTAAACCCCTTGGGCGTTCCTTCCCGTATGAATATCGGGCAGGTGCTGGAGGTGCATCTTGGTTATGCGGCAAAAGCCTTGGGTTGGAAGATTGCAACGCCGGTATTTGATGGCGCCAACGAGGAAGATATTATGGATGCCTTAGAGCAGGCCGGTTATGCCCGCAATGGTAAGACGACCCTCTATGACGGACGAACTGGTGAGCCCTTTGACAATCCTGTTACCGTTGGATATATGCATTATCTTAAACTGCATCACTTAGTTGACGATAAGATTCATGCCCGTTCCACCGGTCCTTATTCACTGGTAACCCAGCAACCTTTGGGTGGTAAAGCACAGTTTGGTGGACAGCGGTTTGGTGAGATGGAGGTTTGGGCATTGGAAGCCTATGGTGCAGCCTATACCTTGCAGGAAATTCTAACCGTAAAATCCGATGATGTCGTAGGCCGTGTGAAAACCTATGAGGCCATCGTAAAGGGCGAAAATGTACCGGAGCCCGGTGTGCCGGAATCCTTCAAGGTTTTGGTAAAGGAACTCCAGAGTTTGGCGTTGGATATCAAGGTTCTTGACGAGAACGATAACGAAATCGTTCTGCGGGAATCCATGGATGATGATCCGGAAGAGTTACCGGTCAATATTGCCGGGATTGAGGACGATGAAGATTTCCTCGCCCACGACGATGAGTTAGACGAAGGTAGTTTGCTTGACGATGTGGAGGATATCCTTGGTGAGGAAGACGACGAGTTAGAACTCGGCGACGGACTGGCCCAATTGCTGACGGACGACACGGATGATAACGGCTTTGAGGGCGATTATCTGGATGCAGAGAATATGGATTCTCTGGAGCAGATGGTCGAAGAGGAAGATGATTTTGATGATGACGACGACGTTTTGTTCTAGGTTCGTGTAACGAATTAGAATAATCTCTGGCTGTCTGCCAAACTCACGGCAGACAGCGGCGAAATATGTGAGTTGGAAAGGCTTGGTCGTTATGAGTGAATATCAGAATTTTGAAGCAATACAGATCGGACTTGCTTCGTCCGAAAAAATAAGAGAATGGTCCCACGGAGAGGTCAAGAAGCCGGAGACCATCAATTACAGAACCTTAAAGCCGGAGAAAGACGGCTTGTTCTGCGAACGGATTTTCGGTCCTCAAAAGGATTGGGAATGTCACTGCGGAAAGTATAAAAGAGTTCGCTATAAAGGGGTTGTTTGTGATCGCTGCGGCGTAGAGGTTACTCGTTCTAAGGTGCGGCGTGAGCGGATGGGACATATTGAACTTGCGGTACCGGTTTCTCATATCTGGTACTTTAAGGGAATCCCCAGCCGTATGGGCTTGATTTTGGATATGTCTCCCCGGGCGCTTGAAAAAGTTTTGTATTTTGCAGCCTATGTAGTAATTGATCCGGGTAAAACTTCTTTGATGAAAAATCAGATTCTTTCCGAGAAGGAATATCGGGAGTACTACGAAAAGTATGGCGATATGTTCCGTGCCGGTATGGGCGCAGAAGCCATCTTGGAAATGCTGAAAAGTATTGATTTAGAAGCATTATATGATGAGTTAAGGGCCGACCTGGAAGGGGCAAAGGGCCAGAAAAAGATTAGAACTGTGCGTCGCTTGGAAGTTGTTGAGGCTTTCCGGAAGTCCGGAAATAAACCCGAATGGATGATCCTTTCTGTCATTCCGGTTATTCCTCCCGAAATCCGGCCTATGGTTCAGTTAGACGGCGGCAGATTCGCAACCTCTGACCTAAACGATCTTTATCGTCGGGTTATCAACCGAAATAACCGGTTAAAGCGGTTGCTTGATTTAGGTGCGCCGGAAATCATCGTAAGAAACGAAAAAAGAATGCTGCAGGAAGCGGTAGATGCTTTGATTGACAACGGCCGTCGCGGTCGTCCTGTTACCGGACCGGGTAACCGTCCCCTTAAATCTTTGTCTGATATGTTAAAGGGAAAACAGGGACGGTTCCGTCAAAACTTACTTGGTAAGCGTGTTGACTATTCGGGACGTTCGGTTATTGTGGTAGGTCCGGAACTGAAAATTTATCAGTGCGGTCTGCCTAAGAAGATGGCGCTGGAACTCTTCAAACCCTTTGTAATGAAGAAGTTGGTAGCCGATGGCATGGCGCATAATATCAAATCTGCAAAACGGATGGTAGAGCGGGTTCGCCCCGAGGTTTGGGATGTGCTGGAGGATGTAATTTCCGAACATCCGGTACTTTTAAACCGTGCACCTACCTTGCACAGATTGGGTATTCAGGCATTCGAGCCGGTTTTGGTGGAAGGCAAGGCCCTTAAACTGCATCCGCTAGTATGTACTGCATTTAATGCGGACTTTGACGGTGACCAGATGGCGGTTCACCTCCCTCTATCGGCGGAGGCACAGGCAGAGGCACGGTTCTTGATGCTTTCTGCTAACAACTTGATTAAACCGCAGGACGGAAAGCCTGTTACGGTTCCCACCCAGGATATGGTTCTTGGTAGTTATTATTTAACCCTAAAGGATGATACCGAAAAGGGAACAGGCAAGGTATTTTCCTCCTATGATGAAGCAGTTCTCGCTTATCAGAACCATGCAGTAGGTCTTCATGCACCCATTAAAGTACGGATTACCCGCACTATAAATGGTGTTGCAAAAACCGGTATTATTGATGCCACGGTTGGAAGATTGATTTTCAACTCCAAGATTCCTCAGGATTTGGGCTTTGTAGACAGAACGGATCCTGCCCACGAATTGGATTTGGAAATCGGTGATAATATATTGAAGAAGCCGGCGGTCAAAGAGGAGATCAATGACAATGTAGAACCCGGTGTGGACAAAAAATTGCTTGGGAAGATTATCGACGCCAGCATTAAAGTTCATGGTATTACCGAAACAGCGACATTACTTGATGATATCAAAGCCATGGGCTATAAGTATTCTACCATTGGCGCAATCACGGTTTGCGTGGATGATATGCAGATTCCGGAAGCCAAGAAGCAGTATTTGGCAGAAGCAGAAGAGCGCATTGATCAGATTATGAAGAAATATCGTCGTGGTCTTTTGACGGATGAGGAACGGTATCGGCATGTTATCAATATCTGGTCTGAAATTTCCAACAAAGTAACCGACGCCCTGATGGCCAATTTAAAACAGTTGAATCCTATTTATATGATGGCAAATTCAGGTGCTCGTGGTAGCGTGAACCAGATTCGTCAGTTGGCAGCAATGCGTGGTTTGATGGCGGATACTTCGGGACGAACCATTGAGATTCCTATTAAGTCTAACTTCCGTGAGGGGTTGACGGTATTGGAATACTTTATATCTACCCATGGTGCTCGGAAAGGTTTGACGGATACAGCGCTCCGTACGGCAGACTCTGGTTACCTGACCCGGCGTTTGGTAGATGTTTCTCAGGAAGTGATTGTCCGGGAGGAAGATTGCGGCACTCGTGATGGTATCATTGTTCGGGATATTCGTGATGGCAATGAAATGATTGAGCCGTTGGTGGATCGGTTGGAAGGAAGAACCGTTACCGAAGATATTCTCCATCCCGAGACTGGCGCGGTTATTGTTCGTGAGAATGAAATGATTACCATGGATCAGGCTAAACGGATTGTGGATGCCGGAATCCAAGAAGTAAAGATTCGTTCCGTAGTAAAATGCCATAGTAAGGTGGGCGTTTGTGCTAAGTGTTATGGTCAAAACCTGGCTTCCGGCAGACCGGTAGATGTAGGCGAAGCAGTGGGTATCATTGCAGCACAGTCTATTGGTGAGCCCGGTACGCAGCTTACCATGCGTACCTTCCATGCCGGCGGTGTTGCGGGTGACGATATTACCCAGGGTCTTCCCCGTGTAGAGGAGTTGTTTGAGGCAAGAAAGCCCAAAGGTGTTGCGATTATCAGTGAAATTTGCGGTAAGGTACGAATCACCGAAGCCAACAATAAGCGTGAAGTTACTATTACCAACCAAGAAAACGGTGAGGCAGCAACCTATTTGATTCCTTTCGGTTCCAGAATTAAGGTTCGGGATGATCAAGAGATTCAAGCGGGCGATCCTTTGACCGAAGGTTCTATCAATCCCCATGACATTTTGGAGATTCTGGGATCTACAGCGGTGCAAAACTACTTTATCCAGGAAGTACAACGGGTATATCGACTTCAGGGTGTTGATATTAATGATAAGCATATCGAGGTAATTGTTCGGCAGATGATGCATAAAGTTAAGGTAGAAGATGCCGGCGATACGAATTTGCTTACCGGTTCTCTAGTCAGCATGTTTGAGGTAGAAAAACTAAACCGTCAGATGGAGGAGGAAGGAAAACAACCTGCAGAGGTATCCGATGTTTTGATGGGTATTACCAAGGCGGCGTTGGCAACAGAATCCTTCTTGTCTGCAGCATCCTTCCAGGAAACAACCCGTGTCTTAACCGATGCTGCAATTAAAGGTAAGAAAGACCCGTTGGTGGGCCTGAAGGAAAATGTTATTATTGGTAAACTCGTTCCTGCCGGAACCGGTATGGCGCGGTATAATAACATTGAGGTTTATCCCTCTTATTCTTCCTGTACAGAGGATGCAGAAGAATCCCAACAAGAGGAATTTGTTCAATAAAAGTTTCGTAACCAAAAACAACCGGATGCTCTGCAGAGCATCCGGTTGTTGCTATTTTGGGGTTTTAGCCGAGAGCCACATCTAAGAATAACATTAGACAAAAGCCAATGGCTGCACTGATGGTGCCGATGTTGCTGTGTTTCCCTGCCTGTGACTCCGGAATGAGTTCTTCTATGACTACATAAATCATAGCCCCTGCCGCAAAAGAAAGAAAATAGGGAAGGAACGATGTGATAAAAGTTGTGAGGAAAATGGTCATCAGTGTTCCGATAGGTTCTACTACACCGGATAAAATGCCATATCCAAAAGCCTTGCGCCGTGAGGTGCCATAACGTATGAGTGGCATAGAGATAACAGCGCCTTCGGGAAAGTTTTGTAATGCAATACCCACAGTAAGGGCTATGGCACCGGCCGTTGTTACGGCGGCGTTACCTTCTAGCATACCGGCAAAAACAGCGCCGACTGCCATGCCTTCCGGGATGTTGTGCAAAGTTACTGCAAAGACAAGCATCAGGGCTTTCCCAAGACCGCTGGGACGACCTTCCGGGTTTTCTTCATCTCCCAGATGTAAATGGGGAATCAGGGAATCTAGCAATAGAAGAAACCCCATGCCGGCTAAAAAGCCGATAATGGCAGGAATCCAGGGGATTTTTCCGGCCGATTCTGCAAGATCCATTGCGGGGATCAGCAATGACCAAACGGAGGCGGCAATCATAACGCCGGAAGCAAACCCAAGCATTCCTTTTTGCACGGTTTCGTTCAGATCTTTCTTAATAAAAAAGACGGTGGATGCGCCCAGCGCTGTTCCTAAAAAAGGAATCAAAAGGCCGGGCAAAATTGCAAATACTTCTTGCATCATTATATCCCTCCATGGTTTTAGAACTTTTTTGATACAAATGTTAGGATAAATATAGTCCAAAAATAAGAGAGTGTCAAGTATATTATATAGGAAAAATGGTTATTATTTCTATATTAAAATGAAAAGGAGATAAAATTAAAAAAAACTTCAAAAAATCTTAAAAAAGTCTTGACAATGCCCAAAGAAGATGATAAACTAACAAAGTTGCTGTCAGAGAACGGCAACAAAAATCATGAGCACTCTTCCCTCGACAAAACTCTTGAAAAAAGTGAAAAAAAGATCTTGACAAGGGTGGGAAGACGTGGTATACTAAGTAGGCTGTCCCTTGAGGGAGCGGCGTGATGTTTGAAAAGTAAACAGTGAGAAAGCGGTAATACAAAAAGTACGAAGAGT
>JAZRPL010000029.1:0-17823 GCA_045649245.1 Ructibacterium sp.
ATCTGGAAAGAAGATGTTGAATGTGATTATGGCGTGATTGAAAACTTTTTAACAGTAAATGAAGCAAAGTTATTGTTATCATTGGTTGAAGAATATAGTATTTTTAACACCATAATCAAATTGTTGTTATTCTCTGGAATGCGAGCAGGAGAATGTTTAGGTTTAAGGTGGTCAAGCATTGATTTTGAAAACAAGAGTATCTTTATTGATAAAACTCTTGCCTATGCAGGAAATGAATGGTATCTATCAACACCCAAAACACCTAATAGCACCAGAAATATATCTGTTGATGATAAAGTAATTGAAATGCTGAAAAAACATAAAGAGGAACAAGATAAACAAAAAGAAATTGTTGGCAAGGCGTGGCAACAACCTGATATGGTATTTACATCTTGTACTGGTCATTGGTATGATAGAAGCCTATTAAACACTCAATTCAGAAGATTTATTGAGAAGAATAGCAACTATTTGAATTATGACCACAACATAACACTACACGGATTAAGGCATACAAATGCTTCATTACTTTTGGTGGCTGGTGAAGATATTGAAAATGTATCAAAGCATTTAGGTCATTCTTCAAGTGATATTACATCAAGAGTATATGCCCACACATTAGCAGAAACCAAAGTAAGAATAGCGAAAACAATAGCCGATACATTAAGTTAATACAATTTCAAAGATTACGGATTATCAGTTTTGATAGTCCGTTTTTCTTTTGCCATAGATTGACTTTTTAATTGTTTTGTGATATACTGAATATACTTGAAACGGCAATAAAAAAGGCCTTTTATAACTTACCGCAACTTACCACAACTTTACCACAAAATTTTATAAAAGTTATGGATTTTAAGAGATAATATAAAAGTTTTGAGGAAATATAAACGGGTAAATATGAGATATAGCACGATATTAAACGATACAAATTATATCAATCTATATTTTAAGTGTTACGGAAACTCAAAGAGATAATGATTTCGCAAATACAAAGGCTTCGCACAATGCGGAGCCTTTTTTGCGTTTATTTAAGTTAAAGTTTATATGCCATCAAAGACCTTGCCATGTATTTGGTTGACAAAAAAACGGAAATATTGTAAAATGAAAAAAAGAGAAGAAGGAGGCGGTAACATGCAAAGGAAACCGAGGATGGGACGGTATTGGGCATGGATACTGACTCTTATTTTTTTAGGAATTTCACAGCCGGTGGCTGCCATAGATCTTGCCGGGATATTCCAACTGCCGCAGCCTCAAATAGAAGCGCCGGCGTCGAAAATGAAAATGACCATGCCCGTCTCTAAAATTATAACAACCATTAGCGAGAAAACCGTGTCTTCTTCAGGGAGTTATCAGGAAATCACCGGCCTTTATGACGGCGATGCCCAAACTTCCGGCGGCACCGAAGAACCTGTTTGGGTAACCTTGGATTTGGGAACGACGTATCGACTGGCCGGTGTTCGGTTTTTACCCTTGGAGCGGGAATTGGGGGCAAATCGTTGTATTGGGACACGATTTTCTGTTTCGGCAGATAACAAAACCTTTTTCCCGGTGGCGGTCATTGAGCCAATGGATGGCGGTTCCTATACTGCGGATTGGAAGGAACTTATCTTCGACAGTGCCGGTGACTACCGCTATGTTCGGGCAGAATTTCCGGCTGGTGCATATTTTGCGGAATTAGAATGGCTGGCATATACCGATTGGGTCTATACCCATAGCCAAGAAAGAGGAAAAAAGGACTTGTCCATAGGCCTTGTTGCCTACGATGTGCAAGAGAACATGGACGCTTTGGTTTTGGCGGCGCTTTATAATAGAAATGGTGTATTAAAGAAAATTGTCCAAACAGAGCAACAGTTTCTAAAGGATAATCAGACAAAATTGACGGTTAAAATGCCGGGTGTGACGCAGGAATACGGGGACAGTTGTCGTATCTTGGTACTGGAAAAAGATGGGACACCGGTTCTTTCAAAACCCTTGCGGTATCAGGAAAACGGTGCTTCCCGAAACTTTTCCTTGCCGAATCTGTTTTCGGATGATATGATGTTCCAAGCGGAAAAACCTCTAACCGTATGGGGAAAAGCGCCGACAAAAAGCCGGATTACCGTTACGCTGGAGAATCGAAACGGCGGTCAGGTAGTGCGGACGACCCAAGTTAGACAAGGCTCGGATTGGGAGGTTGATTTGGGCAGTTTTTCGGCAGGTGGAGAATATCGATTGACTGTACAATGCGACAAGGAAAAAAAGATCTATGAGAATATTACCTTTGGAGATGTTTGGCTGTGCATGGGGCAGTCTAATATGGATTATTATATGTTGGGTGGGGAGGACACCGAAGCATATTTGGCATCTGCACAGGGACGCAGTGAGGCAGAGAACCCAAACATCCGGTTGTTGAACCTTTGGAATCAAGGGATAGACGGTGCCGGTGCTCCAGTAGAAAATCTGCCGCTTGCTTCCGGAGGCCAGACTTGGTTTAGCATGAGTCGGGATGTAGCCAACTACTGTTCCGCCATAGGATATTTCTTTGCACAGGGTATCCAAAGGGAGTATAATATTCCTGTTGGAATTTTGAATGTAGCGGTAGGGGATACCGAAATCAATCGCTGGATTCCCCGTGGGGATACGTATGGAAGTTTTACCTCGACAGACGGTGGCTTGTTTTATAATCGAGTAGCTCCTTTTGCAAAATTACAAATTCGGGGGATCTTAATGTATCAGGGAGAGGCGGATCAATATCGTACCGGGTTGACAACCCTACAGTATCGAGATGCCATGGCAGGACTGGTAGATCGCTATCGAGAAATATGGGGAAAGGAGTTGCCTTTTTATTGGGCACAGTTGACACGATATAAGAAAGACGAGGGAGCAATTCGGGAAGGACAGCGCCTTGCGCTTAAGGAAATTGCAGAACCCAAAAACGCCGGTGTGATTGCCTTGATTGATTTATATGGCGAGTACGAAGCCGGCACCGGCAACTGTCGGGAGGATATCCATCCCCACCAAAAAAAGGAAGTGGCAGAGCGGTTTTTGCGGTATGCCAAACGCGATGTTTACGGCGAGTCCGACCTGGAGGTATCCGGGCCGGTGTATCGGAGCGTAGAGGTTGTAGGAAATAAGATGGTTCTCACTTTTGAAAGTACCGGGGATTTGGCAGTGTTGCCTGTCGGCCGGTATGCGGATCGGCAAGGAGAGGAGTATATTAAACAACAACAGATGGACCCCTTGGTGCCGCAGGAGTTTGAAATTGCCGGTGCAGATGGAGTATTTGTCCGCGCGGAGGCAGAACTTTCGGGAAATCAGGTGATTCTGCATAGCGACCAAGTGCCTGTGCCGGTGGTTGCAAGATATGCATGGGGAGCCTATCCGGAGATGCCAAATCTAACGGATGCTACCGGCCTTCCTGCTCTGGCCTTTACCACAGATGGAGCAAAATAGAGTCTTGGTAGGAAAGATTACGTTTTTGTGACAAAGTTGGCTTGGTCGTTGACAAAAAGAATGTGGTTGGATATACTAGAAAAAAGATTGTGACAGGATTTTTATGCAGAAGACCGCTGGAAAAGGAGGTTATCCCATGCGTTGTTTTTACTGTGGACATTTAGAGAGCAAGGTGGTAGATTCCCGTTCTGCCGAGGATGATACCGCGATTCGCCGCCGCCGAGAATGCCTAAACTGCGGAAAGCGTTTTACTACCTATGAGAAAATAGAGAGTGTTCCCATCATTGTGATTAAGAGAGACGGGTCTCGGCAAAGTTTCGACCGGCAAAAACTCCAACGGGGTATTTTAAGTTCCTGTGCCAGTCGTCCGGTTCCTCTGCATATCATCGATGGTATGCTAGATGCCATTGAAGGGGAAATTCATAATTCTCTTGCCCGGGAAGTTTCCTCTGAAAAAATTGGGGAAATGGTTATGGAGCGGCTACGGGAGATTGACGAGGTGTCTTATGTTCGTTTTGCCTCGGTGTATAAAAAGTTTAAGGATATTGAAACCTTCCAGAAGGAACTGGCTAAATTAAGCAACGATCGTGTAGAATAAAAAAAGGACGGTGCAGTCTAAAACTTCTGCACCGTCTTTTCTTTTTTACCGACGTTCCATAGGAATATACTCTCGATGAGGCGCAATGGCCTTATAGGCAGGGCGGATAATCTTCCCTGTGTTGGCAAGTTCCTCGATTCGGTGGGCACTCCAGCCTGCGATTCGGGCAATAGCAAAAATCGGAGTAAATAGTTCTTGAGGCAAATCCAGCATATGATAAACAAAACCGCTATAAAAATCTACATTGGCGCTAACGCCTTTGTAGATTTTTCGTTTTTCAGAGATGACTTCCGGAGCCAGACGTTCTATCCGTTCATATAATGCATATTCCCGATGGAAGCCTTTGGCCTCTGATAACTGGCGGACGAATCCTTTAAAGATATCAGCACGGGGATCAGAGAGGGAATAGACTGCATGGCCCATGCCGTAAATCAGTCGGCTATGGTCAAAAACGTCTCCGGCTAAAAGTTTGCGGAGATAAGTGCGAATTTCTTCGTCATCAGTCCAGTCCGAAACGTTTTCTTTGATGTTGTCCAGCATCTGTACCACCTTGATGTTGGCGCCGCCGTGACGAGGCCCTTTCAGAGAACCAAGGGATGCGGCAATGACGGAGTAGGTATCGGTGCCGGAGGAAGAAACAACATGGGTGGTAAAGGTGGAATTGTTACCGCCGCCATGTTCTGCCTGCAATACCAGGGCTAGATCCAGAATGCGGGCTTCCAGTTGGGTATACTGCCCATCCGGCCGTAGGAGATGAAGAATGTTTTCCGCTGTGGAAAGATGTTCCTGGGGTTTATGAATGAAAAGACTTTTGCCGTTATGGTAGTGGGAATAGGCCTGATATCCATAAACAGAGAGGATTGGAAGCAGGGCAATGAGTTCCAGACATTGCCGCAGAACATTAGGAATAGAAATGTCATTGGCACGATCGTCATAGGCGTATAGAGTCAAAACCGACCGGGCCAGTGTATTCATCATATCCGGACTGGGCGCTTTTAAAATCATATCGGTAACAAAGTTAATGGGAAGTGTGCGATATTTCCCCAATATGCCTTGAAATTCCTCTAATTGTTCCGGGCTTGGAAGTTGGCCAAAGAGCAAAAGATAGGTGGTTTCTTCAAAGCCATAGCGCCCATCTTTTAGAAAACCTTGGACTAAGTCTTCGATATGATAGCCACGATAATAAAGTTCTCCTGCACAAGGGATTTCATTTCCATCGACAAGTTTACTGGAACAAATTTCGGAAATTTCGGTTAATCCCGTCAGTACGCCTTTCCCTTGCAGATCACGGAGACCGCGTTTAACATTGTATTTTGTATATAATGCCGGATCAATTTTTCCGTTATTTAGACAGAGTTCGGCCATAGCCTGAATCTCTTTGGGTAATGCGGAAAGTTGACTGTTTTTCATAGGGAGGCTGCCTCCGTTTCTAAAGATTACGTGCAGTATATCATAATTTTTAGATCTGCACAATAGAATGTCTGCAAATTTAATAAATTATTTATAAACGCAATGAATTTTGTCGAAGGAGGGCAAGAAAAAACACCGCAGATTTATGTCTGCGGTGTAGAAATTTGTTATACTTCGTTTTCTGCCGGAAGCGTCAAGTGAAACTGTGCCAAGGCTTCGGCGAGTTGGTCGTCTTGCTTTAGTTGTACGATGCCTAGATAGTTTCGAAGTTGCAGTTGTGTTGTTAGATCTAAAACGCCGTAGGGAAACAGTTTGGTCTGTTGTTGGAAGGCGTAGACGGCGTAGTATAAATCCTGGTCATAATCCTCATTTAATTCCCCTTGGTACAGGCCATAGAGAGTCAGAAGTTCTTTGGCCAGATAAATTTCGCTGCCGGTATCTCCTACCCGGTAAACTTGGGAATACTGAAACTTTCCGAAATCGTCAGGATTCGGTTTTCGATAACTGTTTTCAATCATAATATCAGGCGACAAGCCAATGCCGTTGATGTTGTTGCCGGAGGGAGTCAAGTAATATCCGGAGGTGTATTTAATCATCCCGCCGGTTTGTAGGTCGTTTATAGATTGAATGGTCCCTTTTCCATAGGTTTGGGTGCCGATCACGGTTGCCAAACCGTTTTGCTGCAAAGCCGCCGCAAAGACTTCCGAGGCACTGGCGGTATATTCGTTGACTAAGAGAACGGTGTTATATTTCTTTTTCTCTCCGGAACTTCCGACATAGGTTTTGTTTAGGAGGGTAATTTTGTGATCTTCGGTAGTAATCAGTTTTCCTTCCGGCACAAAGCAGTCAGCCATCTGGATTGCCTGGCTTAGGATACCGCCGCCATTGTCACGAAGGTCAATAATTAAATTCGTGATGCCTGCCTGTTCTGCTTCCGCCAAGGCCTCGTTGAATTTTTCCGCCGTGTTGGAAACAAAGCCGTATAGGCAGATATACAGGGCTTTGTTCTCATTTTCTTCGTAGACTTTGGTAGTGACCGAGGTGCCAATGATGGGTTCTCGGACCAATTCAAAGGACAATACGGCACCGTTTCGTTCTACTTCCAGATGCAAGGTGGAACCGGCTTCTCCACGAATATGACTAAGGATGGTTTCGGAATTCATGCCGGTTAATGATACGCCGTCGGCACGGAAAAGAATATCCCCTACCTGCAGTCCGGCACGATCTGCCGGTGTTCCCAGAATCACCGAAGAAATTACTGCATTGGCATCATTGCTAAAATCCACAACAACACCGATTCCGGTGGTGATTTCGCCGGTAACACTCTCTCGCAGGGATACCGCTTCCTCGGCGGTATAATATTCTGAGTGTTCGTCGAGAGACTCCAGCATGGCCTTTAGGACCATATGATATAATGCCGGATTTTCAGAAATCAGGCGGTCAACAGCTGCTTGATACAGGGAGCCGTCGCTAATATCCTCATAGCGACCGTAGAGGGACAAATGAGAAGCGACCACTTGAATCAAGGAAAAGGCCTGCTCTGCAGTTAGTCGCTCCGGATCGACTTCCAAAATCTGTTGTAGTTCACTTTCTGTGGCGGTTTCTTCACTGTAAACCGGTACGGAAAGCGGCAGAAGACATAGAATGCTGCACAAGAAAAGGGAGATTCCCTTCTTTAAGAAATTCATAAGATTTCCTCCTTAGAGAAACTTGATGTTAACAACCCGTAGACCGTCTGCATCGCTTTGGGTGATAAGAATTCGTACATAACTGTCTGCATAACGATTGCATTCTTCAAGAGGAATTGCAGAACCATCTTGCAGATACGCTGCACCGGAAACCCCGATTTCATTATATTCGGCTTCCAATGCAGTAAGGCGATTTTGACTATTTGTTTTCCCCATAGGTTTGACATTTTTGAGAACAATTTTGTTCCGGGCCGCATCACAGTAATAGAGTGTCCCGGTATAGAAGGATGCATTGGTAATCAGTTCTTCCGACGTTTGGGCAAAAACGGAGCCAAACTGCAGAAGACTAAGGATAATAAGCGCAATGACCATCAACTTTTTCACAAGGACTCTCCTTTCGGTTACATTTTTTCCGGAGCGGTAATCTTGAGCATGGTAAGAACCCCTTTGATAACGATACGGGTGCTGTCTACCAGTTTCAGACGAGCATTCATCAAATCAGGATCCTCTACACGAACCCGGCAAGCGGTATAGAAGGTGTGGAAATCCGATGCCAGTTCCATGATATATCGAGTTAGCCGTGCCGGTTCTAAGGCCTTAGCCGCGGCGGCAATTTCGCCGGGTAAATCACTTAATTTCTTTAATAAGGTCAATTCGGCAGGGTCGGTTAGGCAGTCCGGTTTGATTTGGGAATAGGGAAGAACTTTGATTCCGTCCTCCTCCAAAAGCCGCAGGATGCTACAGATTCTGGCGTGGGCATATTGAACATAATATACCGGGTTTTCGTTGCTTTGCTCAGCAGCCAGGGTTAGGTCAAAGTCCAGATGGCTGCCGGCGCTGCGCATATTAAAGAAGAATCGGGCGGCGTCTACGCTGATATCCTCTAAAAGGTCAGAAAGGGTAATCGCCTTACCGGTTCTCTTGGACATTCGAACGATTTCTCCGTCCCGCATCAGTCGTACCAACTGCATCAGCACAATATCCAAACGGTTTCCGTCAGAACCAACGGCGTCCAATGCTTTTTTCATCCGTGCCACATGCCCGTGATGATCGGCACCCCAGATATTAATGGCCCAGTCGTAGTTTCGTGTCTCCAATTTGTTGAGGTGGTAGGCAATATCTGCGGCGAAATAGGTGGGAATACCGTTTT
Organism: Ructibacterium sp.; assembly: GCA_045649245.1. Taxonomy (GTDB): domain Bacteria; phylum Bacillota; class Clostridia; order Monoglobales; family Monoglobaceae; genus Ructibacterium. The sequence continues at coordinate 8,276 of JAZRPL010000029.1, forward strand.
GGCGGACAAGAACTTCATTTTTTTCCAGCCCCATCTTTTCGCAGTTGAGCCAGAGTGCCCCGTCTTCCTGATAGGTATAGCCGTTGGCGGTCAGTTGGTCAATGGCCTCCTTCACAGCACCGGAATCATGTAACGTGCTTTCCCGGAACCAGACGTCATATTCAATACGATATCGTGCCAAATCCTCCTGCAGGGCGGTAATGTTTTTTTCCAGCGCATAGTCTACCAATGCTGCTTTGCGTTGGGATTCGTCAACATGTAAATGCTGGTCCCCGTAGATGGAGATGAAGGCTTTTGCGTGGTCGATAATATCTTCACCATGGTAGCCGTCTTCCGGAAAATCTACCGCATCATCGCCTTGTAATTGTTGGAGATACCGGGCGTTGAGGGAGTTTGCAAATTTTTCGATTTGGTTTCCGGCGTCATTGATATAGAATTCCCGGGTAACATCATAACCGGCATATTCTAAAACGGAGGCAAGGCAGTCGCCCAGAGCGCCACCACGCGCATTGCCCATATGCATAGGGCCGGTGGGGTTGGCGGAAACAAATTCCACCATAACCTTTTTGCCTTCCCCTAAGTTGATTTTTCCATAGTCTTGGTTTTGTTCCTCGATTTGGCGCAAGGTTTCATAAAGCCAGTTGGCGGTTAGATAAAAGTTGATAAAACCTGCACCGGCCACTTCTACCTTGGCAATGTCGTTATCTGGCCTGATGCGGTCGGCCAAGGCTTCTGCAATGGTACGAGGAGCGCTATGGAGTGCTTTGGCGAGTACCATTGCCAGGTTGCAGGCAAAGTCGCCATGCTGCTTGTCCTTGGGCACTTCCAAGCGGATCAGACTCTCCAAATCCGGCGCTGGGTCTGCTGGGGGAAGTGCGCCGGAGGCTTGGGCCTCCTGATAGGCCGAAAGCAGAGCAGCGGTAATTTTTTCTTTCATTTTTTCTTGTACGTTCATAGCGATTGTCCTTTCTTTTCCACTTCTGTCGGTTGTATTGTCACACGCAACGAGTTTTGGATAAAGTTTTCATTATCGGCATCCAGGGTGTAATCTACCCGGAGTTGGCCGGCTAACTCATCAAAAGAATATGCAATTTCGGAAGTATAGATAGAGGCTCCGATTTCCCCATAGGGCGTAGGATACAGACAAAGATTCCGCTTTCCCCTTTGATAGTGAAGTTGCATCTTGTATCGCCCTTTGCGGGTTACCATCACATTTCCCGGCCAGATTTTCAGGGTGGTTGTGGTATCCGGAAAGCCGGTGAGTGCACTTTCCTTGTATTTAATATAATATTTCCGGTTGATAATGCCAAATTTCCCCGGGGTTTCCAGTTCGATAGGGTCTAACTGCTCCCCGTCGGATTCCTGTAGGGTTTTGATGCGAATTAATACGTTGTTTTCCATAAGGGACTCCTAATAGTTTTCAATCTGGATGGTGTGTACACTTCCATCTATCTGTTGTTTTAGGAACATGCCGGCAAGAGAGGCGAAGTCGTCCACAGCATCGCTGACATAATACTGGGCAGAGCCGTGGCTTCGGTCACAGAGAAGATGCTTTTCCTCCAGCCAGTTCTTGGCATAGATGGCGGTTTCGGCACCTGCGTCGATAAGGTTTACACCAGACCCCATGATTTCCCCAATGACCGGACGAAGCAGAGGATAGTGGGTACAACCTAAAATCAAGGTATCCACGCCAGCCTGTTGAAGCGGCAAGAGATATTCCTCTGCAATCAGGCGGGTGGAAGGATGGTTTAGATAGCCGTTTTCCACCAAGGGAACAAACATGGGACAGGCCTTGCTGTAAATTTCCAGACCCGAATCCAGACTTTTTAAGGTTTGCAAATACTTTTCGCTGCGGATGGTGCCAAGGGTTCCCAAAACGCCGATCTTTCTGTTTTGGGTTACGCTGACCGCCCGACGGCAGGTGGGTTCTAATACGCCGATGACAGGGATGTCGCATTCTTCCTGAATTAAAGGAAGGGCGGCGCTGCTGGCAGTGCCACAGGCAATAATAATGAATTTGATGTCGAATGTTTTTAAAAAGCGGATGTTTTGTTTGACGTATTTGACAATGGTTTCGGCACTGCGGCTGCCATAGGGGACGCGCCCGGTGTCGCCGAAGTAGATAATATCCTCGCCGGGCAGAAGTTCTAAGACTTTTTTAACACAGGTTAGGCCGCCGAGACCGGAATCGAAAATTCCAATGGGTCTGTTGTCCATTTTCCTTCCCTCCTAAATTTTCTCCGGATCTAAGGCATAGTCGATCAGGCGGTCCACCAATTCGCTGTAACCTACCCCGCTGGCATCCCAAAGTTTGGCATACATGCTGATGGAGGTAAAGCCGGGCAAGGTGTTGATTTCGTTAAGATGAATGTCATCTGTCTCCTTGTTGACAAAGAAGTCCACCCGGGAAAGTCCACGGCATTCACAGGCCATATAGGCGGCTTTTGCATAGGTGCGGACCTTTTCCACTAAATCGGCACTTAATTTGGCCGGGATGGTAAGGATAGAATTGGCGTTGTTGTATTTAGCGTCATAGTCATAAAATTCTGCGGCGGGGGCGATTTCGCCCACCACCGGAGCACTGCTTGGCTGTAAGTTTCCGATGACGCTGCATTCTACTTCGGTACCGTACATCATTTCTTCTACCAGAAGTTTTTCGTCATGTAAAAAGGCAAGGCGGATTCCCTCTTCCAGTTCCTTCCGGTCATGGGCCTTGGTAATGCCCATGGAGGAACCGGCGTTGGCCGGTTTGACAAAGCAGGGATAGCCCAGGCGCTCTTCAATTTCTTCGATTTTTGTTTCGCCCCGTTTGAGTTCCACCCAGTCGGCCTGGGGGATACCGGCACGGGCAAACATGGTCTTGGCCATACATTTGTCCATGCAGACAGCGCTGCCGATGACCTTAGAACCCACATAGGGGATTCCTGCCAGTTCCAAAAGCCCCTGGATGGTGCCGTCTTCGCCATTTTTTCCGTGTAATACCGGGAATACAACATCGATAGGATATTTTTCCACGCCATCATCGGTAAACCGAAGGATTGCCTTTTCCTCCCGGTCGGGAGAAATCAAAGCACGGTCGAAGGTCCAGGCAGTCGGGTCACTTAGTTGGTTCATTCCTTCGGCGGTACCTGTATAGTAATACCAACCACCGTCTTTGGAGATGCCGATTTTGTGTACTGTGTATTTTGTCAGATCAAGATTGCGGAGAACGGAGGCAGCCGATAGCAGAGAGACCTCATGCTCGCTGGAGGCGCCGCCGAAAATAACACATAGGCTGATTTTACTCATAGAAAAAAACTCCATTCTTCCGTCTAAGACGGCATATAATAATCTATTTTATATTCTACCGCAAAATAAAGAAAAAAGCAAGATGTATAAAGCACAAAAATAGGGTAAAACTTTAAACAATCATACAAAAACAGGAAATTTAAAAAAAGGGGCGAAGAAATTTGGGAGGATACATAAAAGAGGTAAATCCCAGAAGAGTTGGAAGTAAGATGCCAGCCGGGAGAAAAATAGCGATAGCCGTTGGGAGTTTGTTGATGGTTGGCGTGTTGCTGGGAGGCTGGGCGGTGCAAACCCGGCGGGAAATATCCGGCGGAGTGCTGCGGTTACACATCCTTGCAAACAGTGACGGGGAGATGGATCAGTTGTTAAAACAGGCGGTGCGGGATCGGGTTTTGGAAGAGTGTGGTTTTTTGTTTCAGGGGGCACCGGATGTCTTGGCGGCGGAACAACGTGCCATAGGGGCTACAGCCCGAATTACAGAAGTAGCACGGCGGGAACTGCGACGGCATGGGTGCCTTTATCCGGTCACGGCAACGGTTGAGGAGACGGTGTTCCCCACCAAAAGTTATGGAGGTGTTCGGCTTCCGGCGGGGAGATATCGGGCGGTCAATGTCCGAATCGGTGCGGCCACCGGACAAAACTGGTGGTGCGTTCTTTATCCGCCTCTTTGTCTAACCGAGGGCACTGTGGTGGCTGATGCGGATACCCTTGCCGCTTTGCGGAAGGAGTTAAGTGCCGAGGAGTATGCCATCATAACCGAAACCGAAAAAATTAATATTAAAATGAAATTTCGTATTTTAGAGTTTTTGGGAGAAATTTTTTCTCGGCAGTGATAAGTTTTGATGATTTGGAAATACTTTTGTTAAAAAATAAGGCAATAGATTGCCCGAAGATGGGCAGAGAGGGGTTGAAAAATCTATGAAAGACAAAGTGTTTGGAGTATTACAGCGGGTAGGACGATCTTTTATGCTGCCCATTGCGATCCTTCCTGTGGCAGGTTTATTTTTGGGAATCGGCGGTGCTTTTACCAATGAAACCATGCTAAATGCCTACCATTTGATGGGGGTGCTGGGACCGGGAACGGCGGCCTATGCCGTTTTGGAGGTATTAAACGAGTGCGGGAATATTATTTTTGCCAATCTGCCCTTGATTTTTGCCATCGGGATTGCCATTGGAATGGCAAAAAGGGAGAAAGAAGTGGCGGCGCTGGCAGGTGCAATTGCCTTTTTGGTGATGAATGCCGCTATTAGTGCAATTGCCCTGAGTGTTTATGGTGCAGAAGGGGTTGCAGCACATATGCAAAATGGCTCCATGACCTCGGTGCTTGGAATTCATTCGTTGCAGACTGGTGTGTTCGGGGGTATCATTGTCGGATTGGGAACAGCAGCATTGCATAACCGATTTTATAAGATACAACTGCCGCAGGTACTTTCTTTCTTCGGTGGGACTCGGTTTGTGCCCATTATTTCGGCGGCAGTGTATCTGCTGGTGGGAATCCTGATGTTTTTTGTGTGGCCGCCCATTCAAACTGGAATTACCTACATTGGCAGGGTGGTACAAAATTCCGGCTATTTCGGGACATGGGTTTACGGATTAACAGAACGGGCACTAATTCCTTTCGGATTGCATCATGTGTTTTATCTTCCCTTCTGGCAGACCAATGTAGGCGGTGCCATGGAGGTAGCCGGAAGAATGTGGGAGGGAGCCCAGAATATCTTCTTTGCACAACTTTCCGATCCCACGGTGGAACATTTTGCAGTATCGGCGACACGATTTATGTCCGGAAAGTTCCCGCTGATGATCTTTGGTCTGCCGGGCGCGGCCCTGGCCATGTACCATTGCGCCCGTCCGGAGAAACGAAAAACGGTGGGAGGCTTGCTTTTGTCGGCGGCGCTTACCTCCATGCTGACCGGAATCACAGAGCCTTTGGAGTTTACCTTTTTGTTTGTAGCGCCCCTGCTTTATGTTATTCACTGTGTTTTGGCCGGTCTTGCCTATATGCTGATGCACCTTTTCCAGGTCGGGGTTGGTATGACGTTTTCCGGTGGCTTGATTGATTTGTTCTTGTTCGGAATCCTGCAGGGAAATGCAAAAACCGACTGGGTTAATGTCATCTTCGTAGGAATTGGTTATTTTATCGTCTATTATTTTCTGTTTAGATTTTTGATTCGAAAATTCAACTTTAAGACACCGGGTCGGGAAGAAGACCACGAAGAAACCAAACTCTATACCCGTGCTGATGTGGAGGAGAGAAAAGGAAAACAAACCAAGAAAAGCGTCGGCACAGGGAAACACAGGCGGTCGGCGCAGATAGTACAAGGCCTGGGCGGTGCTGAGAATATCAGTGATTTAGATTGTTGCGCAACCCGATTACGTGTGACGGTTTATGACGGAAGCAAGGTAAACGATGCCGTGCTCAAAGAGAGCGGTGCTGCCGGCGTTTTGCATAAGGGAAATGGGGTACAGGTCATTTACGGTCCGGTGGTCACGGTTGTTAAGTCAGAACTGGAGGATTATCTGGCAGATCATTCTCATGGGGAAAAGCAGGAGGAAGGACAGGAGATTTCCCTCTATGCTCCCTTGAGCGGGACTGTTGTTCCGCTGGAACAGGTAAAGGATGAGGTGTTTTCTCAGGGGATTTTGGGGCAAGGGATTGCCATAGAACCCAGCGAAGGGAAATTATATGCGCCGGCAGACGGTGTGGTGGAGAATGTCTTTAACACCCAACATGCCATCGGGATCCGAAGCGATACGGGACTGGAAATTTTGATTCATGTGGGGATTGATACCGTTCAATTAGGCGGGAAGTTCTATGCTCTTCATGTGAAGAAGGGAGAACGGATCAAACAAGGCGATCTTATCGGTGACTTTGATTTGCAGGGGATCAAGGAAAGCGGGTATCATACTACCACGCCCGTGATTATCTGCAATGCCGGAGAAGGAGTAGTGATCACACCGGCTTATGAAAAGAAGCAGATCGGCCACGGAGAACTTTTGCTTCTGGTAAAAGAAGGGGAATAAAGGGATGAATAAAGGATGAAAATGATATTTCGATGGTACGGGAAGGAGGACCCCGTTACCTTAGAGAAAATTCGGCAGATTCCGGCAATCACCGGTGTGGTAACTGCGATATATTCTGTGCCGGCAGGAGAAGTCTGGCCTTGGGAAGAAATTGAAAAAACCAAAAAAGCGGTGGAGACCAATGGACTGACTATGGAAGTGATTGAGAGTGTTCCGGTCCACGAGGATATCAAACTCCGACGGGGGGCATATCGGCAATATATCGAAAATTATAAAGAGAATATCCGGCGGTTGGCCAAGGCCGGGATACGGTGCATTTGTTATAATTTTATGCCGGTGTTTGACTGGACCCGTTCCCGGCTACAGCAACCATTGCCGGACGGGTCGCATGCCTTGGTGTATTACCAAAAGGATGTGGAAAAGATGGACCCAACCAGGCTGAGTCTGCCTGGTTGGGATGCCTCCTATTCCCCCAAGGAGGTTGCCGGGTTGATTGCTGCCTATCAGGAACAGGGAGAAGAAGGACTTTGGGATAGCCTGCGGGAATTTGTCCAAGAAATCATGCCGGTGGCGGTGGAGTGCGGTGTCAAGATGGCCATTCACCCCGATGACCCGCCCTGGCCAATTTTCGGGATTCCGCGGATTCTTACCTGTGAGGAAAACTTAGATCGGTTTTTAAGTTTGTATGATGATGTGCATCACGGATTTGCCTTGTGCAGCGGGAGTTTAGGATGCAGCAAAAGCAATGATTATGTCAAGATGGTGAAAAAGTACGGGGCCATGGGCAGGATTCACTTTGCCCATGTGCGGAATATCAAGATTTTAGAGGATGGTTCTTTTGAAGAGAGTGCCCATTATAGCCCTTGCGGTTCTTTGGATATGGTGGAAATTTTGACGGCCTATCACCAAACGGGGTTTGACGGATATTTAAGGCCTGACCACGGGAGAATGATCTGGGGAGAGCAAGGAAAGCCAGGTTATGGATTATATGATCGGGCACTGGGGGCCATGTATCTGGCCGGAATTTGGGAGACCTTAGAGAAGCAAGGAAAAGGAGAGAGACTATGAAGTTGCCGTTTCCGGTTGACTTAAAAGGAAAAGTTGCAGTGGTAACCGGAGCGGGAGGTGTTCTTTGTTCTCTGTTTGCAAAGACCCTGGCCGAAGCCGGAGCCAAAGTGGCGCTTTTGGATTTAAAGGAGGATGCATCGGTTGCCTGTGCCAAGGAGATTTGTGAAAGCGGTCATAAGGCCAGAGGATATCTTTGCGATGTGCTCAATAAGGAAAACCTGCAAGAAGTGCACAGTCAGATCTTGGAAGACTTTGGGCCCTGCGATATTTTAATCAATGGTGCCGGTGGAAACAGCCCAAGGGCAACCACAGATGATGAAAGGTTTTTGGCGGAGAATTTGGGAAAGGTTAAGACCTTCTTTGATTTGGAACAATCCGGCGTAGAGTTTGTCTTTGATTTGAATTTTTTGGGGACATTACTGCCTACCCAAGTCTTTGGAAGGGATATGTTAGAGAAGGAGGATGCCAGCATTATTAACATTTCCAGCATGAACGCATATACACCTTTAACCAAAATCCCTGCTTATAGCGGCGCTAAAGCGGCAGTCTCTAATTTCACACAATGGTTGGCGGTGTATTTTTCCCATACCGGAATCCGGTGTAATGGAATTGCACCGGGATTCTTTGTCACAAAACAAAATGAAAGACTGTTATTTAATAGGGAGGGGAAGCCTACAGTCAGAGCCGGAAAAATTCTGGACAGTACACCCATGGGTCGATTTGGCTGTCCGGAAGAACTTTTGGGTACTCTGTTATTTTTGGTTTCCAAAAAAGCATCCGGTTTTATCAATGGGGTTGTTATCCCGGTGGATGGTGGATTTTCTGCTTATTCCGGTGTGTAATGGATATAAAAAGCGGGGAGATGGCACAGAAACAGAGGGCCGACACTGCAAAAAAATCTTGCGGATTTTTTGGGGATATGGTATACTGTTTCCAGGAAATTTTGAATGAGATTAGGATTTTTAGTGCCAAGCAAAGGAGACGAGATCGATGAGAATTGGAATTTTGGGATATGGGAATTTAGGACGCGGTGTAGAATGTGCCATAAAGCAGAATCCGGATATGGAACTGGTGGCTGTTTTTACACGGCGTGCGCCGGAATCGGTACAGATTTTAACCAAGGGGGTGCCGGTTCTTTCCCTGGATCAGGCAGAGAAGATGAAGGATCAAATCGATGTCATGATTCTCTGTGGCGGCAGTGCCAAAGATTTGCCGATACAAACACCGGCCTATGCAAAATTTTTCAATGTGGTAGACAGTTTTGATACCCATGCCAAAATTCCGGAGCATTTTGCGGCTGTGGATGCTGCCGCTAAAGAAAGCGGGAAGGTGGGAATCATCTCCATTGGCTGGGACCCCGGAATGTTTTCTATCAATCGTATGTATGCTGATGCGATCCTGCCGGATGGTTGTGATTATACCTTTTGGGGAAAAGGCGTCAGTCAGGGACACTCCGATGCAGTGCGGCGTATAGAAGGCGTCTTAGATGCCCGGCAATACACCATTCCAGTAGAGGAGGCGGTTGATGCGGTCCGAAAAGGCGAGAACCCGACTTTGACTGCACGGCAGAAGCACACCAGAGAATGTTTTGTGGTTGCTGAGGAAGGGGCGGATCTTAGCCGTATCGAAAACGAAATTAAAACCATGCCCAATTATTTCTCGGATTATGATACCACGGTACATTTTATCTCTTTGGAAGAAATGCGGCGGGATCATAGCGGACTTCCCCATGGCGGTATGGTAATCCGCAGTGGAAGAACCGGTCAGAACCAAGAGCACAACCATGTGATTGAATATAGCATTAAACTGGATTCTAACCCCGAATTTACGGCGTCTGTGTTGGTGGCTTATGCAAGGGCGGCGTATCGTCTGCAGCAAGAGGGTCACTTTGGCTGCAAGACGATCTTTGATGTTGCGCCGGCATATCTTAGCCCAAAACCCGGCGAAGAACTCCGGAAAAACCTTTTGTAACAAACAATATTTGCGGCTGTGCGGAGTGTCCTTTGGGACACTCCGCCATTTTCGTAAAAATGCAAGTAAAAAAACTGACTTCGTATAAATTGCGGAGTCAGTTTTTGCTTAAAGTTTCGTATTGTCTGCCAATAGAGACAGTTTGTTGATGGGACTTTTTTATACTTCCATAATGATGGGGAGAATCATAGGCCGGCGTT
>JAZRPL010000030.1:0-3328 GCA_045649245.1 Ructibacterium sp.
ACCACACAGCGGTACATCGGCATCGAACCCCAACGCATTGAGCAGGCCATCCAAAATCACGCACAGTTGATATAATGATACCGGGGAACAGCTTAGTTCCCCGGTAGATATTCATTATTTAGTTTTATTCCATGTCTCCCAATCGTGTTCTACATTTATCAGCTTGCTTCCTTTTAATTCATATGTGTTTGTATATGACTTTGGCTCGTTGGTAGTTGTAGACCATTTACCGAACTGCTTTTTTGTCAGATTCGTAGTAACGGAATAGTGAATGATAATATAGTCATCGGAAACTTCCCAAGTGACCGTTCCTTCTTGAACAGTGCTACCCTCTTTTAATGTGATTACGCACTGAGACGCATCAACCTTGGTTGCAATTCCAGTATATGTACCTGTTCCATCAGGACGCAATTCAATAGACACGGTGTAAAAAACTGCGTTATTACTCGTATTATAATCAGTTTCATAAACGCCAACATATTTGTTGTTTTTGCTATTGTCTTCACAGGCACAAAGGGACAGGCACAACACGAGAACCAAAATTATGGACATTACTTTGTTCATTTTATTTCCTCCAATATAGATATTCTTCATTTACGTCTTTAACTTTTTGATTAGCCAAACGGATTTGGATAATCCTTAGGGATGTGATATGGACTTCCCTTTTTATCCTGGGTAATTCGTTCATCTGTGGCAACCGTTTTACGGCAAAATTCCTGTACCCGTTTTTGAGAAACGCCCCATAATTCAGCAGCCTCCTTTGTTCCCATATCTGCCATAACTACAACCTCTCTTTCTATATGATGTTTGGCACACTTTGGGGGGAAACAAAAAAGTGCGCCAACGGTCGTCAGCGCACTCAAAAACGCAAACTCCCATTGTCGCCAAACAAGTTGAAATGGAACGGGGTAATAACCCCATCTACCCATCCCCGGGATTTGCGTTTTTAGCAAATTCGTAGGGACAGGTAGCACAAATAGGCGTAGTACTCCTAAGGGAAACTACACTCGCTCCATTATTCAACTTGTTTGGCATAATTATCATACCACGCTAATTTGTAAAATACAAGAACTTTCCGAAATCTGCCCTTTTCTCTTTTCTTTTGGTATGCTATACTAACCAAAAGGAGGGGATGTTATGGCACAAGGACAGGGACGGTCATCCGGACAAGGTGTGAAGCTGCTTTATATCCGGGATTATCTCTATCACCACGCGACCAAGGAACACCCTAAAAACGCAAATGCTATCTGCGATTACTTGATGACAAAGGGAATCGATGCCTCCCCAAAAACCATTTACAACGATATTCTTCGGTTGCAAATCGACTTTGGTGTTCCGGTGGAATATAATCCAAAGAAATGGGGCTACTACATCACCGAGCCGGAGTTTGAATCTTATGAATTGCGGTTGCTGGTAGATTGTGTACAAGCCGCCACCTTTATCACCCAAGACGAAGCACAGGCTATCACAAACAAGATTAAACAGCTATCAAATGTCTATGACCGCGAATCACTTAACCGACCAGCCGCGGTAAAAAACAGAATATTTAGAGCAGAAGATAGCGTTGTCCGCAAGGCAGATATAATACACACCGCAATCGCCAAGAGAAAGAAAATCAGTTTCCGGTATTTCCGCTATATAGCAGACCGCGCAACGCACAAAGAATACTATCTTTCCGACGAAAGCAGCGACATCTTTATTGTCAGTCCCCGCCGTTTACTTTGGGACAACGGCGAGTATTTTTTAGAGCGGTATCGTAGTGATGATTATTGGTTTCTAAATATCGAAGTCGCACGAATGTCTGACATCAAACTTCTTTCGATGGACATAGACCCCAAAGAAACAAACGAACAAAAAGAAAATATCGAAAGATACAATTCCAATATAGCTAAATGGGGGCCAATGATTTTCGGAGAAGAACACGCAATTACTATACGATTCCGCAACGAGTGTGCAAGAGCGGTCTTGGAAGTATTCGGAAATGATACCATTATCGTTCCGCAGGATAAGTACTACTTCACAGTTACAATCAAAGAAAAGTGCCATACTGACTTTTACGCTTGGCTATCTCATTTTGGTTGTGCTGCAAAGATTCTAAGCCCCCAATGCGCCGTAGAGGGCTTCGTGAACTTTTTGAAAGACTATACTTACTTATACAAAAGCGATGTAGAGCCTTTGTATCTCCTAACTCCGGAAGAATTAGAAAAATTATAAAAAATCAGGCAAGATGTTTTTGCATCTTGCCTGATTTTGATTTATGTGAGAAGTTGGTAGCAGATGCTCCAAGATGTTCCATCATCTTCGCTTTATCTTCTCTTTTGGCTGATTCATCTGCGCAAGGGGTGAAAAACGGTCAAAGTTCTTTGCAATATCCGCATCGTAAATCGTGCAGTAGTGTTTCGTCATTTTCAGGGTACTATGACCCAACAGCTTTTGGAGCATAAACGCATCCCCGCCACAATCCACCAAATACTTCCGAGCAAAGGTATGGCGGTAAAGATGAGTGCTAGTCTTCTCTACGCCACAGGATTGATTGTACCTTGCCACAGCAAGGCGCAGAGCGTTCTCTGTGAGCATTTCTCCAAACTGATTACAGAATAGGTAGTCTTCCACATCACCGCCACGGATGGCCATATAGTCCCGGAGAATGTTGACCATCACGCTACACAGCGGTATCACTTGGATTTTGCCGTTCTTTGTATGCCGCAAAGTGATTTGTCGCGTGTCTAAATCAACATCCCGGTTTTGAATATTGCGGACAGTAGCCGCCCGGCATCCGCTGTTCATCAGGAAGTTGACTATCACCCAATTCCGGTACACGGTGAAGTCGCAGTTCTTGTCCGGCTTTTTCAGCAGCCGCGCAAGCTCGCTGTCTGTATAGGTTTCCTTCACGGTTTCCTTGTCCTTCATATTGGGCATTCTGACCGTGGTCAGCCCTTCCCGGTTGCACCAGTTCAGAAAAGTCCTGACAATACGAGCATAGGTTGTGATGGTGTTGTGAGCAAGCCCCTCCTGACGCATCGCCACTATCATCGCGTCAAGCTGCTTCTGTGTCAGTTCACAAAGGGGTGTATCCACATCAAAGTATTTTGCTATGGTGTGGAGGTTGCTGTGGTAATTGCGGATGGTTACGTCCGCCACTCCGGCGGCAGTTCGTGCTGTGATAAAGCGAGAAAACCCCTCCGCATAGGTTTCTCTTGTTTGCAATTTCATTGTGATTCTTTTTGCCATAATTATAGACCGCATCCCTTCTCAAAAAATACGCAAGTAGGGATGCGGTCTGACTTTTTTCGCAAAACAAAGAAAAACCCTTGAAAACACAAGGTTT
>JAZRPL010000031.1:0-17110 GCA_045649245.1 Ructibacterium sp.
AACCGACTATATTCTGGCCTGGACTACCACACCTTGGACGCTCCCATCCAATATTGCCCTTTGCGTTAATCCCCGCGAAACCTATGTAAAGGTACAAGCAGAGGACGGCACCTATATTCTGGCAAAGGCTTTACTTAAAAAAGTATTTGGCGAGCAAGAGGTTTCTGAACTTGAAACCTACCAAGGCACTGACCTATGTGGTTTGGAATATGAACCGTTATACAACTTTATACAACCCGACGGCAAAGCACATTACATTGTTGCCGATAACTATGTTACCATGGAGGATGGTACCGGTATCGTTCATATCGCACCAGCCTTTGGTGAGGACGATTCCCGCGTTTGTAAGGAACAAGGACTTCCTTTTATTTGCCATGTCAATACCCAAGGAAATTTTGTAAAGGAAACTGGCGAATGGAGCGGACTCTTTGTCAAGGACACTGACAAATTGGTTATTCGGGATTTAAAGGAACGGAACCAATGTTTTGCCGTCATCCCCTTTGAGCACAGTTATCCCTTCTGCTGGCGTTGCGATACACCTCTTCTCTATTACGCCTGCGACACCTGGTTTATAAAAATGAGTGCTGTTCGCGACAACCTCTTAAAGAACAACGAAACCGTTAACTGGTTACCGGACAATATCAAACACGGTCGTTTTGGTAACTTTTTGGAAAATATCATTGATTGGGGCTTATCTCGGTCACGGTATTGGGGAACCCCCCTTCCCATCTGGGAATGCGGCTGCGGACATCGTCATGTCATTGGCTCCATTGCCGAATTGAAGGAAATGGGTATCGACTGTCCGGAAAACATCGAACTTCATAAACCTTATGTAGATCAGGTTAAGTTGCGTTGTCCCGAATGTGGCGGCGAAATGACCCGGGTTTCCGAGGTCATCGACTGTTGGTTCGACTCCGGTTCCATGCCCTTTGCCCAATGGCATTACCCCTTCGAAAACAAGGAACTGTTTGAAAGCAACTTCCCTGCAAATTTCATCAGCGAAGCCGTTGACCAAACCCGTGGTTGGTTCTATACTCTGATGGCAATTTCCACCCTGCTTTTTGACCAGTCCCCCTACAAAAATGTAATTGTTTTGGGACACGTACAAGACGATAAGGGAATCAAAATGAGCAAGCACAAAGGCAATGTTATTCTGCCTATGGATATTTTAAACGAACAGGGCAGCGATGCGGTTCGTTGGTACTTCTATTCCAATTCCGCCCCCTGGCTTCCCAATCGTTTTTCTGCAAAGAACGTTTCGGAATCCCAGAGAAAATTCCTGGGCACCCTCTGGAATACCTATGCCTTTTACGTTCTCTATGCCGAGATTGATCAGTTCGACCCAACCCAGTATCAACTGGACGTTACCAAACTGTCCGTCTTGGATAAATGGATTCTTTCTAAATTAAACCACGTTATTGATGTTGTGGATCAAAATTTAAACGACTATAAAATTACCGAGGCAACCCGTGCTATCAACGAATTTACCGACGAATTAAGCAACTGGTATGTTCGGCGTTCTCGGGCACGCTTTTGGAGTAGCGAGTTAAGCGATGACAAGATCAGTGCCTACATGACCTTGTACACTACCTTGGTGGAATTTGCAAAACTTTGTGCCCCATTCATTCCTTTTATGACAGAAGAAATTTATCAAAATCTGGTTCTTTCCGTTGATCCTTCCGCACCAGAAAGCGTTCATCTCTGTGATTTTCCGCAGGCAAATCCGGACTTTGATTTCCCCGAAATCGAGAAGGATATGGACAGCATCCGCAAAATTGTTATATTGGGCCGTGCTTGCCGGAACGAAGCAAACATCAAGAATCGTCAACCCCTTTCTAAGTTGTTTATCCAGAGTTCTGATTCGGTAAACGAAGCATATAGCGATATTATTTTAGAGGAGTTAAACATCAAAGAAGTTGCTTTTACCAACGATGCCAGCAGTTTTATCTCCTATCTCTTTAAGCCGCAGATGCGAACCATGGGACCCAAATACGGAAAGTTGATGCGTCCAATCTTTGATGCAATCGCTGAGATGGATGGCGCAACGGTTATGGAAACCCTTAATGGCGGAACACCCCTAACCTTGACCGTCGAGGGAACCTTGGTAGAAATCAATAAGGAGGATGTCTTAATCGAAACACAGCAAAAGGACGGCTTTGTTTCGGATAGTGACCAAGGATTTACCGTAGTTCTTGATACCAACCTGACAGATTCCCTAATCGAAGAAGGCTATGTCCGCGAATTCATCAGCAAGGTACAGACTATGCGAAAAGACAGTGGTTTTGAAGTAACCGACCGCATCCTTGTAGAATTTTCCGGAAGTAACAAAATTGCGGACATTGTTGCTGCAAACGGGGAAGAAATCAAGGCTCAACTTTTGGCAGACCGGTTGGAATCTACCGATATCACTGAAGCAAAAGAATGGAATATCAATGGCGAAAAAGTCGTCATTGCCATTACAAAAGCATAATATCTTACAAAAAAATATCCACCCTATATGGGTGGATATTTTTTAATAGACCAATTATCATCCTTTTATTTTAGAAATGCCACAAATAATTTGCTTTACAATTTTAAAGAATCAAATTCTATTCCCACTCTAACGTCACTTTTGTTTTGACCGTGAATTCAGGTCTAAATGGCGCATTTTCGTGCTGTTTCAGTACGGATTTTCCACCCATTCAACCCATTCAATATCGAAAGTGTTGTCAAAATGTGTTGTCAGGTATTTAACATCTTATTATGGGCGTTATCAAAAGTATACTTATCACAACAATAAGTTTCTGCTTCACCATCTTTATAAACTATCATAAAATAAAGTTCATTTGTTTTTTCATCAACCTTTGAAGCATAATACTCATATTCTTGTTCATTCCTTGCCACAATTTCTTTTTTATAGAAAAACCCTTTTCCTTCCTCGCCTTCCATCATTTCAAGAAAGTTCAATCCTTGCATTGAGTCTAAAAAATTCGCCACAAAATAATGCTTTTTCTTTTTATTAAACAAATTAAAAAACTCATATTTAATCTCTCATTTTATAATTTATAACCATATCGTATTGCCTTATCATATTCAAGGGATAATGTTGGATTTTTTCTTGCGAAGCGCAACATTGAAACCATTCGAACTATATGTAAGACTAACAAAAGCAAACAGAGATAAAAATTAAAACTAGAATATGCTCCCACACATGCTAATATCAAGTAAGCGCTGATTATAAATGGATAAAATATTGACACTATTGGTAAGAAACAAACTATTGTAGCAATAACAGATAAAATTATTGAGCCAAACCAAGATAAATCAAGCAAAAAATTTCCTACTATAAAGCAAGCGTATAAAGATGTAATAATGGTAATAACGCCATTTTGACAAAATTTATAAAATTTAAAACTCATATCTTTCCACCTCTACAAAGTTATATCTTTATCAATATTCATCTCTTGACAACACAAAGTGTTGTCAATGCACTTTTACAAGTACCGAAAAAGCCCTTAAAATAAGGGCTTTTTGTTTGCGGTATTATTCCCACTCTATGGTGGCCCCGGGCTTGGGTGTCAAATCATAGAGAACACGGTTTACTCCCGGAACTTCGCTGGTAATGCGGTCTGTAATCTTAGAAAGAAGTTTCCAATCCAGTTCCTCAATGGTCGCCGCCATTGCATCAACGGTATTGACCGCACGCAATACTACCGGCCATTCAAAAGAACGCTTCCCATCCCGGACACCTGTGGATCTAAAATCCGGAACAACCGTAAAATACTGCCAAACCTTTCCTTGCAGTCCGGCTTTTGCGAATTCTTCCCGCAAGATAGCATCGGATTCCCGCACGGCTTCCAGACGATCTCTGGTAATGGCACCGATACAACGCACGCCAAGGCCGGGTCCGGGGAAGGGCTGTCGATCCACCATGGTATCCGGCAGACCCAAAGCACGTCCTACCTCACGAACTTCATCCTTATACAATAATTTAACCGGTTCTACAAGTTCAAAATCCAGATCCTCCGGCAATCCACCCACATTATGGTGCGCCTTTACACCATCGCTCTCTAGAATATCCGGATAAATTGTACCCTGTGCAAGAAATTTAATTCCTTCTACTTTTCTGGCCTCTTCCTCAAAGACCCGGATAAATTCTGCACCAATGATCTTTCTCTTGGTTTCGGGTTCCTCTATGCCGGCCAGTTTGTCTAAAAACCGCTCAACGGCATCCACATAAACAAGATTGGCATCCATTTCGTCACGGAATACCCGCACGACCTCTTCCGGTTCTCCTTTTCGAAGTAGACCATGATTTACATGCACGCAAACAAGTTGTTTGCCAATGGCTTTAATAAGCAGAGCCGCCACTACAGAAGAGTCAACTCCGCCCGAAAGGGCAAGAAGGACTTTCTGGTCCCCAACTTGCGCACGCACTTCTTCAATTTGTTCGTTGATAAACGCTTGTGCAAGTTCCGGAGTGTTGATACGTTTCATTGACTCAGGTCTAATATTACTGCTCATAAGTTTTCCTCCAGCTTAAATTAAAATCTTTCGCCTTATTTTACTAGTATAATGCAAAGGCTGGTTCGTTAAACGTCTTTACTTAGATTCCTCATTTTCTTCCGGCACATAGACAGGATAGTTTCCCGTAAAACATGCATCACACAGATTCATTTTGCAGTTAGGAGCCAAATTCTGCATTGCATGAATCGAAAGATATGCCAAAGAATCTGCACCGATTTGCTCTCTGGTCTCCTCCAAAGACATCTGACAGGCAATCAGCTTGTCCCGATTGTCAATGTCGGTTCCGAAATAACAAGGGTTTAAGAACGGCGGTGAAGAAATCCGAACATGCACCTCTTTGGCACCAGCATCTCGCAAAAGATTTACAATTCTGCGGCATGTGGTTCCTCGCACAATGGAATCATCCACCATAATCACTCGTTTTCCCTCAACAACCTCACGCATGGCATTGAGTTTAATTCGTAGTGCAGCTTCCCGTTCCTCCTGCGTAGGTTGAATAAAAGTTCGCCCAATATAGCGATTCTTAATAAATCCAACGCCATACGGAATACCGGAAGCATAGGAATATCCAAGGGCCGCATCCAAACCGGAATCCGGCACACCAATGACAATATCTGCCTCTACCGGACTTTCCTCTGCTAAAAACTTTCCTGCATTTAGCCGGGCCCGATGAACGCTCTCCCCTTCGATAACACTGTCTGGTCTGGCGAAGTAAATATATTCAAATACACAAAGGGCTTGCTTTTGTCCACACATATCCCGGTATGAATGCAATCCATCCTGATCGACGACCACCACTTCGCCCGGTTCTACATCGCGCACATACTCTGCATTCACCGCATTTAACGCACATGTCTCGGAAGCAAAAATCCAGGAATTTTTAATTTTACCAATACAAAGGGGATGGAAACCTTGTGGGTCTCTTACCGCAACCATTCTATGCGGGGTCATAATCACCATAGAATACGCACCGCTGATTTTCTGCATAATTTTAATCATTGCCTCAGCGGTAGAATTGGTATGAATTCTTTCTTTTGCCATCAAATTCGCAATAATTTCACTATCATTGGTAGTATGAAAAATTGCACCTTGCTCCTCCAACTCTTTGCGAATCTGCTCTACATTTACCAAACTTCCATTATGTGCAAGTGCAAAGGCCCCTTTTTGATATCGGGAAACCAAGGGTTGTGCATTTTCTCGACGACTAGCTCCGGCTGTTGCATACCGAACATGGCCCACTGCAGCATACCCGGTTAGTTCCTTGAGCACTAACTCATTAAATACTTCCTGAATCAGTCCCATGTCCTTGTACTGCAGAATTTGAATTCGATCTTCCTCATCTCGATTGTTTACCGCAATTCCGCAACTTTCCTGTCCCCGGTGTTGCAACGCATAAAGACCATAATAGGTCAACCTCGACACATCGAGCCCATCGCCGTTGTCATAAACGCCAAACACTCCACATTCTTCATGCAGGGTATCAGCGCCGAAAACCTCATACTGTTTCACAAAAACACCTCCGCTGTTATTTTAACGAACTATATCCGCTGAATCCACTATAGAGAAAAATTAGATTCCCATCAAGCGTTTCATGATTTCTTGGTAAGCATCCTCGACATTGCCAAGATCCCGGCGGAATCGATCCTTGTCTAATTTTTCATTGGTTTCTACATCCCAGAACCGACAAGTATCAGGAGAAATCTCGTCAGCCAAAACAATAGTTCCATCAGAGGTTTTACCAAATTCCAGTTTAAAATCAATCAGCCGAATGCCTAATTCCAAAAGATAAGCCTTAAGGATTTCATTCACTTTAAAAGCATATTTTGAGATTAAATCCAATTCCTCTTGGGTTGCAATTCCAAGAGCAAGAACATGATAACTATTAATCAGAGGATCTCCAAGGGCATCATCTTTATAACTGAATTCCAAAGAAGGTGCACAAAGTTCCTTACCTTCCTCTACCCCATACCGCTTTGAAAAAGAGCCGGCCGCAACATTACGGATAATTACTTCCAGAGGAACAATCGTTACCTTCTTAACCAAAGTCTCACGGTCGGAAATTTCCTGAATAAAATGGGTAGGAACACCTTCTTTTTCCAACATTTTCATCAAATGATTGGTCACTTTATTATTGATAATTCCTTTTGCGTCAATAGTCCCCCGCTTTTCTCCGTTAAAGGCCGTGGCATCATCCTTATAGTCTACCATTAAAACTTCCGGGTCGTCGGTTTTAAAAACTTTTTTTGCCTTTCCCTCGTATAATTGTTCCATCTTTTGCATTGACTGTATCCTCCTCTAACTTAACTATATTTTCTCATCAAAAACACCTTTTATTGTATTATAAAAACAATCAAAATGCAAGAAAATTTCTTATCTTTTGCAGGTTTTTTATAAAAACTGTCATTCTGCACAAATCATGCAGGGATTCGCTAGGACAGACTATGTTTTATTTTTCTCCATTTTTGGCAACCCTTGATTTTTGATGCACTCTGTCTTTTTAAGACCTTTCTCATTGTTAAATAGCATGTAAAGAAATTGCTAAAAATGATAATGCCTTCCATAGCAGTCATACCAAACCGGGATACGAAAACAGAAATCCCCAATAATCTAAGCAAGGAATCCGAAAGACTATAGCAAAGCATGGCGAATTGATTTCCCTTTCCATTTAAAATAGCACAAGACAAGGAATCAAGGAACATAAGCGGACAGAGCAAAGAAAGCACACGAACCATAGGAATAATATTTTGCTCATGATAAACCAACTCTGAAATCTGTGCCGGAAATATCTGAAATACAAACAGCACTCCAAGTCCTGCAACTACCCCAAGGGAATATATTTTCTTTGTCATTCTTCTTAGCCTCCCCCGATCTGCCAATGCATCCGCCCGTGAAATTTCCGGAATCAACAATGTTGTAACCGACCCCATGAGCGTCAATGGAAACACCAGCATCGGCATTACCATTCCATGCAGCATCCCAAGATTGCTTACCGCTTCACTATGACTCAAACCAAATCGTTTTAGCGCACTGATAATCCAGACTTCTTCTTGCATTCTAAGTAAAGATCCGGTAAAGGAAGTCAGCATAGCCGGGAGGGAAATACGCAGTATTTCTCTCGCAATATTGGTCTGTCTTGTCTTCACACAAAGTTTCCGAATTTCCCTTACAAAAAAGGCCGATAGATAAAAACAAGAGGAGAACTCCCCAATGCTGATTCCCAGAAATACCGCCGTACACCCATAGCCAATCCCTTTTGGCAACAACCATTGAAGAAACAAGGTAATCGTCACACCTTTGACCGCTTGCTCTAAAAACTCTGAAGATGCAGGAATCTTGACTTTTCGCCTTGCATAATAGTATCCTTTCAGGCAATAAGAAATCCCCATAAACAAAATACTCGGTGCCAAACAACAAAGACTTGTGGCAACTCTGGGTTCCCCTAAAATATTTGTTGCCATCCATTCTGCGCCGATAAAAGTGAGTAAAATAATCAATAGGCTCAGTGTCATCACACCGTAGATAGCAATCCGCATACTCCTTAAAATTGCCCCATAATCTTCCTTCACCAAATATCCCGATACAATTTTTGAAACCGCCACTCCTAATCCGGCCGTAGAAATTGTCAGCATTACACCATGGATTCCGAACCCCAATGATAAAAGCCCCATCCCCTCTGCGCCAAGACTTCTGGAATAATACGCCCGAAAAGCAAAATCAAAACCCTTAGCGCAGATACCCGAAAACCCCAAAATGACGGCATTTTTCAATATCTGATTTCTCATTGCTGTCCACCTCTCTCTTGATTCAATATATGCAAGAGAGCAGATTGACAATACCAAAGTCCCGATGTATAATGAAGAAAAACCCACCATTTGGGTTGTGCCGGAGGATTTATAATGATTCATATTAAGGAAGCCATCATCGTAGAAGGCAAATACGACAAAGAACGTTTGCAGCAAATTACTGATGCACCGGTTCTTTGTACCCATGGTTTTGCACTCTACCGTTCTAAAGCCTTATTAAACAGCATCCGGCACTTTGCAAAAACACGTGGCATAATCATCCTGACCGACTCCGATCGTGCCGGGTTTCGAATTCGAAATTATCTAAAAACTTGCCTTGGAAAAGATTGCATTATCAAAAACGCATACATCCCCGCCATACCGGGAAAAGAACGTAGAAAAGAAAAACCGGGAAAAGATGGATTATTAGGTGTCGAGGGAATTAACGAAGAGATGTTGGAAGAAATCCTAAAAACTATTACCGTTCCCGTAGCCGCATCAACGCCTATACAACCTGTTACCAAAACTGATTTTTTCACAGACGGGCTAACCGGCAAATCAGACAGCGCCCTGCGGCGAAAACAGTTGGCAAACGCCTTGAACCTGCCACCCCGAATTTCTGCCAACGCTCTGCTTGATTTAATCAATCAAATGGGTGGTTATTCTGTCTATTGTGAGGCCATGGCGCAAATATCCCAAAAATAATATTGTGATATTGGGTTTTACCACTTTTAAAGACAACATTAAAAGAATCCCTATGATACATAAAATCATAGGGATTCTTTTTTATTCACCGCTTTAATCAGTCCAGTTTACTGTCAGAATCTTTTTTTAAGGTATTTTCTTCTATGATATAACGAGGCCGTCGCTTTACCTCTTTATAGATTTTACCAATATACTCTCCAATAATTCCCACGGATATCAACTGTACTCCACCCAAAAACCAAATCGAAATCATCAATGATGACCAACCGCTAACACTTACACCCAAAAAACGGGCAAACAAAGTATAGGCCGCTGCAACAATTGCCAAAAAACACGCAAAAACCCCAATTCCCCAAACCAACCGAATCGGCTTGATGCTAAACGAGGTCACCCCATCAAAAGCAAAGGAAAGCATCTTCCGTAACGGATATTTACTTTCTCCTGCAAATCGTTTTTTCCGTTCGTAGTACACTACATCACTGGGGAAACCAACGAGACGAACCATGCCACGCAGAAACAAGTTTACCTCAGGAAACTCTGCTAAAGCTTCCAATGCTCGACTGCTGAGAAGCCGGTAATCTGCATGATTTTCCACAATATCTGCACCCAAAATCCGCAAGAACCGATAAAACCCTTTTGCGGTAACTCGCTTAAACCATGTATCACTCTTCCTCTGATTTCTTACACCATAAACCACGTCGTAACCTTGGTGATATTTTTGAATAAACTCCGGAATCACCTGGATATCATCTTGCAAATCTGCATCTACAGAGATACAACAATCACAGTAATCCCTCACCGCCATGAGCCCTGCAAGCAAAGCGTTTTGATGTCCGACATTGCGGGCTAATTTGAGTCCCTCCACATAAACAATATTTTGAGAAAACCCCGAAATCATCGCCCAAGTTCCATCTCGGCTACCATCATCAACACAAAGAATCCGGCTTTCCCTATGAATATCGCCACGATGTATCATTTCCTCTAAGAGCATAACCAACTGCCGCAAGGTTTCCGGCAATACCGACTCCTCGTTATAACAGGGGATCACAAGATAAAGTTTGCTATTTTTCATAACACCGCTCCTTTCATGCGTAAGACCCTCCGCATTACTTCATAAAAAAAGGGCGAACTTCTGTCGCCCTTTTATCAAAAACTATTCAGCCGGTTGCGCTTCTACCTCAGAACCTTCTTCGGTACCACCTTCGTTAGAAGCCGCATTTTCCTCTGCAGCAGCCTGCTGCTCAGCAATCTCTTCAGCCGTAGCTACTACGTTACCGGAATCATCCACCAAATTTCCGTTCTCATCCAAACTCAATGCAGCGGTATCTGCCGCCGTCTCACCATTCGCCGTAATCTCAGCAGCCGCATCTGCATTTTCTTTATTGTAAGTATTAATGGAAATTGCTGCTAATGCAAGGGACGAAATAACAAATAAAATCGCAATCACTGCGGTAAATTTCTTCAAAATCGCATCAATGGTTCTTCCTTTATTCTTCCCAAAGAAAGTTTCCGCACCGCCTGCAATGGCGCCCGATAATCCCTGCTGCTTTCCATGCTGCATCAGCACGACAAGAATCAGGGCCAGGGAAATTACTACATGAATAATGGTTAATGCTAAAATCATCTTTTGAATCTTCCTCCTTATTATCCTACGCCTATTTAAAAGCGCAACATTCCTCTTTCATACGCTCAATTGTTTTTATTGTAACATATCTTTCGCAACTTTTCAAGTAGTTTTTCAAAATTTATGGAACTTTTTCCAGATGGACTTTTCATCCCTTACATCTTTTTAGGCACAAAATATGTAAGGCAGCACCTATCTTGCAGCAACTCTTTAAAGCAAACTTATTCTATGGCACTAGGAAAAAGATGGCTGAATAATTTTTTAAATCTAAATGATTTATAATCATCAATTGCCCACAATTTTGACAAATTTCCATGCAAATATCCAACTCTTAAAAAAAATTAGGAAAAACCCTTGATTTTTTTCTCACTCTGGTTTAAAATTGAGTTATCTGTAATATAAATTTAACATGTTTCTTTTTTTGCACGTTAAATTTTTCAAGTGGGAGATGAAATCTTGCTTTATTACAGAAACGAAAAAAAATGGAAAATGTGCACAACAAACGTAGCAAAAGGCGTGGTGTTGATAGGCATTGCTGTTTGGCTTTCCTTTTCTTTAGCAAATGATATTTCACAGGCCAACTCTCCCTCCGTTTTTTCAAGATCAACGGCGTCCTCTTCTCAAGGCACCAACAATCCTTACCCGTCGAATGATAGCACCTCTCCCGTTTCATCCACAGCGGCGACGCTTGCTCGTGGTTCCTTTACCGAACCGGCCGTTGGCGTCTTAACCTCAGGTTTTGGTATGCGTTGGGAGCGAAATCATACAGGAATTGATATCGGTGGCAATCAAGGCACGAATATTGTTGCATCTGATGGCGGATCGGTTCTCTTTTCCGGTTGGGTTGATGGATATGGAAATTATATCATCATTGATCACGAAAACGGTTTTCAAACTGCCTATGGTCACTGCAATGAACTTCTGGTCAAACCCGGAGATCGGGTGGCACAAGGCCAATTGATTGCCTACATGGGAAGCACCGGAAACAGCACCGGTCCTCATCTTCATTTTGAAGTAAAATTAGACGGTATATACCAAGACCCGCTAAACTATGTGACATACTAATTGATATGCATTGGAGAATATTCCGGAGGTGGAAACATGAGCAAAAAGATTCTTGTGGTTGATGATGAAAAAAGCATCGTAGATATTCTGAAATTAAATTTGCAAAATGAGGGTTATACGGTCTACGAAGCCTATGACGGCGAAGAGGCTGTTTTAAAGGCCTCTGCCATTGAACCGGACCTGATTTTATTGGATGTTATGCTACCTAAATTGGACGGTTTTTCGGTGTGCAAAAAAATCCGCGAAACCTCTTCCGTTCCCATTTTGATGATCACCGCCCGCGAAGAAGAAGTGGACAAGGTTCTTGGATTGGAACTGGGGGCGGATGATTACATTACCAAGCCATTTAGTGTCCGGGAATTGATGGCTCGCATTAAGGCAAATATGCGGCGTCTGGAACAGGAAATTGCTCAACCTGCAGCAAATACCGATATTGTTGATGTTGGTTGCTTCACCTTGGACTGCAATCGGTACGAACTCTATAAAAATGGAGAACTTATCGACTTGACGGTACGGGAATTTGAGTTAATCAAATTTTTATCAGCCCAACCCAATAAGATTTATTCTCGAAAAGCACTTTTGGAATATGTTTGGGATTATGAGTATTACGGCGATGTCCGGACTGTAGATGTTACTGTCCGCCGTGTTCGCGAAAAAATCGAAGAAGATCCTTCGCAACCACGGCATATCATGACCAAGCGCGGCGTCGGATATTATTTCGCTCTATAGTCATCAATTTTTAGCAAACAAGAGACTGCTCCGGAGTTTAGGATTCCTTGGCGGCGGTTTCTTTTTGTTTTAGGGAAGGAGGACTCCCATGCGAAACATTACCATTCTTTGCGTCGGAAAAATAAAAGAAACTTATTTTACCGATGCCATTTTAGAATACAGCAAGCGGTTGCAACGATATTGCAAACTAACCCTTTGCGAAGTCAAAGACGAACCCACCCCCGACTCCCCCTCTGATCGGGAAAAAGAACTGATTCTTCAAAAAGAGGGAGAACGAATTCTTGAAAAGTTGCCGGACTCCGCCCTTGTGGTCGCTTTATGCATTGAAGGAAAAACTCTTTCCTCAGAATCTCTGGCTTCTTTTATCGACCAGGCGGCCATTACAGGCACCAGTCATTTGGTTTTTGTAATCGGCGGTTCTTTAGGTCTTAGTCAAAAAGTCAAAAATCGTGCCGATTTAAAACTTAGTTTTTCCCCCATGACCTTTCCGCACCAGTTAATGCGAGTCATTCTTTTGGAACAAATTTATCGCACATTTCAAATCAACCAAGGCGGAAAATACCATAAATAAACACAGGGCAGATACCTATGGTATCTGCCCTTATTACGAATGCCATTATTTTTTTTCATGGGCCCGCTTTGCTGCAGTCAATGTGTTTTTCATCAACATAGCAATGGTCATAGGTCCAACGCCGCCCGGGACAGGGGTAATAGCCCCGGCAATAGGCTCTACTTCTGCAAAGTCCACATCCCCGCATAGTTTTCCGTTCTCATCCCGGTCCATGCCAACATCAATCACGACGGCACCCGGCTTTACCATATCTGCCTTTACGAATTTGGGAATCCCGACCGCTGCAACCAAAATATCCGCCCGACGCGTCACCTCGCTTAGGTTTTTGGTTCTGGAATGACAGATAGTAACTGTCCCGTTTTCATGAAGCAAAAGCATCGACATAGGCTTTCCTACAATATTGCTTCTCCCAATTACTACACATTCTTTTCCTTCTACCGAAACGCCACTCTCATGAATCAATTCCATAATTCCCGCCGGTGTACAGGGCACAAAATCAAAATCCCCAATCATAATTTTTCCTACATTAACCGGATGAAAAGCATCCACGTCTTTTTCCGGACGAATATGATTGATGATGGTTTTATCATCCAGATGCTTTGGCAACGGAAGTTGCACTAAAATTCCATGAATATTAGGATCATTATTGAGCCGGTCAATCAAAGCAATTAATTCCTCTTCCGTGGTTTCGGCCGGAAGAGCATGCTTTTCAGAATACATATTCAGTTCCGCACACGCTTTTTCTTTATTGGCTACATAGACTTTCGACGCAGAATCATCTCCCACGATAACGACGGCCAGACCCGGTCTGGTTCCGGCGTTGGTTAGGGTTTCCACTTCCATCTTTAACTGTTCTTTTACCTTTGCGGAAACCAATTTCCCGCTCAACTGTTTTGCCATTGCTTCTTTCTCCCTTTCTTTTCTCTGAAATAAAACATTTCTCTCCATGCCCGATCAAGTCCTTGCGCCCGGCTTGGAGCAATGCCTTATAAACCAACTTGTAATTTTCCGGACGCCGATACTGTAGCAAGGCTCTCTGCATCTGCTTTTCTTCCCAGGATTTTGGCACATAGACCGGTTGCATGGTTCTGGGGTCTAACTCCGTATAGTACATACAGGTGGACAGACTACCCGGCGTTGGATAAAAATCCTGTACCTGTTCCGGATTTAAGTGATGATCCCGCAAATATTCTGCCAAAGCAATGGCGTCTTTGAGCCTGCTCCCCGGATGGGAAGACATTAAATAGGGAACTAAAAACTGCTTTTTCCCAAGTTTTTGATTGATTTCATAGTATTTTTGAGAAAACTGCTCATAAACCTCTTTGCTCGGCTTTCCCATATACTTTAGCACATGATCAGAAATATGCTCCGGCGCGACCTTTAACTGTCCGCTGATATGATGTCTGCATAATTCCTGAAAAAACCGATCATCTTTATCATAAATCAAATAATCATAACGAATGCCGGAACGTATAAAAACGCGTTTGACCCCTTTGATTTTTCGAAGTTTTTGGAGAAGTTCCATGTATTCCTCATGGGTGACCTCTAAATTTTTGCAGGGATTCGGAAATAAGCACTGCTTGTCCTTACAGACGCCATGCTTTTTCTGCTTTTTGCAAGAGGGCTGGCGAAAGTTGGCTGTCGGGCCGCCCACGTCATGAATATAGCCTTTAAATCCCTTTTGGTGCGTCAATATTTCTGCTTCTGCAAGAAGCGATTCCTGACTTCGCGCTGTTACCGTTCTCCCCTGATGAAAGGTCAATGCACAGAAGTTACAGGCTCCAAAACATCCCCTGCAGGACGCCAAGGAAAACTCCACCTCTAAGATGGCAGGTACACCTCCCTGTTCCTCATAACACGGATGATAAGTCCGCATATAAGGCAGGGCATAAACTGTGTCCAGTTCCTCGGTAGAAAGAGGCATCGACGGCGGATTTTGAACTACATAAAAGTCCCGATCAAGTTGCGCCACCGACCTTCCCCGCACAGCATCTTGTTCTTGATACTGCTGCAAAGTAGCCTCAGCGTAGGCTCTTTTATTGTCACAGACTTCCTCGTACCCCGCAACTGTCACACCATCTTCCGGCAAAAAGGCTTCCTCTTTTTCTAAATATACCGTCCCGGCAACCCCTTTGATTTCTTTAACCGGAACACCAGCCTGTAATAAATCAGCAACCTCAACAATCTGCCGTTCTCCCATTCCAAAAACCAGAAGATCGGCCCCGCTATCTATAAGGATGCTCCGACGCACTCGGTCACTCCAATAATCATAATGAGCAAACCGTCTTAGACTCGCCTCAATACCGCCGATGATAATCGGCATCTTTCCTCCGTATGCTTCCCGAATTCGATTGCAATAAACAATGGTGGCACGATCCGGACGTAATCCGGCCTTTCCTCCGGGAGAATACAAATCTGTATTCCTTCGTTTTTTGGCAACTGTATAATGATTTACCATGGAATCAATATTTCCGGCCGAAACTAAAAAACCCAATTTGGGCTGTCCAAGTCGCCGAAATTCTTCACAGGAATGCCAATCCGGTTGGGCAATGATCCCCACGGTATATCCCCTAGCTTCAAGAACTCTGGAAATAATGGCAGGACCAAAACTGGGATGGTCTACATAGGCGTCCCCGATAACATAAACAAAGTCCAAAACATCGATCCCACGATGTTTCATATCTTCTTTAGAAATTGGCAAAAATTGATGATTTGTCATTGTTTTCATATCCATAGTTTCATTATACCTATTCCATACAAAAAAAGCAACGATAAATTATGGTTACCCTAGTCTCTTGGTTCTTTTAAACACCGGATAGCAATAGACTCTCTCATTTTTCTCTCCTGGTATTTCTGCATTGGAGCAACGCAATGGCCTCCACATGGGCAGTTCTTGGAAACATATTTACCGGCTTTACCCGTTTGACCTCAAACCCCATCTCGGATAGAATTTTTAAATCTCGCGCCAAAGTAGATGGTTTACAGGAAATATAAACGATTTTCCGGGGCCGAATCTTTCCAAGCGTCTCTAAAAGTGCTTTTTCACATCCCTTTCGTGGCGGATCCAAAATTACTACATCGGCCCGCTCCCCTTTTTGTACCAAATCTGGAACCAATACCTCCGCCTTGCCACAAAGATACTGAACATTAGAAATCCCATTAAGTGCCGCATTTTCACGTGCGTTTTCTACAGCATCAGGAACCACCTCAATCCCGATGACCTTTTTGGCGTCCTTTGCCAAAAAAAGGCCTATCGTTCCTATCCCGCAATAAAGATCCCAAAGGGTCTCCTTGCCGGAAAGCGCAGCAAATTCTCCCGCAAGTTCATAAAGCCTTTGGGTTTCAAATCGATTTACTTGATAAAATGACATAGGGGATATTTTAAACCGGACTTCCCCTATACTATCTAGCAAATACTCTCGTCCCCAAAGCAAACGATTCTCTTTCCCCAAAACCACATTGGTTCTGGCCCCGTTGATATTTTGCAAAATGCCCGCAAAAGGAATCCCGAGTTTTTTTAGTTTTTCCACCAACCGCTCCCTGTCCGGCAACTCTTCCGTTCGAGTGACCAGCACAAAAAGCATCTCCTCTTTTCCTTCCCGGATATAAATATGCCTTACCAAACCTTGATGGGTTGTCTCATCGTAAGGTAATGCTCCTGACTCCCTCATCCATTCCCAAACCGCAGAAAGCACCATGGCATCCCGCTCTCCTTGCAACTTGCAATCCAAAACAGGAATGATTCGATGACTATTCCGGCGATAGAAACCGATTCCCTCTTTGGCCACCGGATACTGTGCTTTGTTCCGGTATCGTTCCGGGTGTCCGGCATCTTCTGTGGGTTCCGGAATGACCGAAATACCGCCTAGCCGACGCAAACAGTCTTCTACCTTTTGCCGTTTATAAGCAAGTTCGGCTTCCATGTCCATATGCCAAAGTTGGCAACCGCCGCATTGATAAAACTGCGGACACTCTGCCTTGATTCTATGAATCGAGGGCTTTATAACCTCTAAAAGTTTACCGAAGGCGTAATGTTTTAACACCTTCACAATCAAAATCCGCACCCGCTCTCCCACGATGGTATAAGGAACAAAGACAGCCATGTTTTCCACACGTCCCACACCGTCT
>JAZRPL010000032.1:0-44463 GCA_045649245.1 Ructibacterium sp.
AAAGATGGGATTTTTTGTTTTTCATTATTCAATATTCATCATTTATTAAATGCGACAGGATTTTTAATGAATAATGAAAGAAAATATTTTAATTGATAAATCAATAGAATTTGCTGCTAGAATAATTAAGTTGCAAAGATATCTTGTTAAGGATAAAAAGGAAACAATTATATCAAGCAAATAGTTAGAAGTGGTACGAGTACGTTTTCTCTTATTAAATCACAGGTTATGTATCTGGTTAAGACTAACCCCAAAGGACATATTGATATAGAAAACAGAAGTGGCAGAAGACATCGCACAACTGTTTCTGCTCTTTCATACTATAATAAAGAGTATCGGTTGCATAAAAATCGTTTTATTTTACTCATTTATGGATAGTAGGTAGTATGAGGGCTATGCCCGAAAATGAAATATCCACCCGCATAGCGGGTGGATATTTATTGTCTTTAGGAGTCCTTTTGGTATTTGTGCAGGCGGTTTTTAAAATGTCATAAAGGAACGCCCAAATTTCTTTTTAAGATTGGTTGCTTTTTGCCTTGAAAATGATGACGGATTATGCTATATTGATAAAAGTTTGATCTGTGGGCAATGCAAGGAGGAGAGAAGCATATGATTATAGCGGAACAGGTGGCAATTCTACTTGTTTTTATCATTGTCGGATATCTGCTAAAAAAGGCTGATGTTATTCCCGAAAATGGGGCGACGATATTGTCGAAAATGCTGTTTTATGTTTTCGTTCCCGCCATGAATTTTCAAACGTTTTCCCAGCGCCTTACCATGGAGAACCTGTATGAGCAGACGGAGGTCATTTTCTACTCCATTGTTATTTTGCTTTTGACCGTTCTTGGCGGAAAATTGCTAGGCAAATTGTTTTCCAAAGATTCTTATGAACAGGGTGTGTATGCCTACACCTTTATCTCCCCCAATTTTGGATATGCGGGATATGCCTTAATGGCGGCGGTAGGCGGAGATGCCATGTTGTTGCAGATGATGATTTTTACCTTTGCAATGACTATTTATATCAACACAGAGGGATACCGTGTGTTAAGCGGGGCAGAGAGGGTTTCTCTGCGGGCAAGTATTACGCCGGGGATCATTGCGATCTTGTTAGGGGCAGGATGCGGTCTGGCTTCTATACAACTTCCCAATTTCTGTATCGAGGCGGTTTCCAAGGCGGCCGGTTGTATGGCACCTGTGAGTATGCTGTTGACCGGATTGGTCATTGCGGAGTTTCCCCTCAAGGAGATCTTGTTCCGCAAAAAGACCTATTTGGTTACCGCCCTTCGGTTGGTGGGGATTCCCGCCTTGCTTTGCGGCATTTTAACCATGCTTCACACGGACCAAAACATAATTATGATATGCCTTCTGACCTATGCCATGCCTTGCGGACTCAATCCCATTATTTATCCTAAACTGGTGGGCCGTGATTGTAGAACAGGCGCTAGTTTTGCATTGGTGTCGGCGATTTTTTCTATCGTTACATTGCCTCTTTTGATGGCGATATTTATAAAATAACAACGGATTCTCCTCTGCCATGGGCGGAGAGATAGGAAACTAATAAAATTGCGGGGGATTGTTTTATGCAGAAATTTTATTTGAAACCTAAATTATGGTCGGTATTGAAAGAGTATTCCAAAGCGCAGTTCTCTCGGGATATCATTGCAGGTCTTGTTGTGGCAATGATTGCACTGCCCCTATCCATTGCCTTGGCTTTGGCATCGGGGGTGGAGCCGGCTTGCGGCGTATATACTGCTATTGCAGCGGGATTTGTGGTTTCTCTTTTGGGGGGAAGCCGAATCCAGATTGCAGGCCCTACGGCGGCGTTTGCCACCATTGTAGCCGGGATTGTAGCGACCCATGGCATGGACGGCCTTTTTTTGGCAACCGTCATGGCGGGGCTGCTCCTGATTTTGATGGGTGTCTTTAAACTGGGAAGTTTGATCAAGTTCATTCCCTATACCATTACCACCGGATTTACGGCCGGCATTGCCGTGACCATTTTGCTTGGTCAAATCAAGGACTTCTTGGGGCTTACTTATGCCGCCGGTGTCAAGCCGGTAGAAACCGTAGAAAAACTCATGGCCAATTTTCAGGCTCTTTCCACCCTGCAATGGCAGTCGTTGCTGGTGGGGGGCGTCTGTTTGTTGATTTTGATTTTTTATCCCAAAATGGAAAAACGAATCCCGCCCTCTCTCATTGCGGTATTGGCGGGGATTTTGATGGTAAAGTTCATTCCGGGTATGGAAGAAGGCGTCTATACCATTGGTGAATTATATACGATTCCGGCCGGATTGCCGGCGGTGGATTTTGCCGGCATGGACTTTAGTTTTTCCAAAATGACGGCGGTCTTTCCCGATGCTGTGACCATTGCCATTTTGGCGGCCATTGAATCGTTGCTCTCCTGCGTTGTGGCAGATAGTATGGTGAATTCCAAGCACAATCCCAATGCGGAGTTGGTGGCGCAAGGGGCTGGCAATATCGCATCGGTATTCTTTGGGGGAATACCTTCTACCGGAGCCATTGCCAGAACGGCGGCCAATGCCAATAACGGGGGGCGGACACCCATTGCGGGGATGGTTCATGCCTTGGTTTTGTTATTGGTGTTGCTGTTCCTGATGCCTTATGCGGCCCTCATCCCCATGCCGGCCATTGCGGCTATCTTGTTTATGGTTGCTTATAATATGAGTGAGTGGCGGAAGGTGGTCTCTATTGTTAAGACGGCACCCAAAAGTGATATTTTAGTCATGATGGTTACCTTGATTCTTACCGTTCTTTTTGATTTGGTCGTGGCCATTGAGGTAGGAATGATTCTGGCGGCCATGTTGTTTATGAAACGGATGAGCGAGGAAACAGAGGTTACCGGCTGGAAATACATCGACACCGAAGACGACGATATTGAATTAAAGGTGATTCCAAAGCATATTCGGGTTTACGAGATCAGCGGGCCGTTGTTCTTTGGGGCGGCGGATAAAATTTTAGATATCAAGTTAAAAGAATTTACAAGGTGCTTGGTGTTGAGGATGCGGGCGGTACCGGCCCTTGATGCCACGGCGATGAATTCTCTGGAGGTCCTTCGGAAAAAGTGTGCAAGAAGAAAGGTGGAGTTGGTTTTCTCCCATGTAAATCCGCAGCCTATGGAAGTGATGAAAAAGAATGGATTTTATCATAGCGTAGGAGAAGACAGATTCTGTGCCCATATTGAAGATGCCCTTGCTTTGGCGTCCAGATTATCGGGAGATGAAGGTTGTTTGCCGGAAAATGCTTGACGGAATTTGTAAGATGGTCTATAATGACTTTGGATATTTGTTTTCATCAAATAAAGGAGCGTGGGGAATACCATGAAATTATGTATTGATGTATATACCGGTATTGAATATGATGAACTACTTCCTATGATTTCAAAATTGGGATTTGACGGATTCTTCAGTCGTGAAGATTTTTGTACTGATTATAAGAAGATTGCCGAGTGCAGACGGTTGGCGGATGAGAATCATCTGTTATATGAAACCGCACATTGCAGCATTCCGGGGGATACTACGATTTGGCTGGAAGGCCCTGAGGGGGATGAATATATCAAAACGCTGCTGGTTTGTGTTGACCACTGTGCGGCTTTTCATATCCCTACCTTGATTGTCCATGTAGCGGCGGATTATAGACAGCCGGTATCTTTTGACCGCGGTGCAAAGCGGTTGCGGACCGTGGTGGATTATGCCTACAAAAAAGGTGTCCGCATCGCCTTTGAAAATGTGGGAGCCAGTGAATTTTTGTTTAATACCCTGGACTATTTCCAGGACGAACACGTTGGTTTTTGCTATGACACCGGACATAACTTTTTCTGCTGTCCGGATGTGGATGTCCTTGGCGAGGTAGGCCATCGTTTGGTTTGTACCCACTTCCATGACAATGATGGCACGAAAGACCAGCATTTAATCCCCTTCGACGGGAAAATCGACTTTGAAAAAGTTTGTGAGAAGTTGAGATCTTTGGATTATAAGGGAAATCTCACCTTGGAGATTTATTACAAAGGCCCTCATGACGAGAGATACGAAAAGTTTGGCGGTCCTTATGGGGATCGGTATTCTAAGATGGAGTTTTTACAGCGGTGTAAGGATTCTCTGGTAAAACTAAGAGATATGATAGGAGGCTAAAGTTATGTGGAAGACAAAATTGTGTTTGGGGACTCGATCGGATTTTGGAATTCCTACAGAAGAGCAGATTGTGTTGTTCCAAAATGTCGGCTTTGAAGGATTTTTTACAGAATACGTTTGTCCTGAGGATATTGCCAAGTATCGCAAAGTAGCGGACGAAACCGGCATGATGTATCAATCAGTGCACGCGCCTTATAACACGGTAGACAAAATGTGGCAAAGGGGCGATGCAGCCGCAGATACCATTCGGGTGCTGACGGATTGTGTGCATGCTTGCGCAGATAATCAGGTTCCCATTATGGTTTCTCATGCCTTTATCGGCTTTTTTGAAGAAAACATTCCCACGCCGGAAGGCCTGGCCAATTTTGAAAAGGTGGTTCGGGAAGCCGAGAAATGCGGCGTCAAAGTTGCCTTTGAGAATACCGAGGGCGGCGAATATGTAGAAGCCCTGATTGATCATTTCCGGGATAACGATGCGGTAGGTTTTTGTTGGGATACCGGCCATGAGATGTGCTATAACCGCAGCAAAGATATGATGGCTACCTGCGGAGATAAAATTATCTGTACCCACATTAATGATAATCTGGGAATTAAAGATTATAACGGAACCGTTACTTGGCGGGATGATTTACATCTTCTGCCCTTTGACGGTGTAGCAGACTGGGACGGTATTGTAAAACGGCTGATTAAGTATCAGTTCCAGGGTCCGTTGACCTTCGAATTGAAACTGGAAGATAAAGCCAGACGCTATGACAAAATTTGCTATCAGCAAATGCCCCTGGAGGTATATATCGCAGAGGTATACAAACGGGCGTGCAAAGTGGCAACTTTAAAAAGACGGTACGAAGAAAAAGGTATATAAAAACGGTATACAAAAACGGCAACGGGGAATAAACTCCGTTGCCGTTTTTTGTATACCCAAAGCCACGCTAAAGGTTAAATCGTAAGCAGAAAATGTTTTAAAGGATATCTGCTATTTCATAGTTGTTTTTATTAATCGGAACACTTGGCAGGTTGTATCCTTTAAATTCTTATAAGCGTGATCGATATGCATCGCCTCTTCAAAGGTGCACGGCTTTCTTAGAATCGGGAAAAATGCATCAATTCCATAATCATTACAAAGCACGGCATCATCCGTAACGCACCCCGAAAAAGCAATCACGATCTTATGGTGTTTTTTTGCCAGTTTTGCAACCCCAATGGGTGCCTTGCCCATATAGGATTGCCCGTCAAGACGGCCTTCTCCGGTAACAACGATATCGGCATCTAGGAGATGCTTTTCCAATCCGGTTTCTTGCATCACCAGATCAATCCCTGATGCAAGGGTTGCATCCAGATATGACAGAAAGGCAAAGCCTAATCCGCCTGCCGCCCCTGTTCCGGGGGTGTTTGCATCGGATGCAGGCAAAATATTTTTTGTAAGTTTTGCATACTTTCCAAGCCATAAATCCATATCCTCTATCATGGAAGGGGTTGCTCCCTTTTGAGGACCATAAATTGCACTGCAGCCATTTTCTCCACACAGGACGTTCTTTACATCACAGGCAACACAGAAAGAACATTCTTTGAGTTCCTTTAATGCACGGTCGGCCTTGATCTTGACGATATCTTTAAGGCCCTTTGCGCCAAAGGCGACTTGATTTCCGTTTTTATCAAGAAATTCAAAACCAAGTGCCTGCAGCATACCCACGCCGCCATCGTTTGTTGCACTGCCGCCTATTCCTATTACAAACTTTCTGCACCCTTTAGAAATTGCATCCAGGATCATTTCCCCCACACCATAGGTTGTGGTATTTAATGGATTTCTCTCATTTTTATCGATGAGGGTAATGCCTGCCGCTGCCGACATTTCAATGACAGCGGTTTTTGTGATAGGAATAATTCCGTAACTTGCCTGTATCTTCTCTCCAATTGGATTATGAACGGTAAGTTCGATTTTTTTGCCATTGGTTGCAGAAATGATCGCGTCAACCGTACCCTCTCCGCCATCCGCAATGGGGGAGACCGTTATCATGGCATCTTCATATACCTGCAAAATACCTTCGGTGATTGCTTTCCCTGCCTGAAAGGTATCCAGGCTGCCTTTGAACGAATCTATGGCAATAACAACTTTCTTCATGATTCCTCCACCTCAGAATTCTCTTGGGGATCCAATCGTATTATTTGAGCCCTTTATACAATCAGACGCTTAAGAGATTTTAAACTGTTGCTTCATCTGTACGCTGAATAAACTCTACCAGTATTCCCGCGCCATATTTAGGTCTTAAAAAGTTAACGATGATCCCGCAAGCGCCCTGCACGGCAGCGTCCTCAAGCATATGCAGGCCTTTGGCTTCATACTCTTCCTTCACGGCTTCAACATCATCTACTTCAAGAGCAATATGGTGGATGCCGCCGCGGCCGCCGTTGTATTCGGTCAAAACGCCTTTGTCGGGAATAACGAATTCCAAGGCAACTTCGTTATCTTTAAGTTTTGTAAAGATACAATCGGCATTGTATGCATCCACATATTCTTCTTTATCAATTTCGAAGCCGAAAATATCCATAAATTGTTCCGCACGGCTTCTGTCATTCATAACAATACCTATATGGTGAATTCTCTTTCTATCCATGATTATTTCTCCTTTTCAACAAGTAAATCTTTTAGTCCATAACTTCCTTCATTATAAATAAAGGTAGGAATTTCTTTCAAATCTTCTGCAATAATCGGGGTAAATTCCATTTGGTCAAGAATGTCTTTTTGCAGATCCAAGCCTTTTGCAATTTCAATCAGCATAGGTCCCTTGTCGGTCATTTCAAAAACGGCACGTTCTGTCACAAACAACATTTTTTGGCCGTTTTTATGTGCAATTTTTCCGTTATAGGAAATTTGTTTTACCTTCTTGACAAGTTTCTTGAATTTTCCTTCATGGGCTATTTTTACTCCGTCCGGGCCAAACTCTGTTTCAAGGCCGCCCCCTGTGAAGGTAGAACAGAATATAACGGTTTTAGCCGTAGTGGTAATATCAATAAAACCACCTGCACCGGGAGCAATATTGCCCATCTTGGTTGCGTTTACATTCCCTTCTTCATCCATTTCTCCGGCGCCCATAAAGGTACAGTCGATACCGGTTCCGTTATAAAATTCAAATTGTCTGTCGTGGGGAACTAAGGCCTGTGCATTCATGGAAATACCAAAGTCGATTGTCTGTGCGGGAACGCCGCCATAGATTCCCGACTCAACGGTAACCAGAACATCGTTGCTCAAGCCTTCTTCTGAGATGATAGGACCTATTACATCGTTGGGAATTCCGGTTCCTATATTGATAATCTGTCCCAGTGAAAGTTCTGTCATGGCACGTCTTGCAATAAATTTGCGGATTCCATTTTCCGCCGGTGCCGAGGCTGATTCAGGAGCCTTGCCCTGACCGCTGTATGACGGGTCATAGTACCAGGAGAAGGTCTGTCTGTGTTCTTCGACAGGATTGGGGCAAACCACAATGGCATCGACAAATACACCGGGAACGGTTACGCGTTTGGGATCAAGGGTACCGGCTTTTGCAAGATTTTTCACTTGGCAAATAACCTTGCCGCCGTATCTCTTGGTTGCCATAACGGCCGGGAATACTTCCAGCATCATGGCTTCCTCGTCGGTGGTAATATTTCCGTTTTCATCTGCCGTTGTTCCTCTTATTAACAAGGTATCAATGGGGACAGGATTATATTTTAAATACTCTTCCCCTTCAAGGGTAATAAGTTCTACAGCGTTGTAACCGCTCTCTTTGGCTTTTTGGTTCATTTTCCCGCCTTCAATACGGGGGTCAATATATGTTCCAAGGCCTACCTTACTGATTTTTCCCGGTTCACGCAAGGCCATACTGTGAAACATGTTTGCCATCTGGCCTTGGGGCAGATTAAAGGCTTCAACTTTGTTATCGGTAATAAGATCCATCATTTTCGATGACTGTCCCCAGTGGCCGCCTATTACACGGCGCAAAAGACCTTCATGAGCCAAATGGGTAAGACCGTACGGTTGTTTGATGGAAGACTGGCCGCAGGTATGAAAATATGTAAGGTCGCAAGGATGGCCTGTCTCTAAATAACGATTCTCAATTTCTTTTAAAATTGTTTCACACGCTGAGATCAGCGTCATGCCGATGGTACAAATGGTGGAGCCATCCGCAATCATATTTACGGCTTCTTTTGCATCCATAAATTTTTTGTTGTTCATATAGGAAACTCTCCTTTTTCTGTATATTCTCTAAGCAATCTCTTTTTTACCTTTCCGTTATGGGTGGTGGGGAAACTGCTTACAACCATGATTTTTACAGGCATTTTATATTTTGCAAGGCGTTCTTTTAAGAATAGTTTCAGGGCATCAAGATCTAAAGAGGTATTTTCTTTT
The DNA here is from genome assembly GCA_045649245.1 of Ructibacterium sp. GTDB lineage: Bacteria > Bacillota > Clostridia > Monoglobales > Monoglobaceae > Ructibacterium. Next base: position 8,533 of record JAZRPL010000032.1, read on the forward strand.
AAAATGATGGCACTGCAGGGAACCTCGCCGTAATACTCGTCGCCTATGGCATAAACCGCAGTTTTTTCAATCCCGGGATACATTAAAATGACATCTTCGATTTCTTTTGGGAATATTTTTTCTCCCCCGCGGTTGATAATGTCCTTTTTTCTGTCAAGGATATATACGCCGCCCTCTTCGTCCATATAGCCGATATCTCCGCTATGTATGTAAGGATCCACACAACTTTCCATCTTCCATCTGCCAAGCGCACAGCAAGGACCGCAAAACACAAGTTCTCCGACAGTCCCCGGGGGAACCTCCTCAAGGTTGTCATCCACAACCGTCATATATACGTTGGGCACCGCTTTTAAAGGACCGCAGTGTGTATGGGAGAGCGTCCCCGAACCTGCCGTTTCTGTCATTCCGTAGGCTTTATGAAAGACGGCATTGGGAGCGAGTTTGCAAAACGCCGTCATGTCTTCGTCGCTTATGTGAGCGCCGCCGCACACCAGGGTTTTTAAAGAGGAAAGGTCTTTTCCTGCAAAATCGCTGTGTAATATATCTAAATAGATAGAGGGCACGGAGTGGAAATGTGTTGCTTTATATTCCTTGATCAATTTAAGAATCTTATCTGTGTTATATTTATGTGTTAGCACAAGGGTTCCGCCTACATAAAGAATCATCGTTGTAACACAACTAAGGCCTAATATGTGAAAAATTGGTACCGAAAGCACCGAAACCACAGAACTGTCAAGCCCCTGCGTTTCCTCGTATCCGTAAGCGGCCTCAAGAATATTTCCATGGGTTATCATGATTCCTTTGGGATTGCCGGTGGTTGCAGAGGTGTGCATAATGACCGCCGTGTCCTCTTTGTTTACCATAACAGGAATCTCTTCGCCGGAGCAAGGTTGGTCTATATGGATGTTTTCTGTAATGATACCGCGGCAGGTCTCTACAGAAGGAACTTTATCAAATTTATCCAGCCACTCACTATCACTGATAATGAGTTTTGCATCCATCTCCTTTAGATAGTTTTCTATTTCGTATGAACTAAATTTGGTGTTGAGCATCAGTGCGATACACCCTAGTTTCATGGCCGCATAAAAGGATACAACCATATGGATGCTGTTAACCATAAAAAAGACGATTTGCTCGTTCTTTTTCATGGAATATTGTTTGGAAAGAACCAACGCCATAGCATCAACTTTCTTGAGAAGTTGGCGATAGGTATAGGCTTTGTCATCGATTACGGCTATTTTTTCGGGATTTTTTTCTGCCGAGGCCTTGAGGGTATCATAAAGATTATTAAAAGGTTTATGATAGTTCTTTATTTCATAATCCAACATAGTATAATCACCGTTATTATATTTAAGATTTTGAAAAGCCTCCCGGAGAGAAGATCATGAATCCCACGGGAGGCTCAACTTATTTAGTTACATAACTCAAACAAAACAGCAAGCCCCTGACCGCCGCCAATACAAAGTGTAGCAACCCCGTAGCGTTCATTTCTGCGTTTCATTTCATTCATAAGTTTAATGGTAATCATAGCACCTGTTGCGCCAATAGGATGGCCGATGGCTATGCCCGAACCGTTCACGTTAACCTTTTCCATATCAAGACCCAGTTCACGGATACAGCAAAGTGCCTGTACTGCAAATGCGTCATTTAATTCAAAAAGGCCAATATCGTCTACTGTAAGACCGGTCTTTTGCATCAGTTTTTGAACTGCGGGAATAGGACCTGTACCCATGTAGTTGGGATCAACGCCGGCAACGGCAGAATCAACTAAGCGTACGATGGGGGTAAGGCCACGCTTTTTCGCCTCTGATTCTTTCATGAGGATTACCGCTGCGCCGGCATCGTTGATACCGGAGGCATTTCCTGCGGTAACGGTACCGTCTTTTTTAAATGCCGGTTTAAGTTTTGCCAAAGATTCAACGGTTGAATTGTCCCGAATATATTCATCGGTATCAAAAATCGCTGTTTCTTTTCTGTTGATATGATATTCTACAGGTACAATTTCGTCCTTAAATTTTCCTGCATCACGTGCAGCCGCCGCTCTCCGTTGGCTCTCGCAAGCGTATGCGTCCTGATCCTCCCGGGAGATATTATATCTCTCTGCAATATTTTCAGCAGTGATACCCATATGATTTCTTGTAAAGGGGTCGGAAAGAGCAGTAATAAGACCATCTTCCAGTTCGGCATGGCCCATGCGGTAACCATACCGTGCTTTGCGGATATAATGGGGGATATTATTCATGCTTTCGCCACCGCCGGCTGCAACAATGTTTGCAAATCCGGCCTGAATTTCCATAGCACCGGTTACAATAGCCTGAAGACCGGAGGAACAAAGTCTGTTTACGGTAAGTGCACCTGCCTCAACCGGGATGCCGGCTTTGACACTACAAAGTCTTGCCATAAATGCATTTTCGGCAGCCGATGCGACACAACCCATTACCACTTCGTCAACATCTGCGGCATCAATGCCCGCTCTTTCGATGGCTGCCTTAATGGCAAATGCGCCAAGGTCGGAGGCTTCATATTCTTTTAAAGAACCGTCGAATTTACCAACGGCTGTTCTTGCACCAGAAACAATAACAATATTATCCATAGTTTTCATACTCCTTATTTTTATTTTTTATATTTTCCGCTCTTAATGGTTTCGGTAGGAAGGAAGATGGAATATCCATACTTTTCGGCTACTTCGGTCAGTTTTTCTGCTATGTACTCGGGTTCAAAATCCTGAATATATGCAACAGGTCCTTGGGTGTTATAGCCGTATTCCATGGCCAAATCACATTCTTCAAGGCTGCATACGCCGTCTTCGTATAGTTTGCACGCCTCGTTGGCTTGGATAAAGAAGGGAATGTTGGCATCATATTTGCCGGTATATTTGGCTTCGTCCAAAACAGGGCGGCCTTTTTCGGGCCAGGTATAATAACCTTGACCGCTTTTTCTTCCGTAATGCTTTTCCTGAAGCAGCGTCTTTGCAGCATTGGAAGGCTCATACTGGGGATCGATATGTTCGTGGTAATAATCAAGACAAGCAGACATTACATCAACCCCTGTGTAATCGGCCAGTTCCATGGGACCCATTTTTTGACCGGTCTTCATCATGGAAAGGTCAATGTCTGCGGGGTCTAAATTCTCTTTGTCCAGCATTAAACCGTTATATACAATTACAGGAGCGGCAATGCGGTTTGCCACAAATCCAGGGGTATCTTTTTTTGCAACAATGAGTTTCTTGTCGATCTTATTGACATAATCACAAGCAAATTGTAAGGTTTCCTCGGAAGTTTTGTCCCCTTTGATAACCTCAACAAGACGCATCAGTACAACAGGATTAAAATAGTGCATACCAAAAAGTTTGTCAGGACAAGACACCGCTTCGGCAAGTTTGGTAATACTCATGGTAGAAGTATTTGTGCCGATCACAGCGTAATCCTCTTTGGCTGCATCAATAGCGGCAAGGGTAGACAATTTTATGTCCATACGCTCGGGCACAACTTCCATAATGAAATCGGCACCCTTTACGGCTTCGGCAAGGGAAACAAAGCCTTTGAGTTGACCGTTTTTAATTTTATCGGCGGCAGCTTTGTCAAACTTACCTTTCTCTGTTAACTTATCCAGGCTTTCGTAGATTCTTGCTATGCCTCTGTCAACAGCTTCCTGACTGATATCACAAAGATTAACCTGATATCCGTTCATGAGACCAACCTGCGCAATGCCGTGTCCCATATCGCCTGCACCAATTACTGTCATTTTTTTTAGCATTTCAATTTTCATATAAAACCGTACCCTTTCTGCCCACATCGTGATTCATGATGCAGGCCTTATTATGGGCAGATAAGGTGCATCATTGAAATGACGGATCGCCCTTAAAACTTGTCTCAAGCATAGTGGTCATGCCCTTTTTAAGTCTCTCCTATCCAATTTCACCTTCATTGTATAGGAATTAAATCAATATTTCAATGTCCCATGCAACATATCAGGACATAATATTGTGTTATACAAAACATTTTCTTGACAGCCTTTGGTGCCTATTGTAAAATAAAAATATAGAAAATAACGAGGATGATGATGATGAAGCGTGCAGTAGATACCATAGAGAGCCTGTCTTCCATAAAAATTTTGGAGTCTATTGTTAAAAAAACCAGCGATCTTATTTATCATGATGTGGTTATTTGTAATCGTGAAGGGGTCATTATTGCGGCAACACAAAAAAGCAGAGTGGGAATTTTCAATGAACAAGTCCGTGCTATGATAGAAAAAGAAGAGGAATTTTTGATCATTGAAAACATTGACGATTACAGTTTTAAAGAGGGTATTAATCTGCCCATCAAATATAAGGACAAAACTGTCGGCTCTGTAGGGATTACCGGTGAGCCTGAAAAGGTAAAGTTATATGGTAAACTGATTCAGGCTTTTATCGAGCAACAGATCTTATATAGCAAAAAGGAAAGAGACAAGGAAGACAAACGGCACCTCATTAATAATTTTATATACAGTTGGATTTTTAAAGATGCTTCCCAAAAAGATCCTTCGTTTGAAATGCGGGGATTGTCTCTTGGTATAGACATTAATGTTCCCTACAGCGTATGTTTGATTTCATTACAAGGGATGCATGAACCCTTTGATATGCGGGTGCAATATTTTATTGAACGATACATATACAAAGACAACCCGCAACACATCTTAACCATGCTGGGAAACGAAATTATTTTACTGCTGCATACAGAGGATACCTCTTATGCACTGAAATTGATCCACGAGATTAAAGAACAACTTTTATTACAGTTTGGCACAAAAAATGCGTCGGGAATAGGCTGTGTGGCACATAATGCATCCGAAATAAAGTTTTCCTACGATGCGGCAAAACTTGCCTTAAACGCCTCGAAAAATACGGCGGATAAAACTGCGTTGGTGTTTAGCCATAGCATGGAACTGCTTATTTCTTCTGTAAAGACATCTTTAAAGCAGAATGTTTATGACTACGTTTTCCGCAACTACAAGACAGACAAAGAAATTGAAGAAATCGTTCAACTTTTGCGGGATTACATCCTACAAAACCGTTCCATCAAAAAGGTGGCACATGGGTTATATATGCATGAGAATACCATCCAGAACCGATTAAACAAGGTACATGAGTTGACCGGATATAACCCAAGAGAAACCGAAGATTTAACAATGCTTCATGCAGTTGCCCTTATGCATAAAGAAGGAATAAGAAAATCTAAATAAAAAAAGACTGAGCGAACTGTGGTTCGTTCAGTCTTTTTTATAAAGACAAGATTTATTTTTGATGCTGCTCAAAGAAGGCCTTGATTTTGATAAAACTTTCTTCGCTTAAAGCGTGCTCGATTTTACAACTGTCTTGGTAAGCAGTGGTTTTGTTTACCCCCAAGCGAATGAGAATTTCCGCAATCAACTGATGCCGGGCATAGACATCTTGTGCGATTTTCAGCCCCTTTTCGGTTAAGGAGATAGACCCGTCTTCGTCCACGGTAATATACCCCTCTTCTCGGAAATTTTTCATAGCGATGGAGACACTGGGCTTAGAAAACTTCAGTTCGTTGGCAATATCAATGCTTCGCACATAGCCTTTCTGCTTTTTTATCATTAAAATTGCTTCTAAATAATTTTCGGCGGATTCCTTAATGATCATCATCAACACCTCGCAATTCCTATGAGATATTTTCATTATAGCATACCGGGGTAGATTTGTCAAAACCAATCAAGAAAGGGAGAAAAAGTGCTGCTTTTCGCGGTATTGAAAAGGACAGACACCCGGTTATTTCTTCGGCATAGCATAATATTGTGAAAAAGGGAGGCGGGGCAATGGGGATAGGCTGGAGAAAATTCAAATATCGGATGGGTCTGCATCGGCGACCTAGGCAAAAAACACGGCAGAGGCGCCCCATGACCGGATGGATTTGGCGTCCGGCGGTTTTCCTGACAGGGATGTTGCTGCTTTGCGGGTGGGGTCTTTTTAAGATAGAACATCGCTTGGGGGGATTGGCACAGGAAGTGGCTGTTTCTGCGCTACAGGATGATCTGCTGATAGAGGCCAATCGGGCTGTTATGGAGGTGCTGGAGGAGCAGAACATAACGGCTGACAGCCTGCTTGCGGTGGAAAAAGCCGAGGATGGCGCCATTCGGTCCATGACCACCGACCATACCAAGGTCAATCGCATCAAAACGGAATTAACCATCAAGGTTCAGGGACAACTGGAGCGGCATCGGGTGGTTAAGGCCTACCTGCCGGCGGGGATGCTGATTTCGGATACCATGCTGACCGGTGTGGGGATTCCCATTCCTATACAGGCCTTTGTATTCCATGATGCCGAGGTTCAGTTGTATGATACCTTTGATTCGGCAGGGATCAACCAGACCCGATATAAACTGATGATGGAAGTTCGGGTGCCTATGCGGGTAGCGGGGGTTTTTTCTTATCAGGATGAGGAGGTTGTGGTGCAGGTGCCCTTGGCCGAAACCGTCATTGTGGGCAGTGTTCCCCAGACTTACTTAGAGTCGGGCCGGTATTAAAAGCCTTTTGCGGATGGGGGTTGATTCTTTTGGGAAACTTGGATATAATAGAAGAAAACAGGTTGTCAAAAAACGGAAGGAGAATCCGGCATGACAGAGCAAAGGGCGGAACAGGAAATTTCTCTGCTTCGGGAGGAATTGGAGCGGTATAATTACGAATATTATGTGCAGGATAACCCCAGTGTCAGCGATTTTGTCTATGACGAAAAAATGAAAGCGCTTCTGGCATTGGAAGAAGCATATCCGGCCCTTGTCACGGAGCATTCCCCTAGCCGTCGGGTCGGGGGACAGGTGCTGGAGGGCTTTGACAAGGTGGAGCACACGGTGCAGATGCAGAGTCTTGCCGATGTGTTTTCCAAGGAGGAATTGGCCGAGTTTGATGCACGAACCTGTGGCGCTCTGGAGGAGAGCCGGGTAGAATATGCGGTAGAAATGAAAATTGACGGACTTTCGGTTTCACTGGAATACCAAGACGGTCGGTTTGTGCGGGGTTCTACCCGTGGCGATGGCCATATCGGCGAGGATATTACCGAAAATCTGCGGACCATTGGCAGTATTCCCCTGCGGCTGACGGAGCCGATCCCTTATCTGGAGGTGCGTGGCGAAGTTTTCATGCCCAAATCCAGTTTTTTAAAATTAAACGAGCAACGGGAAAGCAGCGGAGAAGCCTTGTTTGCCAATCCCCGGAATGCAGCGGCGGGTTCGTTGCGGCAGTTAGACAGCCGGATTACGGCGGAGCGGCGGCTGGATATCTTTGTATTTAATGTGCAGCAGATACAAGGCAAGGAATTTGCCACCCATCGGGAATCTCTGGAGTATATGGCATCTCTGGGATTTAAGACCATAAAGACCGAGAGGTTGTTTTACGGTGTGGAGGAAGTCTATCAAGAGATTCAGCGGATTGGGGAACTTCGCGGCCAACTTTCTTTTGATATTGACGGTGCGGTGGTCAAGGTCAACCGTTTTGATCAGCGGGAGGCATTAGGGGTTACTACCAAGACCCCCCGTTGGGCGGTGGCTTATAAGTTCCCGGCAGAGCGGCAGCAGAGCCGGCTTTTGGATATTATCTTGCAAGTAGGACGCACCGGAGTCATTACCCCCAATGCGGTGCTGGAGCCGGTTCGGATTGCAGGTTCTACCGTCAGTCGGGCCACCCTTCACAATGAGGATAATATCCGTTTTAAAGATATCCGTATCGGGGATGTGGTGGTGATCCAAAAGGCGGGGGACATTATCCCCGAGGTGGTAGAGGTTGTCAAGGAAAAACGCGACGGCACCGAGCGGGTCTTTGCCATGCCCAAGGTATGCCCTGCTTGCGGAGAGCCTCTGTTTCGGGAGGAAGGCGAGGCGGCGGTTCGCTGTCTCAGTTCCAACTGCCCTGCACAACAGATGCGAAGTATCCTCCATTTTGCCTCCAGAGATGCCATGGATATTGATGGCCTTGGCGCTGCGGTGGTGCAACAACTTCTGGATGCGGGATTGATTCATGATTGCGGAGATTTGTATACCCTGCAATATGAAGATGTTGTAAAACTGGAACGGTTCGCCGAAAAATCAGCCCAAAATTTAATCAATGCCATTGCGGCCTCCAAAGACCGGGGCCTTGCACGGTTGCTCTTTGGCTTGGGAATCCGGCTCATCGGTGCTAGGGCGGCACAACTGTTGGCCAAAGAATTTGGGACGATGGCGGCGCTTCTTGCGGCAGAAGAAGAACAGATTGCAGCCATTCCCGATATTGGAGAGAAGATGGCTGCCAGTTTGGTGCATTATCTGGGTGAAGAAAAATCCCGGGCGTTACTGCAAAAGTTAGAAAATGCCGGTGTGAAGATGGAAGATACCTCGGCACCGACGGGAGACATTCTTCAGGGTAAGACCTTTGTCTTAACAGGGACTTTGCCTAATTTGAAGCGAAGCGAGGCAAAGGCGCTTATTGAAAACAATGGCGGCAAGGTCAGCGGCAGCGTTTCTCAGAAAACCGATTTTGTGGTGGCAGGAGAAGAGGCCGGAAGCAAACTGGAGAAGGCAAACCAGTTGGGGGTTCCGGTGCTGACAGAGGAGAGGCTCCTTGCCATGCTCTCAGAGGATTAAGGGGGCAGTTCTTTGCAACTGCCCTTTTCAAAGAAAAAATTTTTTATTTTGTATTGACAAGCCTATGATTTTGTGATATGATAAGGAAGCTGTTTTGCGATAGCACTGATCATTGTGCTGCCCTAGCTCAGCAGGCAGAGCACTTCCTTGGTAAGGAAGAGGTCGGCGGTTCGAATCCGCTGGGCAGCTCCAGAAAAAAAGACAGATTTCAAATGCGAAATCTGTCTTTTTTATTTTGTTATTGGAAGGGGTCAGTCTGTGATAATTTGCCGGAAATAAGGCTGTGCCGTAGAGGGGATGACGTTTAGATTTTCAAACTGAGATTCCAGAAAATCCGTCATAAAGGAGCAGATGATGTTTTCTGTTTCAAAATGGCCTGCGTCAATGAGATTAAGGCCCAATTCAAAGGCAAGTTGTGCCTCGTGATGGCGAATGTCCGAGGTCACAAAAACATCTGCGCCTGCGTGATAAGCGGCGTAGATTCCGTCGCCACCGGCGCCGCTGCATACGGCCACCGTCTTGATGACGTCTTCCGGAGCACCCACAGCCCGAAGGGCCTTGCAACCTAGAGAATCCCGAACCAATGCGGAAAAGTCGCTCATTTCCATAGGGGATGCCAATCTTCCCACCCGACCGATGCCTTGGAGAGGGGCCCCGCTTCCGTCTAGACACTCCTCTTCCCGGAAACGGCGGATGTCAGTTAGGTCCAGTCGCTTGGCCAGAATATCATTCATCCCGCCGCTTGCATGGTCTAGGTTCGTATGGGCGCTGTAAACCGAAATGTCCCGGCGGATGAGATTTCTTATGATATTCCCGGAAATATCCTGTTCCACAATGCGTTTTAAGGGAGAAAAGATCAGGGGATGATGGGACAGTACCAGATCTGCGCCGCAGTCTACCGCCTGCTGCACATTGTCAGAGGTCACATCCAGGCAGACAAAGACGGTGGTAACCCGCTGCTCTGTATCGCCCAGCATAAGTCCCACATTATCCCAAGGCTCTGCCAGTTCCGGCGGGGCAAGACTTTCAATTTTTTCTATGATATCTTTTACCTTCAGCATGGGCGTCCTCCTTCTTTTTCTTCCAGTTTTTGTATGGTTTGTAAAAGGGCACTAAGGTCTTGTAATTCTTGACTATCTATGGCGGTGCGTGCTTGCTTTAAACCGGCGATTTTTTTCTCTAATTGATGTTTTTTTGCGGTCAGATATTCTGTGAGATGTTCCGAGCCGGCGCGGAGCAAACAACGTCCCAAATACCAATCCTTCTGCTTCATAGGCTCCGATTCCGGACAAGGGAGAACAGAGAGAATATGATATAATTTTTCCTCTTCCCGAACCAGCACTTCTTTGTCGATGGTATAGCCGTTTTGATAAAGTGTTTCCCGCAATTCCGGAATTGAACTCATAGGTTGCAACAAAATCTGTTTGGCAGCAGCAAAGACCTGGGGCTTTGCTTTAAGAAGTTCTGCGATTAAGAGACCGCCCATGCCGGCAATGACAATGACATCGGCTTCGCCGGGGACGAGGGGTTCTGCCCCGCTCCCCAAACGGAGACTGATTCGGTCTTTTAGGCCATAGCGACAGACGGTGGCTTCGGCTCGACCAAGAGGGCCGGGAGATAGGTCGGAGGCGATGGCGGTATTACAGCGGCCTTGGCTGCAGAGCCAGACCGGAAGATAGGCGTGATCTGTCCCGATATCCGCCATACAGCGGCAAGGGAGAATCATATCAGCAATTTTTTGCAGTCTGGGACTGAGGGCAGGAGATTTTTTTGTCATGGGGCACCTCGGGATTCCCGATGAAGAAATTTGGGGCCCTTGACACAGGCCGCAACGGGAATCTTTTCTATTTGTATGTTAGTATAAAATCTTTTTTTTGTCAACAGAAAAGAGGATTTAGCACTCTTTTTGTAGAATTAAAAGAAGGAAACAAAAAAGGAGGGCGTATATGGTGACTTTACGAAAGATAACCGAAGAACGGGAACTGTCGTTTTTGATGCCTTGGGCGGTCAAGAGCGTGGAAACCAAGGGCCGGGAGAAAGAGGAAGAACCCTGTGAACTCCGGACAGAGTTTCAAAGGGATCGGGATCGGATCATTCATTCGAAGTCCTTCCGTCGGTTAAAGCATAAAACCCAGGTTTTTCTCTCTCCGGAAGGAGATCATTACAGAACCCGTTTGACACATACTTTAGAAGTTGCCCAGATTGCCCGAACCATTGCAAGAGCATTGCGGCTGAACGAGGACCTGACAGAGGCCATTGCCCTTGGCCATGATCTGGGACATACCCCTTTTGGACATATGGGGGAAAAAATATTAAACCAAATCTGCCCCCAGGGGTTTCGGCACAACGAACAAAGTTTGCGAGTGGTGGATGTGTTGGAGCGTCCCGGCGGCATGAATCTAACCTGGGAGGTGCGGGACGGAATCCTTTGCCATACCGGGGAGAAAGAAGCGGCAACCCTGGAGGGACGGGTGGTTGCCATTGCTGATAAAATTGCCTATATCAACCATGACATTGATGATGCGGTGCGAGGGGGCGTACTAACCAATTATGATATCCCCCAAACCTATACCAATGTGTTAGGATCCCACCATTCTCAAAGAATCAATACCATGATTTGGGCGGTTATTCGTGCTAGTATAGAGCGGGATTGTATCCGGATGGAAGAACCCATCTTCCAGGCCATGATGGGACTGCGGGAATTTATGTTTCAGCGGGTTTATGTGGCGTCGGAGCCCCAGCGGGAGGAAAAAAAGGCCGTTGGGGTGATTCAGGGCCTTTATGAGGCGTACATCCGGCATCCGGAACGGATTCCCCGCAGCAGCAAAAATGCCAGCGGAACGAAAGATGTGGATGTTTTGATTCGTGACTATATTGCGGGAATGAGCGATCGCTATGCGGTGGCAAAATTCAATGAGTTTTATGTGCCCTCCTTCTGGTTGCGATAACTTTTTTTAAAAGACGGGAAGGAAATGGGCAGAGAATGTCGAATATATTATGCTATACGCCGAAAATGGCAGGCCGGGAGGTGAAGGGATGGCGCAGGATTTTCAAGATTTCGTTGAGGAAGTACGGGAAAAAAACGATATCGTGGAAGTGATTTCGGAATATGCAAAATTAAAACGGGTGGGAAACCGTTATGCAGCGCTGTGTCCCTTTCATAATGATAAAAAGTCGCCGTCTTTGTCGGTAGCACCGGACAAGCAGTTATTCCATTGTTTTGGGTGCGGCGTGAGTGGAAATGTGATCAATTTTATTATGCAGATAGAAAACCTGGAGTTTTATGATGCATTAAAGTATTTGGCAGATCGGGCACATATCCCTGTGCCGGAACCGGGCTCGCCGGCTGACCGGAAAAAGCGGGAAGAAACCGCGGATAAAAAGCAGCGGATCTATCAGATCAATGCCGAGGCGGCACGGTATTTTTATCGGAATCTGGCCGGAGAGCAAGGCAAGGAAGCCTATGCCTATCTGCGGGAGCGGGAGATTCAAAACAGCACCATCAAACTATTTGGATTGGGTTATGCCCCGGAGGGTTGGAGCAATCTTTTGGACTATCTGCGGGAGAAAGGGTTTCGGGAACACGATGTCTATGAGGCAGGCCTGGCCAAGATGCGGGATAATGGCAGTTACTATGATGTGTTCCATGATGGCAGGGTGATGTTTCCCATTATTAATGTGCAGGGGAACATTATCGGATTCGGCGGACGGGTTCTTCGGTCTGATGGGAGCGGGGCCAAATACCTAAACTCGCCGGAGACCTTGGTTTTTAAGAAAAAAGAGAATTTGTTCGGGCTAAATCTGGCCAAGAACGATAAATCCGGCCGGTTATTGCTGATGGAAGGGTATATGGACGTGATTTCCTTGCATCAGGCGGGAATCGGGAATGCGGTGGCCTCCTTGGGGACCGCCTTTACGCCGGAACAGGCGCGGCTTTTGAAAAAATATGCCGGAAAAGCGGTGCTTTGCTATGATGCGGACCAAGCAGGCCGGCGGGCGGCGCTTCGGGCGGGAGAGATTCTGACCCAAGCCGACATCAAAACCCGTGTTATGGCGGTAACGGACGGCAAGGATCCCGATGAGTTTATCAAAGCCAAAGGACCGGAGATGTTCAGCCTTTTGGTGGAACAAGCCAAGCCGCTTATCATGTATAGAATCGAGGATGTCAAGAAAGACTATGACCTGGAGGACACGGAACAGGCGGTAGAATTTATAGAAAAGGCGGCAGAGATTCTGGCCGAAATTACCAAGCCGGCAGAACAGGAATTGTACCTAAACCAAGTCGCCAAGACGGCCGGTGTCAGTGTGGGGAGTTTACAGGCACAGGTAAATCTATTACGGAGGAGCCGGAATCTTGCAGAAGCCAAAAAACAGGAGCGGCAGGAACGCAAGGCCTTTGAAGAGAGAACGGGAGGCCGTCGGGATTTGCACGCCATGGGCGTTCGGAATGCAGAACGGCTGCTTTTAAATTTGATGACGGATGGCAGTGTACAAAAGAAGGTGCGGGCCGCCGGGTTGACACCGGAGGATTTCAGCGAGGGAATACATAGAGATTTGGCGGTACGGTTGATGGCGTCGGACACGGGACGGGATGCAGATATCCATGGGCTGCTGGCCCAGATGCCGCAAGAGGAAACCGGTGCAGTCACCGCCATTTTCATGGACGACAAAAATATTGAAAACAAAGAGCGGGCCTATCGCCAACCGCTGGAGTTCCTTCTGGCAGAGAAGGCCAGGTGGCAGCAGTCACAGTTGATGGAACAGGACGATTTGGCACAGCTTGATCGAATGCTAAAACAAAAGAATCAAAAAACGGACAGGGGGAACTGACGGTGGAAAACGAAAAGAAGCCGATGGCAAATAAAAAGGTATTGCTCCAGCAACTGCTGGAACAGGGAAAGAAAAAAGGCGTACTGGACTACAAGGAAATCAGTGATAAATTGGAAGAAATGGATCTGGACGCCGGCCAGATTGACAAGATTTATGAGTATCTGGAAAAACACGGCGTGGAAATTGTGGGAAATCTGGAAGAGGAACTGGATATCCTGGAAGATGAAATGGAGATTACGCCGGAGGATTTGGATGATATGTCGGTGCCGGACGGGGTCAGCATTGACGATCCGGTGCGGATGTATCTAAAGGAAATCGGTAAGGTTCCGCTGCTTTCTTCGGCGGAAGAGATGGAACTTGCCCAGAAGATGTCCGAAGGCGACCGGGAGGCAAAACGGAGTTTGGCCGAGGCCAACCTTCGATTGGTAGTCAGCATTGCTAAACGATATGTAGGGCGGGGTATGCTGTTTTTGGATTTGATTCAGGAAGGAAACCTTGGCTTGATTAAAGCGGTGGACAAGTTCGATTATACCAAGGGATATAAGTTCAGCACCTATGCCACCTGGTGGATTCGGCAGGCCATTACCCGTGCCATCGCCGATCAGGCCAGAACGATTCGGATTCCGGTGCATATGGTAGAAACCATCAATAAGTTGGTGCGGGTTTCCAGACAACTGGTGCAGGAACTGGGCCGTGATCCTCTGCCCGAGGAGATTGCCCGTGAGTTAAATATGCCGGTGGATAAGGTGGGTGAGATTATGAAAATTGCCCAAGAACCGGTTTCTTTAGAAACCCCCATTGGCGAGGAGGAAGACAGTCATCTGGGTGATTTTATTCAGGATGACGATGCCCCTGCTCCTTCCGATGCAGCAACCTTTACCTTGCTTAAAGAACAGTTGGTGGATGTGCTGGGAACCTTGACCCCTCGGGAGGAAAAGGTACTTCGGTTGCGGTTCGGTCTCGATGACGGACGGGCCAGAACCTTGGAAGAAGTGGGCAAGAAGTTCAATGTTACTAGGGAGCGGATTCGGCAGATTGAAGCCAAGGCGTTGCGGAAACTCCGCCATCCCAGTCGAAGCCGGAAATTAAAGGATTATCTGGAATAAAAAGAAAAGCCGTTCGCCCTGTCAGGGGCGGATGGCTTTCGTTCTTATTTGATGATGTCCGAAAGATTTTGCAGAATACTGCCGGCAATATCGGGACGGTTCATGGAATAGATATGAACGTGACGGATGCCGTTGGCAAACAAATCAATAATCTGTTCGGTGGCGTAGGCGATGCCTGCTTGTTTCATGGCGGCGGGGTTGTCAGCAAAGCGATCCACAATCATCCGGAAACGCCGTGGCAGGACTGTGCCGGAGAGGGAGCAAATCCGCTGGATTTGCTTTGCGTTGGTTACAGGCATAATGCCGGCAATCACCGGAAGATGGATGCCTGCCCGGAGCAGACGGAACATAAAGGTATAGAGAATATCGTTGTCAAAAAACATCTGGGTGGTAAGGAAGTCACAGCCGCTTTCCTCTTTTCGTTTCAGGCCGTCCATATCTTCTTGCAAAGATTTTGATTCAGGATGGCCTTCGGGATAGCAAGCACCGCCGATGCAAAAATCTCCAAAACGCCGGATTTCCTGCATTAAATCGCTGGCATACTGAAAACTATGGGATAGAGGCTGCTGGCTGTCTTTTGGCAGATCCCCCCGTAGTGCTAAGATGTTCTCGATGCCAAGGCGTTGAAATTCCTTTAAAACCTCTTGGATTTGCGGCCGCTCCGAGGCGACACAGGTTAGATGTGCCAGTGCGGGAACCTGATTGACGTTCTGGATTTCATTGGCAATTTCCAGTGTGTTTTTGTTATTGGTCCCGCCGGCACCATAGGTAACACTCATATAAGCCGGATGCAATGCGGCCATATCTTTTACCACGGCCTTAGCGTCGGTAAGAGAAGATCCTTGTTTGGGCGGAAATAACTCACAAGAAACAGTGAGATTCTGCCTTTCAAATAATTGGGTAATTTTCATGGTGGATTCCCTCCTTATGCAACTAGAATAGCATATTTGGGGTTTTGGTGCAAGATAAACTTTGTTTTTGTCACCAAAACCAGACTCTTGGCGGTGTCTGGATGGAAAATGATAGCAAACTGTAACAATAACGTCATAAATCTATGATACAATAAAAAACAGAATGGGTTTTTGTCTGATGTTGAATTTGAAGGAGTGCGAAGGTATGGCACAAAAAAATGCAAAGAAAAAAACGGTCGGGAAAAAACCGCTACCGCAGAAGAAGGCGGCACCCAGGACACCCCAGGCGTCCCGGAGCGGTAAAGGGCAGGACCAAGGCGGAGCAAAGAGCCTGAATAACGAAATTCAAGGGATCTTGTTAATTGCCTGTGGTTTCTTTTTGCTGCTGGCGTTTTTGACCGAGACCGCCGGAGCGGTGGGCGGATTTTTAAAGGATCTGTTTTATGGTTTGCTGGGCAGTGCCAGTGCGGTGAGTTGCATTTTTGTGATTTTAACCGGGGTGCAGGTTTTTCGAAACCGGGAAGGCCGTCGGAATGTCACCCGAGGTTTGCTCTTACTGGGCTTGGTGCTGGGCGCTTCTGTTTTGGTAGCCTTGGCGGCAGAGACTAACGAGGCAGGCAATAGTTTTGTAGAAGAAATCGTGCTTCTTTGGCAAGATGGCGTGAAAGGCCATGGCGGCGGCGTTTTTGGGGGAGGAATCTGCCGGATTCTAACGGCCCTCATCGGCGTGGCAGGGGCCTGGATCTTGGCCATGGCGGCTGAGTTGATTCTTTGTATTTTGCTGACAGGGATTTCTGTCGGGGCGCTTTGGCAGAAATGTGTGGAGATATTCCGCCGGAAACGGGAAAACAGACGGGAGGAATCTGCAGATCGTGAAAAAACGGAGCGTCGAGGGTTCTTTGGAGGAAGGGAGCCTAAGGCTATAGAAGAACCGACCGTGAAACAGAGAAAAAGCGGATTTTTCGAAGGGTATTTTTCGGGCGAAGAACCTTTGCCGGAACCAAATTCCGATTGGGAAGAGGAAGGCCCTAAAGAGGAGGGACAAACGGCTGCGTGGCGGTTTGAACTCCGGGAAGACGATCCGTTGTTTCAAGATGATGTGCCCGCCGAGATCCAGGAAGCATTGCCGTTTCGGCTGGATAATATGAAAACAGGGACGTTGAGTGAACTCCCGTTGACTGAGGCGGACGGCAGGGTTATCCCAAAGGAGAATCCGGAGGAGGAAGATCCGGTCTTTACCCCGCCCAGCGAAGCCAAATTGGAGGATGTAGCAGAGCCGTCTACCCAAAAAGCCATGGAGGCCGGTGTTTCTTTGGATCGGGCCGTGGTAGCAGGCCGGCGGATGATGACGGATACTGCCGGTGAAGGGCAGACGCAGGAAAAAGAAATTGAAGACCAACTTTCAGAGAGTGCGGCTGCTCTGCCACGGATGATGGAATATTTTATGCCGACATCGGATTTGCTGGATCCCCCCAAACCCCGGGAACGGTCTCGTCAGGAGATTCGGGCAGAATTAGAAGAAAAGGCAAACCGCTTGCTGGATACCTTGCATAGTTTTAAGGTAGAGGCCAAGATTATCAATATTACCCAGGGTCCGGCTGTAACCCGGTTTGAATTACAACCGGGGGTTGGCGTTAAGGTGTCTAAATTTACCGGCCTGACCGACGATATCGCCTTGAGTCTGGCCGCACCCGGCATCCGGATTGAGGCGCCGATTCCCGGCAAGTCGGCCATCGGAATTGAGATTCCCAACAAGGAGGCAACGCCGGTTCCCATTCGGGAAGTCTTAGAGAGCGAGAAGTTCCAAAACTTCCCGTCTAAAACGGCTTTTGCATTGGGAAAAGACATTGCCGGAAGTTGTGTCATTGCCGACATTGCCAAGTTCCCCCATGTGCTCATTGCGGGACAGACCGGTTCCGGTAAGAGTGTATGTATCAATTCGCTGATTTTAAGTATTCTCTTTAAGGCCAGACCCGATGAGGTCAAACTGATTATGGTGGATCCTAAGATGGTGGAACTTGGCATATACAACGGAATTCCCCATTTGCTGATTCCGGTGGTAACCGACCCCAAACATGCGGCCGGCGCCCTGAACTGGGCGGTTATTGAGATGCAGAACCGGTATAACCTGCTCAAGGACAATAATGTGCGAAATCTAAAAGGATATAACGCACTCATGGAGGAGCGGGGCGAGCCGGAATCCAAACTGCCGGAAATTGTGATTATCATTGACGAGTTTGCTGACTTGATGATTGCGGCAAAGAATGAGGTGGAAAACGCCATTCAGCGGTTGGCGGCCCTGGCCCGTGCAGCAGGAATGTATCTGGTTATTGCCACCCAGCGGCCGACGGTTAACGTTATTACCGGCGTTATTAAGGCCAATATTCCGTCCCGGATTGCCTTTAATGTGACGGCGCAGGTGGACAGCCGTACCATCTTGGATGAGAATGGTGCTGAAAAGTTGCTTGGCCGGGGAGATATGCTCTACAATCCCAGCGGCGCTATGAAGCCGATGCGGATTCAGGGGAACTTTGTTTCCGATGCGGAGATTGAGCGGGTCATTACCTTTATCAAAGGGCAGTATGAGGCTTGTTATGATGAAGGAATCATAGAAAATATCCAGCGGGAGCAAGAACGGGTTAGTGCTAGTTTGGAGAATCATTCCCAGCGGGAGGAAGAGGAGCCGGCTAGTCATGGCGGCGGAGACGCTCGCGATGAGTTGTTCTTCCAGGCAGTGGAGATGGTGCTGGATAACGGACAGGCCTCGGTGGCCATGTTCCAACGCCGGTTTAAAATCGGGTATCAGCGGGCGGCACGGCTCATTGACCAGATGGAGGAACGGCGGATTATCGGTCCCTATGAGGGAACAAAACCAAGACAGGTATTGATTTCCAGACAGGAATTCCTTGAAATGCGGATGCACGAAACCGGAGAATAAAAGAAAACGCCGTTCCGGCATTGCCGGAACTGCGTTGTTGTGTTTTATCGTGTAATCATGGTGCCAATACCGTGGTCGGTAAAGATTTCCAGAAGCAGGCAGTGGGGAACACGGCCGTCAATAATATGGACGGAGTTGACCCCGGCTTCGATGGCTTGAATTCCGCCTTTGACCTTGGGAATCATTCCGCCGACGATTTTTTGGTCCTCGATCATTTGATAGATTTCCTTGCGGGACAGTCGGGACAGAACCTTTTCGCTGTCTGCCGATTCTTTGATGCCTTCGGTGTCGGTTAAAAGAATGAGTTTTTCGGCTGCCAAAGTCTCGGCAATGGCACCGGCTACTGTGTCGGCGTTAATATTGTAACTGTTCCCTTCTTCGTCTACGCCGATGGGGGCAACCACAGGAATGTAATCATCCCGGGTCAGGTCGGAGAGAACTTTGCCGTTGATGCTTACAATGTCCCCTACAAAGCCAAGGTCCACCGGTTTGCCGTCAACCTCGGTAAAACACTTCCGGCAGGTAATCAGGCTGCCGTCAATGCCAGAAAGGCCCAACCCTTTTCCGCCTTTAGTTCCCAGCAGGGAGACGATTTCTTTATTGGTTTTTCCAATTAAGACCATCTGGGCAATCCCCATGGTTTCTGCGTCAGTGACCCGAAGGCCGTTGATGAATTCGCTCTGAATACCAAACCGGGTCAAAGCGGCCGAAATATCCGGCCCGCCGCCGTGAACCACGATGGGGTTGATGCCGATGTATTTAAGAAGAGTAATATCTTCCATAACCCGATTTTTCAAATCATCGTTAATCATGGCGTTGCCGCCGTATTTGATAACCACCGTTTTTCCGTAAAATTTCTGGATGTAGGGAAGTGCCTCTACCAGGACGCCGGCTTTGCCGATTAATTTTTCAATTGTAAGTTCCATCATATTCCTCCTCCTACAGATACAGACCCGGATCTAGCAGTCCGGTTTCCTCCGGCAGACCAAAGAGCAGATTCATATTCTGGATGGCCTGTCCTGCAGCGCCCTTGACCAAATTGTCAATACAAGAGATGACGATGACACGGTTAAGCCGCGGGTCTACCGTCAGGCCGATGCCGATATAATTGGAGCCGGCAATGTGCTTGACCTCCGGCAATGTTCCTTCTTCATAGATGCGGACAAAGGGTTCGCCCTTATAAAAATCCCGATAGAGGTCTAGGAGTTCTCCGGTGGAGTGCGCCTCTGTCAGGTTGGCATAGCAGGTAGCCAGGATCCCTCGCTTCATGGGTGCCAGGTGGGGGGTAAAGGAAAGGGTAATATCTTTTCCGGCAAGGAGAGAAAGTTCCTGCTCAATTTCCGAGGTGTGGCGATGGGTTGCCACTTTATATGCCTTCATGGTTTCGGTACATTCGCAGAACAGATTAGGAAGATTTAGCCCCCGTCCTGCGCCGGTAACGCCGGATTTCGCATCGATGATTAAACTTTTATCATCCACCACGCCGGCATGGACCAAGGGTGCCAGGCCCAGAATGGAACAGGTGGTATAGCAACCGGGATTTCCAATCAGCCGTGTGGTTTTGATTTCCTCCCGATGGAGTTCGCATAAGCCGTAGACAGCCTCTTTTAAAAGTTCCGGATCGGAGTGAGGTTGTCCATACCATGTTTCGTAGACGGCAACGTCGTTGTAACGAAAATCACCGGACAGATCCACGATGGTAAGGCCTTTTTGATACAGGGCCGGAATGATTTCTTTGGAAGCACCGTGGGGCAATGCAGTAAACACTACATCACAGGATGCGGCAATGTCGTTAGGATCCAGAGCGGAGCATACCACGTCGCAAATGCCTGTCAGGTTAGGGTAGACCTCCCCAATGGGCTTTCCTGCATAAGACTGGGAAACAATCCTTGTGATGGTAACCTCCGGATGCCGAAGCAGCAGGCGTACTACTTCGATTCCTGCATATCCTGTGCCGCCCAATACACCGGCTCTTATCATAATCATCCACACTCCTCTATAACCAAATCGTCTTTAAGATGGCCGTTTCCATACATCATAAACGGCGGATAATCTACATTATACTCCCTTTTGGGAGGAAATGCAAGTATTTCCTTTCTTTACGGGCATTTTGTCAGAGCATTTTCTAAAGAAGCGATAAAAAGGCAGGCTGGAAGCGACAGAATGCACAAGAGGAAAGAACAAAATTTGGGCACTTTGACCATCGAAAAATGAAAAAATGTAGGTTTAGACAATTTCACTAAAAAGAAAATTTTAAATTTGTATAAATAGACTCTAACATTTTATAAGGTTTTGTGTTACAATAATGCCATTGTGAAAGAAGATACTTTTAGGAGGTTAATGGACATGGCAAGTTTGAGTCTTAGAAACGTTAAAAAGACATATTCCGGCGGATTTACTGCCGTAAAGGACTTCAATCTGGAGATTGAAGATAAGGAGTTTATCATTTTCGTAGGACCGTCCGGTTGCGGTAAATCCACAACCTTAAGAATGATTGCAGGTCTGGAGGAAATCACCGAGGGCGAACTGTATATCGGAGATCAGTTGGTCAATGATGTTGCTCCTAAGGACAGAGATATCGCGATGGTATTCCAGAACTATGCCCTGTATCCCCATATGACTGTTTTTGAGAACATGGCATTTGGTTTGAAACTGAGAAAGGTTCCCAAAGAAGAAATCAATCAGAAGGTGGCTGAGGCTGCTAAGATTCTTGGCATCGAGGCATTGCTTGACAGAAAGCCGAAGGCTTTGTCCGGCGGTCAAAGACAGCGTGTTGCTTTGGGTCGTGCTATCGTGCGGAATCCGAAGGTATTCCTCATGGACGAACCTCTCTCCAACCTGGATGCGAAACTTCGTGTGCAGATGAGAACAGAGATTGGTAAACTGCACAAGAATCTGCAGACCACTTTTATCTACGTAACCCACGACCAGACCGAGGCTATGACCATGGGTTCCCGTATCGTGGTTATGAAGGACGGTGTGGTTCAGCAGGTGGATTCTCCTGCCAACTTGTATATGTATCCTTGCAATGTCTTTGTTGCAGGCTTTATCGGTTCTCCGCAGATGAACTTTGTTGATGTTACAGTAACCTGTAAAGAAGACGGCACCTACTTGACCAATGGTAATTTGTCTATCAAGTTGCCTGAGGGCAAGGCGAAGAAGGCTGAATTGCAGGCATACAACGGCAAAGAGGTTCTCATGGGTATCCGTCCTGAGGATCTGTACGATGACGAGGCGTTTATTGCTGCTTCTCCGGACAGCGTGACCGAGGTTGATATTGCTTTGACCGAGATGATGGGTGCAGAGACTTATCTGTACTTCCAGATTGCCGGGGTAGATTGTACTGCCAGAGTAAATCCGCGTACTACGACCAAGCATGGCGATCACATCAAGATTGCTTTGGATGCTAACAAGATTCACTTGTTTGATAAAGAAACCGAGAATATTATCATCCACTAATCGAGGAAAACGCCCGTATAGGGTGTATGGGAAAGAATACAAGACCGCAGCAATTTGCTGCGGTCTTTCGTTTTTGTATAGAGAAACAGTTTTTGGGTTGATGGCAAGATAGGAATACATGCTTCCTTTTTTAAAAAAGGAAGAGGAATTTTAAAAATCAGGAAAATTTTAGATGAAAAAGAGGAAATGGTGGAATTGTATCGAATTATTAAAGGTAAGAACTTTTGGAACAGGAGTTAATTATCATGGCAGAAGAATTGTTTGATACCTCAAAATTAAAAGTTGTCCCGGTGGAAATCAACAGCGAGATGAAAAAATCCTACATTGACTATGCAATGTCGGTTATTGTAGGTCGTGCGCTGCCCGATGTTCGGGACGGACTCAAACCGGTGCATCGTCGGATTTTGTATGCGATGTACGAAGATGGCATTACGCCGGACAAGGCGTATAAAAAGTGTGCGGCTACCGTAGGTAATGTGCTGGGACGATATCATCCTCACGGTGATGCGTCGGTTTATGACGCATTGGTCCGTATGGCACAGGACTTTTCCATGCGGTATCCTACCGTAGACGGCCACGGTAACTTTGGTTCAATAGACGGTGACGGTGCAGCGGCCTACCGTTATACCGAGGCAAGGATGGCCAAACTATCCATGCATATGCTCACCGATATCGAGAAGGAAACGGTAGACTTTATGCCAAACTTTGACGAGAGTCGGAAGGAGCCGGTCGTGCTGCCCTCTCGATTCCCCCATTTGCTGGTCAACGGGTCTAACGGTATTGCGGTGGGTATGGCTACCAATATTCCTCCCCATAACCTGGGAGAGGTCATTGACGGCCTTGTTGCGTTGATTGACAATCCGGAAATCTCTATTGACGAGTTGATGGAATATATTCCCGGCCCTGATTTTCCTACCGGCGCACAGATTATGGGCGTCAGCGGGATTCGTGCGGCCTATCATACCGGCCGGGGCAAATTGCGGGTACGGGCCAAAGCAGAGATCGAGGACTGGAAGGAAAACCGGCAGCGCATTGTTGTGACAGAGATTCCTTATGGGGTCAACAAGGCACGGCTGATTGAAAAAATTGCCGAATTGGTGCATGATAAGCGGGTGGAGGGAATCTCCGATCTTCGGGATGAATCCGACCGAGACGGTATGCGGATTATCATTGAACTTAAAAGAGAAGCCAATGCCACCATTGTGCTGAATCAGTTGTATAAGTATACCCAGATGGAGGATACATTTAGCGTTATTATGCTGGCGCTGGTTAACCAAACCGACCCGAAAGTTCTGAACTTAAAGGAAGTTTTGGTCAACTATGTAGATTTTCAAAAAGAAGTTATCATTCGAAGAACCCGGTATGACAAGCAAAAGGCAGAGGCTAGGGCCCATATTTTAGAAGGTCTTAACATTGCCCTTGATCATATTGACGAGGTTATCAGTATCATCCGGAACAGTTATAATGATGCCAAGGAACGGCTCATGGAGAAGTTTGGGTTCACCGATATTCAGGCGCAGGCGATTTTAGACATGCGTCTTGCAAGACTGTCCGGCCTAGAGCGGGAGAAGGTGGAAAAGGAATATCAGGAAATCAAGAGCCTGATTGCGCATTTGACCGAGATTTTGGGCAGCGAGCAGATGGTTTTGGATATCTTAAAAGAGGAAATTACCGCCATCCGTGATAAGTTTGGCGATGCAAGACGGACTTCCATTGAACCGGCAGCAGACGATATTGATATCGAAGACTTGATTGAAGAAGAAGAAAACGTGGTCACATTAACCCATCATGGTTATATCAAGCGTTTGGCGGCAGATACATATCGAAGCCAAAAACGCGGCGGCAAGGGAATTATTGGTTTGCAGACCAAGGAAGAGGATTTTGTTTCCACCATGTTTGTAACCTCTACCCATGCCCATATTCTCTTCTTTACCAACACCGGGCGGATGTACCGGATTAAGGCTTATGAGATCCCCGAGGGCGGACGGACTGCCAAGGGAACCGCGGTGGTTAATTTGCTGGCTTTGGAGCCGGACGAGTCTATCTCGGCGGTTATTCCTATTCGGGAATACCAAGAAGGCAAGTATCTGACCATGTGTACCAAATCCGGCGTTGTGAAGAAGACGGATTTAATGGAATATGAAAATGCCCCCAAAGCCGGAAAGATTGCCATTCGTCTGGACGAGGGCGATGAGTTGATTCGGGTTATTTTAACCGATGGAACCCAAGACTTGTTCCTTGGCACCCACCTTGGCAAGATGATTCGTTTCTGCGAAAAAGATGTCCGGACCATGGGACGTGTCTCCCGCGGGGTTCGGGGTATCCAACTGGAAAAAGACGATTATGTCATCGGGATGAGTCTGTATCAGGAAGACGGAAAACTACTGGTAGTTAGCGAAAAGGGTTATGGCAAAAAGACCGAACTTTCGGAATACAAATGCCAGACCCGTGGCGGTAAGGGAACCTTCTCTTATCGGATTAGTCAGGATACCGGTGCGGTAGCCGGTTTGCAGGTGGTATCGCCTAAGGATGATGTAATCTTGATTACCTCTGAGGGAATTATCATCAGAATGGATACCGAGGATATTAGTACCTTTGGCCGTGTTACCAAGGGTGTGCGTCTCATGCGGATGGCAGAAGGCGTCAATGTGGTCACGGTGGCTTGTGTAGAGAAAGAGGATGCGCAAGAAGAGGATGGCCAAGAGATGCCCACGGTGGAGGGAAACACCGAAGAATAAAGAAAGGATGCAGGGCAATGACCAAACGCAGTTTTTGCGGAGTGATGGCCGCCGTCATGGTACTGTTGTCTCTTTCCGCTTGCGGAAAGAGGGAAGAGATTGACTATTTTATGGAAGGCTATGATGCCGTCAAGGAAAAACGATACGAAGATGCCCTGCAGAACTTTCAAGAGGCAGCAAAACAAGGCGACGGGCAAGCGGAAACGGCAGCAAAGATTATTGACGGGTACTTCCGCGCCCGAGAAGCCTTTCAAGTCGGGGATGGCGAGAGCGCCAAGGAATTCTTGGCCGCATTGCCGGAAAATTACAGGTACTATGCCATCAGTGAAGACATTGAGGCCTTAAAACGGCTGGTTTACAGTGGGCAGCAGGAAGAACCTCAGCCCGAGTCTTTGGCGGAAAAAACGTTAGAAGAAGCGGCCGCGAAGCAGGCTGAAAATGACCGGATATTACAACAAGTCAAAGAAGAAATGGAAGACGGGCATCTGGATAGGGCAGAGAAAAAACTCACCGATATGGTGCTTAAGTCCTTGACGGGGGAACAACTGGAACGTTGGCAGAACTATCGGATGGAAATTGCCGAGAAGCGACAGGAAAATCAGCAACCAAAGAACGAGGAACTGTCGCCGGAAAAGGCGGTAGAATACCTTCGTGCCGCCTATCCGGAGGTACAGGGAGATGTCAGCGCCGCCTTGGCCGCGCAATACGATGAAGCGGGGCAGTTGTACTATGCGGTGACAATACAACTCGGCCAAGGAGAGGATATGGAGATTAAAACGCTGCATATCCGAAAAAACGGAATTGTGGAAACGGTGGAGGAATAGCCGGATATGCAGCCGGCTATGGGCTGCATCTTTATCACACAGCGAGGAATACCATGAAAAAAATTTTGAGCCGGGTTCGCCGTGCAGTAGATGATTATCATATGATTGAGGAGGGAGACCGAATTGCCGTGGGCGTTTCCGGCGGCAAAGACAGTTTGACCCTTCTTTGCGCCATGTCTGCCCTCCAAAAGTTTTATCCCCAAAGATTTGAGATAGTGGGCGTTTCCTTGGATATGGGGTATGCGGGAACTGACTTTTCCGGCGTGGAGACCCTTTGCCGAAGCCTTGGCGTAGAGTATGTTGTGAAAAAGACGGATATTGCGGAAGTCATTTTCCAAGTGCGGCAGGAAAAGAACCCTTGCTCCCTATGTGCCAAAATGCGACGGGGCGGGGTTAATGATCTGGCAGTGGAATTGGGATGCAACAAGGTGGCCTTAGGCCACCATAACGAGGACGTGCTGGAAACCTTTTTTTTATCTTTATTCTACGAAGGACGTCTTAGTTGTTTCTCCCCTGTTACCTATCTGTCCCGTCGGGATATTCATGTGATTCGGCCTATGATTTATCTGCCGGAGGGAGAGATTAAAGGGTATGCCCGTCGGGAGGCATTGCCCATTGTCCATAATCCCTGTCCTATGGATGGGAAGTCCAAACGGGAGGATATGAAATCGTTTATTACACAAAAAACCAAAGAGGATAAATTTTTTAAAACAAAAATCATGCATGCCATTCAATCCGGTTTGGAGAACTGGAAAACAGAAGGGGAGGGAATCTGAGATGCAGCCGATGAAAAATGCAATGATTCCTTCGGTCGGTTGGGAAGCAGGGTTCTTGCCGACTGCCACTAGGGATATACCCACTATCCGGCATGGTATAGGAGAGGCAGTTTGGGGCGATCCAAAGAAGATGGTGTGGTCTTGATGAATCAGATAGCGTTTCTTTTCTCCTTTATCCGTAATGACAGAAAGGCGAGGTTTGCCGGTTCTGTGCTGGGTTCGGTCTGGACTTTGGCGGTGCCGGCGGGTACCGTAGCGGTATATTGGTTTGTGTATACCGTTGCACTGCAAGGACCAAAGGTAGACGGCACCCCTTATTTACCTTGGCTGGTAGGGGGGATTCTTCCTTGGTTTTTCTTTGCGGACGGATTACAGATCACAGCCTTTTGTTTTTGGGAATATCGGTCTTTGGTATGTAAGACACAGTTTCGTGCAGAGATTCTTCCTTTGGCAAGGGTCTTTTCTGCATTTTTAAGCCATCTTGTCTTGATGGGTTTGTCTTATGTGGGTTTTTGCTTAATGGGGGTTTCCCCCTGTGCCGGACAAATCTGGGTTTTGGGCTGGATGGTAGGGGGATTCTTTTTGGTTCTGGGAATAAGCCGAATTCTTGCCCTGTGGACCGCTTGTTTGCGGGATGTGGCCGATAGTCTGCCGGCAGTTCTTTCTCTGGGGTTTTGGCTGACGCCGGTGTTTTGGAATCCGGCAGGGTTGCCTCCGGTTTTGCACCGGTTTTGTCAGTGGAATCCGGCGGCTATTTTGGTAGACGGATACCGACAGGCGTTGCTCTATGGCAGACTCCCTGCCCTGAGCAGCATCCTGATTTTTCTTGGAGAGGGAATTCTTTTTTATGGAATCAGTATCATTTTGATGAAAAAAATACGACCGACCTTAGCCGATCGGCTTTGACAGGAAGAAAGGAGCGTCCGCAGATATCTGCGGACGCTCTGCTGTTTGCAAGCGATTATTTTATAATAACCATTTCTTGTACAACATCGTCATAAATCTTCACAAACAGTCTTGCTTCATTGCCTTCTTCATAGATTTCAATATCAGCGGCGGAAACAACCTGAATATCTGCCTTGCTTCGGGTAGAGTCGTACAGGTATACCAAAGCATCGCCGGTAGCGTAGTTGCGGATTTCGCCGTTGACCGTCATATTGATGCTGCCGCTAAACTTCTTGGTAACCCGTCCGTAAACCGTGGTCAGATCGGTGGTTACCTCCCGAGAGAACTCGGTGTCTTTGGCACGGCTGTCAAAGAGCAGATGGATGCTGTCGATTTCGCCCTTGCTGTTGGTGCGGTATTGGATAATATCGCCCTTGGAAAGCGGGGTGTTGCCATCTTCGCCTTTGCGGAGGACAGACTTGTCTTCTGCCAGCAAATCTACTGCTTTACCGCTTTGCAAGCCGTAAACACGATCGGTATCCTCATAGTCCTCGTTTTGGGTTGCACCAATACGGTCTACAACCAGAATGGGAGATTCAGGGGCGGTAACGCCTACCGAACTGGTAATTACAACGACATTGGCCACATAGTTTTCTTGCAGATCATAAATGATGGCGTCATAGGCTGTATCGTTGGACAAGGTGGCCTTGTTGCGGATGGAATATTTTTCGGTATCGGTGCCTGCATCTGCCGGAATATCAAAGATGATGGTGTTCTCAGCGATGCTGACGTTGTCCAGTTTGCCGGAGGCCGTTTTGTAGACCATACCTTCTCTGCGGATGTTTAAGGTAAACTGGTCCACGTTGGGGGCGCCGGAAGTGGTGTTATCCGTTGCCAGTTCTATCGCATTGATGTTGCCGGAACTGTTGGTTTCGTAGACAATCAGTTGGGGTGTCAAATCGGCACCGCCAAGGGTATCTACCACAGCGCTAGGCTCTAAGCCGTACTGGTTATTGAGACGCATTCTGCTGGTGCTTGTCAGGATTTGGGTTTCCCCCGCCATGGTAAACAGTTTGAACTGTGCCGTGGTTTCGAAGGAGTCGTTCATGGCTGCGCCCACCAGATAGCCGTATTTCTTATTCAGGCCCTGCTGGGTACCAACGGTGGCGTTGACATCAACAGCCGCAATCTTGTTCTCCATATCCAGATAGAAGGTGCCTCGGTCGCGAAGGGAAATGGTGTTGGGATAACTTGCAGCCTTTTTATAGAGTTCGGTGCTGTTGCCGATGCGGAAGCCGTCATCGGTGGCTTCGGTGACCATACCATTGATAGAGGCATCCGAAACATATCCCTTGATCAGTGCTTGGTCATCACTGATGGTATAGGAAATGACATTCCATTCCTTTAATTCGCTAACACCGATTTCTGCACCATCTTTAACCAGACTGAACATCACGGCGTCTTGATTTTCGTCAAAGACCAGAGAACCGTTTAGATACTTATCGGTAACTCTGCCGGTAACCGTAGAAACGGTATCGACAACCAGATTGGTAATGTGGTTTACAAAGACAATTTCATAAATGCCGTTGGTATCCGCATCCAGCAAGATGACATTGCCGGCAGCGGGTTTGAGTTCGTCGGTGGTAACACTGGCTTTGTATTTTCCGTTGTAGATATAAACGGCGTCTGCGGCAATGGTAGCCGTCTTGGTGCGGCTGTCGGTCTGAGTAGGCCAGTATTCAAAGGTTCTGTCCTGACCTTCTACGCCGGAGACCGAAACAATATCATCTGCGTTTGCTGTAATTGATTTGTTTTTGTTTTGTTGGGGACGTACGTTGATGAGAGTTTTTTCGTCGGTTTTCTTATCCAGTCGGGCATAGAACAAAACATTGTATCCCAAAAGTTGTTTAGCGTTGGTGTCGCCTTCCAGATACAGTTTTTGATCAATCATGACGCGACCTACATCGGTGGAACCTCCGCCGTCTAAGGATGTTTCAGCGGTAGAGGTAATCTGGCCGTAACCCTTTTCTACATTTAAGCGGTCATACAACAGGGTCTTGTCAACCACTTCGTAGGTGGGGTTGTTGCCAAAACCGGTTTGTTCCATTAAGTTAACTGTCAAAGCGTTAAAAATCAGTTGGGCGATATCGCCTCGGGTTGCCGGTTGTCCGGCCGTGCCGGAAAGTCCCCGGAAAAGTTGGTTGTTAGAAGCGATATAGAGATAGCCGGTGGGGTAGCCGCCCTTATCCTCGGCGGCAGGTTCGTAGCCCATGGCACGGACAATGATGGCAACAGCCTCCTGCAGAAGCACGTTGTCGTCGGGACGGAAGGTTCCTACATCGTCACCGATAACCATGCCCTGTTGGTCAGCCACGTTGATGGCGCCGGTTGCCCAATGGTTTGTGGGAACGTCCGGGAATTTGGTGGGTCCCATGGAACTTTGGGCCATGTCCTCCAGTCCAACGGAGTAGACAGCAACTTTTGCCATCTCACTTCGGATGATATTGTCGTTGGGACGAAAAGCGCCGGTTTCTGCATCACCAACCATGATTCCCAAAGCGCCCAGGAGTTCGGCGGCTTCTTCATATTCTGTGCCGGCAATATCCGGGGAAAGGGTAACCCGACTGGTGCTGTACCGGGAAAGTGAAGGAACTTCCGGTACAGGGGTGGCCGCCATACCGTTGTACTTAGAACTGTTTTCTACCAGATTGGTGTTTACTCCCTCGGCTGCATCCAGGGTACCGTCGGCATTGGTTCCGTCAAAGGAGCGACGGCCGGCATTGTCGGATTGCTGGGCATAGGATGCCGCTGATTCTGAAACAGAACGTACGGCAGACGAATCTATACTGCCGGAAGTTCCTGTGTTGGAGTTTCCGGAAGCAAGGTCCGGAAGGATGGGTCCATAGTTCTCGCCATCGCCGGATACGACCCGGCTGTCTTCTGTGTAAACAGAGGCTTCGTTTATGGGTTCATCCGCAAAAATTACGGTAGTGCCCAAACTCAAAGCCAAACAGAAGGCCAGAACGAAAGAAAGGCATCGTTTTAACATCATAATTTCCTCCTCATGCGAATTGTTTTTGTATTGTTGTTTTTTGTCTTTTTGCGTATTTATTTTGTGCAGAGGAAGGATTTTTACACGAATAACATTATGGCAAGGATGGCAAAAAAAGTTTAAAAAATTATGATAAATTTTATCGGAATCTCTTGAATTATAATAGAAGATATGGTATAGTGAAATTAAATAAGTAGAATATGATGTAGTTTTTTAAATTGATTCATACAAAATAGGGGGAATGAATGATGAAAAAACGCCGACTTCTTACCGGCATCTTGGCTTTGACGATGGTTTTCTCAGCCATGACATCCGTAGTATCCGCACTTACCTTTAGCGATGTAGAGGGTGATGCAACCGTTGCATGGGCAAAAGACTCCATCCATCAGATGACAGAGGCCGGATATATCAAAGGGTATGAGGATGGAACTTATAAACCCTATCGTGCTATTTCCAAATTAGAATGTCTTTTGCTGATGGCCAGAATGCTTGGCGCAGAGGAAGAGGATAGTGCGGAGTTTGCTGCAGCAGCCAAGGAAACCTATACGGACACTGTCAGCAAATATAATACAACCTATTTAGGAGAACTTACCTATCTGCTTTATACCGGGATTCTTACCGAGAGTGATTTGATAGAATATGCTTCGGCGGCCAACGCCAACACTGCTTTGCTTCGGCATCAGGCGGCTGTTTTGATGGCCAAGATGTTGGGCAAAAATACCGAAGCCAAAGAGTATGAAGCAACCGCTGCATCTTATGGCGATGATGCCATCATTCCTGCCGCTTCCAAGGCCTATGTGGAATTTGTAACCGAGGAAGGAATTATGAACGGCATGGACAAGGATGCCAACGGAAAGACCCAGTTCTCGCCCATTACCTCTCTGACCCGGGCACAGATGGCGACACTCCTTGCACGGATGATGGATCGGATTGGGAAGTTTACTTATACCGCAACCATTGACGCTTTGGACTTAGACAATAACCGTATCTCTATGAACCAAAACGGCAGTGTCAGTGCACGTGCCATCAATGCAGACACCATTGCCCGCCAGGATGGAACCATGATAGAATTGGACGACTTAAAAGCGGGAGCACAGGTTTCGGCCATTGAAATCGGCGGCCGGATTCAGTTGATAGATGTTCTTGATGGAGGCAGCCAGAATAACGGCACTGTGGTGTATGCTAAAATCTCCCAGTTAACAGAATCTTCCGGCGGAAAGAAGATTACTTTGGCAGATACGGAGAATGCCTCTCATACCACAGGGTATCCGGTGGCTGCTGACTGTGCCTATGTTGTAAAAGGTGCCAAGGCAGGCTTTAGCGACCTGAAAAAAGGTGACTTTGTAAAGGTAATAATCCGCAACGAGCAGATTGCTTCTGTGGAAGTTTCAAGCAAGGAACTGACCATAGAAGGCACGCTGACGGCAGTTGATTTTGATGAAGAAGACCACGTCTATCTGTCGGTTTTGGGCGCTGACAAAGACCAGCAGCAATATGCGGTTTCCAACAAGGGCGCTAAGGTACAACGGGACGGAGAGACTGCCGAGTATCGAGAGTTATCTGCCGGGGACAAGGTTACGCTTTCCTTGACCTATGGAAAAGTGACCGAGGTTATAGCCGTTAGTACTTTAGAGAAGTTTAGCGGTGTTTTGAGTGAAATTATTATTGCCAAAAAACCGTCTCTTACCATTGTAATCGATGGGGAGGAGAAAAATTATAATCTGCGCTCCAATGCAAAGATTCGTATTTCCGGAGTGGATGCAACCATCTACGATTTGCGGCCTAGCGTTACGGTAACCGGAACCTTGGACGGAAATGAAATCAAGACGTTGTCTGCATCCATGGTAGCCACCAATGAAAAAGGTGAATTCACCGGCGAGGTAGTCAGCATTAACACGACGTACAAGGTTATTTCGGTGATGGATGAAAGTGGAAATGAACAAAGCATCTACTATAATTCTAAGACCAATATGCTAAAGAGTTCCGGCACATCCGCATCGGCCAGAGACATTCAAAAGGGTGCAATTCTTTCCGTTACCGGCGAAGAAAAAAATGGTGTATTTGAAGCTACGATTATTATTATCAAATAAACACGTTTTATGACAAAAACCGTTGTTTTGCTATAGAGGCAAAGCAACGGTTTTTTATATTGCGAAATGAATTCTTGAAAAAATGAAGGTGGAGGGAGAGGACGGAGGTTTTCACCGAAAGGTGGAAACGGAGTCAAACGCACTTTGTTCTGACGTGTAAGTACAATATAATTTTACTGTCAAAAATCGTGCCGCCCACCCGCATTCATGTTATATTTCTCAAAGATACAGACAATCTCCTCCACTACATCAAAGTCATCTTCAATCTCTGTGTTTTGAATAACACACTGTATTTCGTTTAATGCGGTAAGAGCAACAGAGTTAATGACATCATCCGTATCAATATGAATATATCGTATGGCAGAGTTTATTGCGTCCGACACGGCTCCTGCAAATATATCAAGTTTTATATCCATTTTATCACGCCCTAAATATCATTCTATCATATAAATTAAAATTTTACAATAGATTTTTCTAATATATGATAAAATCTAATTTTATCATATAATATACATAATATATGATATAAGGATGATTGCTATGACATTTACACCAAGAGAAACGAAAAAGAAGGTTAAAGCTGGATATAAAACACTATATATTACGGATGACCTGGCTGAAAAACTGAACAATCTTGCAAAGAAGCATGACACAAGCTTTAATAATATTGTAATAAGCATTATTGAAGATTTTTTTAAGGACAATGAGGAATAATCTAAAAATCCACCAAGAAAAAAGATGATTTTACCAACAGTAAAATCATCTTTTTTTCTTGGTGGAGGTGGGGGGAATCGGACCCCCGTCCGAAGATGTATCCCCGCAAGGCGGCTACGAGCATAGTCTGTGGTCAAAATTCCCGCCCGGCAGAGTCCGCAGACAACCTTTGCCGGTTAGTAGCTTCATGATGCATGGCCGGGTCAAAGCTTTCCCGGCGCACGTTCACCGCTTCATTTGATGCCCTGGTCCTGAACAGCGGTTTATCAGGGAGGACAGCTGCGTTAGGCAGCGTAAGCTAAATTTTTGTTAGCGTTTAATTTAAAAGTTTGGGTTTTTTACGCAGTACCCGCTGCGGCTCGCTCCTCACGTCTCTACATCCCCGTCGAAACCTTTACACCCCCGTGTTTTTTACAGAATCAATCTTTGCTTAGCGATTGTGCTCCTTTAACATCCGATTCATATTCCGTTTGGCATCCCGCTCGGCAATGGAGGCTCGCTTATCATAATCTTTTTTACCACGGCAAAGTCCCAGTTGCAACTTGACATACTGACCCTTAAAGTATAACTTTAGGGGAATCAGTGTATAGCCTTGCTGTTGCGTCAGTCCGATGAACTTGTTGATTTCCCTGCGGTGGAGTAGCAGCCGCCGAGAACGCATGGGTTCGTGGTTAAAGATGTTTCCAAAATCATAGGGGCTGATATGCATCCCGATTAGGATCGCCTCTCCGGTTTTGCAGGAAACATAACTATCCTTCAGGTTGACCCGTCCGGCACGGATCGATTTTACCTCGGTGCCAGAAAGTTCCAGGCCTGCTTCAAAGGTTTCATCCACAAAATAGTCGTGGTACGCCTTTTTGTTCTGTGCAATGACAGACTGTTTCATTTCTCCGGCCATGGAAATCACCTCCTGACAATGCCTCCGATATGGAACCGGATTTTTATTATACCCCCCTTTTATCAAAAAGTCAACAGCAGAACCTTTCCAATTTCCGTCAAACACCAACTTCGACTTCTTATTTTCCCGAGATTGTAAAGAGATTTTAAGAAATTTTCAAATTTTTCTAAAAATTTTTACCGAAATCTCTTGCTTTTTTAAAAAAACGTGATATAATAACTTAGTGACTTTTGATTTGTGGAGACGTATCGAAGTGGTCATAACGAGCACGATTGGAAATCGTGTTGTCCTGATGAGGGGCACGTGGGTTCAAATCCCACCGTCTCCGCCAGAAAAACGATGCAGTTTTACTGCATCGTTTTTTTTCTTGTTAAGAAAGAAGATTCCTTTTCTTGACAAAAGCAAGGAAGTATGATAGAATAAATATCGGTTTGAATCTGCGGCTGTGGCGGAATTGGCAGACGCGCTAGACTTAGGATCTAGTGTCAATGACGTGGGGGTTCAAGTCCCTTCAGCCGCACCACCACAAAAAACACGTATAGGATTTTCCTATACGTGTTTTTTGTATAACAAAACTGTGTAATAGAAGACTGCCTCAATCTGTGCCGGTTGCACAGATTGGGGCAGTTTATAATTTCCCTCAAAAGTTTTACTGCGCGATGGTAAAGACTCTTTTGTTTAGGATATATATGCGTAAATATAGATTTCTTTAAATAAATTGCTCCACAAGTTTGCGTTTTTTGCCAGAACATCGGGATTTTCAGTCTTTTCATCTAAAATGATGGAAACAAGTTTGGACCCGATGGCTTTCCAGACATCGGAAGGTTGCTTTTTCCAATAATATTGGTTGGTTTCCTTGTCGATTTGCACCAATGCCCGAAAAGAGCCGACCAAGGGATACAACAAGCCTCTCGGGACATTGTATTGCATATCTTGCTGCCCAAACAAGGACTTTCCTACAATGTTGCCGTTGTCATATCTGGCATATTTCCGAGTCCCATATCTTCTATTGGTGCTGTTTGTCGTTGCCGCAAACTCCGTTTCAATCATTTCCCATAGATCAAAAATATCCTTAATGATGGGCGTCATGTTTTTTATCATAGTATCCCGGCGTGTTTTTTGCTGTGTCTTGTCTTTGCTATCCATATTCAGAAACCGTCTAAGAGTCGCTTCCTTTCCGGAATAACATTGCAAGGGTTGCTGTTCGCTTAAGGTTCCGGCGGGTGTTCTGTACGGGTAAATTGTTTGGCTGAACATGGTTAAAATTGCAATAATTTCCCGCACATCGATAGGTACAATATCATCGTCATTATAGTGTTCGTTCATTTTATATTGAATTCTGCTGGAAAAAGGCAGAGCGGAAAAAGCGGATTTTATTTCATCAAAACTTTTTTCCAATTCTGCGATGGATTTCAAATCTACTTGGACAGAGGTATTTCTGGCAGCCGCTAATTCTACCGGAGAGGTAATTCCCGTAAATATCTCAAAAAAGACATATCGGTCCTCGTTAATGGTGTGTTTTATATTTTCCCCTAAAATTGCCCGCAACGTATGTCCGCCATCGATATTGCCGTGGATTTCTGGGTCTTCCAGAAAGATTTTCAATTCTTTTGTTGCGGTATCGTATTTGACGTCTTTTGCGGAAAGAAGAACGCCTCGGTTTAACTCATGAAAATTTGCATTTTCTTTGAGACTCTCCACAATTTTGCGTGCAACATTGGTGGACATTTTTTGTTCGCGGGGGTTCGTAACAAACCAGTGATCAATTTCTTGCGGAATACTGTTTGCCTTTACATAACAAACGTACTTGGTGTGTTTTTCTGATGCGGTTGTAGGATCCTCCATCTTTTTGAATGATTTTGCGATAAGATTAAATTCTTTCATAACCAAATCTCCTTATAATATAAAAATTTCTGCATCATGCAGACGGGCATAGACACAGAAATACTTATCGCGCATCATATTCTATGGTAATTGCCACATCTGCAAAGAGATACTGGAGTTTAAACAGGCAAAATCGCCTGCAAACTACAACCATATAATACCATGTGTTTTGCACAAAGTCAAGATAATGAGAAATTTTTTCACAGCCAT
>JAZRPL010000033.1:0-95452 GCA_045649245.1 Ructibacterium sp.
AATATCCAATCAACCAGTTTGCCTACATTTTCGTTTGTTTCTTCCAGGTATGTTACTGCATATATCGGTGTTACTACCGGATATTTGCCGTTCTTGATGTTTTCAGCAGTTGGTGCTACACCGTCAATAGAAATCATTTTAATATCAGGGTTCTTTATAATGCCCTCAACATAGTATCTGAAAGAGAAACCGATTGAATTTGTCTTACTCTTATAATTTGATACCTGCTCAATAATTCCTGACATTAAATCACTTTTGAGTTCTGGGGGAGCCTCCATTATAGGTTTTTCGCCCATAAATCGCTTGAGCATACTCTGACTTCCGCTACCTTCATTTCTTTGGAAAGCTTCAATCTTTTCATTATTACCGCCGACTTGTTTCCAATTCGTAATCTCGCCTGAATAAATACCCTGAATCTGTTCTGTTGTCAGATTATCAATCGGGTTATCTTTGTGAACGAAGAATACAAAACCTTCAGACCCGATAGGTGTGTATTCAAAGGTTGTATTACATTCTTCAGCATAAGCTTTCTGCTCGTCTGACGGATATACACCGATAAAGATGTCTGTTTGCTTTTCAGCTAAAAGCTTGTATCCGTCAGGTGTGTTATTATACTGAAATGGTCCGTCATAACGAAGTTCCGTTGTATCAGGATACACCGCATTTACAAATGCAGAGTAAACCGGAAACAGAGCTGCAGCACCGTCAATTATCGGTAAGTCCTCTGTGAATTTTAATGTTTTACTGTCATACTTTACTATTTTAGAATCTTCCTCAAATGGGAAGTATTCGTGAACATTGATGTTCGGTGATGTGTTTATGGTAATGCTTTTATCGTACTGAATCATTCCATAGTTAGTGCCCAATGCAATAAAGTAAATAACCGCAGGTATCAGCCATATTAAAAAGAATTTTTTTATCTTTTTAAGCCATATCAAAGGTAAGAACAATGACGGAATAATAAATGCACTGATTCCGGTTAAAACGGGATGTATTCCTTCAGATGAGAGCATTATTACACCGACTATTCCGAAATATCCCCATATCATTAAAAATACAATAGTAAGTGCAATCTTTACAACCATCATAAGGATTTCTTTGTTTTCTGTTTTTGGTATATCGTTTCGCTTTTTCCAAAGGTAAAAGCCGTATATTCCATAAAAAAGTATCAGTACAATTCCAAGAGGCATTTCAATATTTATAACTTGCCCCGTGTACTGTGTGCTCATATAAATCATGTGAATACCCGGAATCAATCCAAAAGCACCGCCCCAAAACAATCCTTTATGTAGGAAGAAGGCAGAGAGCCAAAAACACGCAAGCCAAATTAAAATCGTTGACAATGTTAATCCTGCACCCATTATTCCAACATACAGATAAAATGCAGTAAATAACACCGCCGGAATATATCCTATAAGTTTTTTCATTTGTCATTCCTCCTTAATCAAATATTGTTCCATCTATACCAGGTGTAAGTGTTTTATTGGCATCCCTTGAAATTATTATAACATTAAAACATCATTTTGTCTATTAGTGAAATATTTGCCGTGAGGCAAACATCATTCAAAAAAGTCACCTTTGTCAGTAGACAAAAGTGACTTTTTTGTTGGAGGCGTCGAACGGTTTAGGTGACACCTATGAAATCAATATTTTGCGTAGCAAAGCATCCATTCTCTTCTCTATTCTCTTTTATCTCTTATCTGGAAACGACAATTTTAGAGAAAAGTGAAGAGAAAAGAGATAAAAGAGAAAAGAACAAAAAGAAACGACAACTTCTTTCGAAATTGTCGTTTCTTTTTGGAGGCGCCACCCAGATTTGAACTGGGGAATAAAGCTTTTGCAGAGCTCTGCCTTACCACTTGGCTATGGCGCCGTATATTTAATTGTTATGATAAAAGACGCAATAATATGCGTCTTTTATCACAGATTGGAGCGGAAGACGAGATTCGAACTCGCGACGTTCACCTTGGCAAGGTGACGCTCTACCACTGAGCCACTCCCGCACACGACTTCTTATTTTAAAAGAAGTTGGTGCCTCCGGGCGGAATCGAACCACCGACACGGGGATTTTCAGTCCCCTGCTCTACCGACTGAGCTACAGAGGCATATTGGCGATCCGGATGGGGTTCGAACCCACGACCTCCAGCGTGACAGGCTGGCATTCTAACCAACTGAACTACCGGACCACAAACTTGGTGGGCACTATAGGGCTCGAACCTATGACCCTCTGCTTGTAAGGCAGATGCTCTCCCAGCTGAGCTAAGCGCCCACACCATGCCATCACAGGAAAGTGACGACAACAGTGGATATTATACTCCCTTTTTTATTAAAAGTCAATGATTTCACCCAAAATTATTTTCGTTTATTCAACTTTACCATCTAGTTTTCTATTTTTTTCTTTAAATATCTCTTAATAACTCTTTTTCTTGGATTCATTTTCACTTATTTTCGGCTGCTTCGTTGCAAAAGCACTTCCAAATCTTCCTTTTGGAATTGATACGCCTGATTGCAAAAATGGCAAACAATTTCAGCTTCGCCTTGTTCTTCGATCATATCCTGAATTTCACTTTTCCCAAGGGAAATAATAGCACGTTCCATCCTCTCTCTGCTGCAATCGCAACAATATCCCACCGCAACATCTTCTAAAAACTCCACATCAAATCCGAGCATAACATATTGGATCATATCCTTTGCACTCATTCCATGCTGCAACATCTCCGTCACACTCATCATGCCCTGGATGCTATTTTCCAGCCGATCAATGCTTCGTTGGTCGCATCCCGGCATAACCTGAACCAAGACCCCACCGGCTTGTGCGATGGTATAATCCCGCTCCACCAAAACGCCTAAGGCAACCACGCTGGGGATTTGCTCCGATTGCATAAAATAATAGGCCAAATCATCGCCAATTTCCCCGGTTTGTATGGGCACCTGCCCAATATAGGGCTCCTTCATTTTTAAATCCCGAATCACGCTTAAAGTTCCTGCTCCAACGCCGCTGCCGACATCCAATTTGCCGTTATCCTTTAAAGGAAGTTCTGCAGCAGGGTTGGCCACATAACCTTTGACGCCGCCCTTTGCATCTGCAACTACCGCCAGCATCCCCAAAGGTCCATCGCCCCGCACCTGCAGAGTGAGACTGGCATCTTCCTCCTTGAGTCCATCTGCCATCAAAAGTCCGGCAGTCAAAAGCCGTCCCAGTGCCGCCGATGCCAACGGCCCCGTCTGGTGATACTGATGCGCCTGATTTACCGTTTCGGTGGTAACGATTGCAGAAATCTTAAAAAACCCGTCCCGGGTTATGGCCTTTGTTAAAATATCTCCCATTGCTTTTCGCCCTTTTCCTCTCTGTAATTTTATTGATAGAAAATCCGGCTCTGCAGAGCCGGATTAGACCTTGCGCCAATCATGATACCATACCCTTCCTATTCTGTCAACCGCCGCGAATCCCGGTTTTGGGAACTCTATTATTTTCTTACAAGGATTCACTAATTTAAAAACCGCCTTGCTTTTTCTTCCATACTGCGGTATAATAAAATCGTATATTTTAAACTGTTTGTGGTTTTTCTTCCGATATTGTGGCATCCTATCTCTACAAAGGAAGTGTAACTTTATGAACAGAAAATTGATTTGGAAGTTTAATATTATAGATCTTCTTCTCCTGGCAATTTTTTTAGTTTGTCTCCTAGCCTTGGTGTATAAGTTGGCATGGGGCAAAAACACCGAAGATACCGAGACTTTCCTCTTTACCTGTGTTTGTCCATCTGCGCCGGCTGAGATTTTAGAAGGATTGGAGACAGGACTTCCCTGCATGGACGGCGACTATGGCAACACATTGGGCACTTTAACCCATCTCCAGCAACATCCCGCCGAAGATGACCCTTCCCGCCAACTTGTTACCTTTTCCTTCAGGGTGGAGGGCAAAAAGGCCGACCATGGTGTTTTAGCAGAAGACACACTATATTTAAAGGGAAAGAATTTTTCTTTAGTCATCGAAGATTCCATCTTCTCGGTTTATCTCTCCAAGATAGAAAAAACCAATTATCCATAAAAAGAAAGGCTGAAACCAATGAAGGACGATATTTTATTCGGTCGAAATCCGATCATCGAAGCCTTAGAGGCCGGAAATACCGTAATTGATAAAATTTTGATTCAGGAAGGATTGCGGCATAGTCAAATCGGGCATATCCTATCCCTTGCTAAAGAACGGAACATCCTCTATCGATTTGTCGATAAAAGAAAATTGGATACACTTTGCGAAGGCGAGAACCACCAAGGTGTTCTTGCCGTCATTGCGGCGCACACCTATGCAACCTTAGAAGAGTTGCTGCAACTTGCACACGACCAAGGAAAACCGCCCTTTTTGGTGGTGGCAGAGGGCATCAGCGACCCCCACAACTTAGGGAGTATTCTCCGTACTGCCAATGCAGCGGGGGCCCATGGCATCATCATCCCCAAAAACCGCAGTGTTTCCCTAAACGGCACAGTGGCAAAGGTTTCGGCCGGTGCGGTGGAATACACCAAGGTAGCACGAGTTACCAACATTCCCCAGACCTTAGAGAAACTCAAAAAAGCCGGCCTTTGGATTGTAGGCACTGATTTGACCGGAACCCAACTTCACAGTGATTGCGATTTAACCGGCCCTCTGGCCATTGTAATCGGCAGCGAAGGGGAAGGCATGAGTCGCCTTACCCGGGAAACCTGTGATTTTTTGGTCAAGATACCTATGCTTGGCCAAATCCAATCTCTAAACGCTTCGGTTGCGGCCGGAATTCTTCTTTATGAAGCGGTACGGCAAAGAACCAAAGGGGGAAATTAGTATGCGAATTTTAGCCATTGGCGATATTGTTGCCGAGGAAGGCCGGGAATTTATCTACAACAACTTAGGCAGGATTCGAGAGAAATATCAAATCGACTTTTGTATTGCCAACGGAGAAAATGCCGCCAACACCAACGGCATTACCATAGACATTGCAGAAACCCTGCACTCCCGCGGCGTGGATGTAATTACCATGGGGAATCATACCTTTGCTAACAAGGAAGCCGAGCAGGTTTTGGAGGACTTATCCTATGTCATTCGCCCGTTGAACTTTCCACCGGAATTAGAAGGGGTCGGCTATCTCGTCGAGGACATAGGCACGGCACGGATTGCCGTCATTAATCTAATCGGTCGTATCCATATGAATCCGGCTGACTGTCCCTTTCACGCCGTTGACAGGGCATTAAAAAATATAGATGCTGATATTATTTTGGTAGATATGCACGCAGAAGCCACCAGCGAACGAATTGCCATGGCACATTTTTTAGACGGCAAAGTCAGTGCAGTTTTCGGCACCCACACCCATGTGCAAACGGCAGACGAACGAATTTTATCCGGCGGGACCGGATTTATTGCCGATCTGGGCATGACCGGGGTAGAAGATTCGGTATTGGGCGTCCGAAAAGATATTATTCTTAACTTTTATCTGCAGTCGGGAAAACGCTTTCGGTTTGAAAAGGCAGAAGGCCAGGTCTGGTTTCACGGCTGTATTTTTGATATTGATCCCAGTTCCGGAAAAACCACCGCAGTAGAACGTTTGCGGTTCTCCCGATTATAACTGCCAAGGAGGGTCATTATGAAAATACTGCAAAAAGAAAATCGTCACTATTTGCAGTCCAACGCAATGTTACAAAATCCTTCTTTGATACACGGTTTTACCGCTCGGCAAGGAGGGGTTAGTACCGGGAAGATTTCCGGCCTTAATCTGGGGTTTCGGGTAGGTGATAACCCGGACTCCGTGATGGAAAACTATCATCTTGTGGCCCAAGATCTGGGATTTCGATTGGAAGATGCTGTGCTGGCAAGACAGGCCCATACCGACAACATCCGACTTGTTACCCGCAAAGATGCCGGAAAAGGTCTGACGCAGGAAAGTGATATTACAGACACCGACGCTCTTATCACTGCAGAACGAAACATTGCGTTGGTGGTTTTCTCTGCCGATTGTGTTCCAATTCTTCTGTTTGACCCAAACCACCTTGCCATTGCAGCAATCCACGCAGGTTGGAGAGGCACCGTAAAGGGCATCGCGGGAAAAGCCGTACAGAAAATGGCACAACAGTTTGGCAGCCGTCCCGAAGATCTTTTGGCCGCCGTCGGTCCCAGTATCGGTCCTTGCTGCTTTGCCTTTGGCGAAGATGCCCAAAACCACTTCCCGTCCGCCTTTTG
This sequence comes from Ructibacterium sp., assembly GCA_045649245.1. GTDB lineage: Bacteria > Bacillota > Clostridia > Monoglobales > Monoglobaceae > Ructibacterium. The sequence continues at coordinate 6,209 of JAZRPL010000033.1, forward strand.
TACTCCTCGGGCAGACGGCGGATTCTTGGTAGATCTTTGGGCTATGAATCGGGCGCAATTACTAGAAAACGGTCTTCTTCCGACACATATCGATCTATCTGAGATCTGTACCGTCTGTCATAAGGACACTTTTTATTCCTATCGTTCCCAGCGGGAACACACGGGTCGACAGGCGGCTATTATCATGCTAACCTAACCCGGAATGAAACGGAGATACTGTCATGGATCGAAAAATTATTCATCTGGACATGGATGCCTTTTATGCCGCCATTGAAGAACGGGATCATCCGGAGTTTCGTGGAAAACCGGTGGTAGTCGGCGCATTACCCGGCAGCCGCGGCGTTGTTTCCACCTGTAATTATGAGGCGAGAAAATACGGCATTCACTCCGCTATGAGCATCGCCGAAGCCTATCGGCGCTGTCCTAGTGCCGTCTTTGTCCCTTGTCATTTTTCCAAATACACCGAGGCCTCCCAGCAAGTCCATGCCATTATGGAATCCTATACCGATCAGATTGAATTTCTTTCACTGGACGAGGGGTATATGGATGTAACCGGCAGTGAAAGAATCTTTGGTTCTGCCGAGGAAATTGCCCATACTATTCAAAAAAAGGTGTTTGAAACTGTTGGCACTACCTGCTCGGTAGGGGTTGGTTATAATATGCTTACTGCAAAACTGGCCAGCGAGGAGAAAAAACCTCGGGGATTTTTTGTCATCCGAAACCAATCTGAATTCTCTGCTCTCATGCAACACCGTCCTGTGGGCATCTTATATGGTATAGGAGAAAAAACAGAGCAACGGCTACGCCGTATGGGAATCCGTACGGTAGGAGATTTGGCCAATGCCCCCCTCTCCCTCCTCTCCGCTTTGGGGAACACCGCCCCAGACCTGCAAGGCTATGCCCGCGGTTTGGACTCCCGCCTTGTTACCCCCAACACAACGCCCAAATCCATCGGGAAAGAAATTACCTTTCCCGCAGATACCAAAAAGAAAGATCTTCTGCTGGATACGCTTTTATTATTATCCCGAGAGGTCAGCGATCGCTTACTTGCCCAGCAACTTTGGTGTCGCACCGTGACCCTAAAAGTAAAATTTTTCAATATGCAAAGCATAACCCGCTCCCATTCCGGCGCCATGCTTCGCAGCGCTGAGGAGTTATATCAGGTGGCAGAAACCTTGTTTCGTGGGCTGTACCTTTCCGCGCCGGTTCGACTCATTGGCATCACCGCCGGAAACCTCACCGAATCCGGCTATGAGCAATTATGTTTTTCTGAAACCCCACAGCCTAATCCGGAAAAAGAAGAGGCATTGGACGCCGTGGTCAATCAGTTGCGACAGGCCTATGGGAAAGACAAACTCAAAACTGCCAAGGAACTGCTGGCACAGCAACATTTGCAAAAAGAATACTCCCCTCAAGAAGAAAACCATGAATCATGACCTACAAAAAGGGACGGCTGCTAGCCGTCCCTTTTCTCTGTATTACACAGTCTTTCTGCTTTTCTTCTTTCTCTCTCGGCGTTCCAGAACATCCAATAAAATAATCCGCAACAGTGCAAACATAGGTACCGCCAAAAAAATCCCCAGCACGCCAAACAGTCCGCCGCCTAAAATAATCCCCAGAATGACCCAAAAAGGCTGCACATTGAGAGATCCCGAAAGCAACCGGGGCTGAATGAAATTGGCATCTAATTGTTGCAACACAATCATGGATGCCGCCACAATAAGTCCCGCTGTAAAATCTTTGGTAAAGGCGGTGATCATTGCCGCCAGAACCGTGGCTGTAATAGCACCAAAATAGGGAATGAGGTTAAAGGATCCCATAATCAGTGCCAGCAGAATTGCGTATTTAACCCGCAATACCGCCAAAACCAGGAAGGAAAGCACAAATACGACCACGGCATCTACCAACTGACAGGAAATGTATAAGTGAATAAATTCATTGATTTTTCTGCCGTACCAAACCACGGTACTGCGGTATTTTGGAGAGCCGTAGGCTCGAAAAAAACGAGCAAAAGATTCCTTTAGATTATGTCGGTCAATCAGGATATAAACGGAGATAATAATCCCCATAAATGCATTAAACAAAGCAGTTCCTACGCTCATAACACCTTTGGCGTATCGGTTCACATGATCGAAGGTAAAACCACTTAGCAACTTATCCGCCGACAGTAAATTTTCATTTAGAAAACGCACCAAACTATTGCTGTTAAACTCATAAATCCCAAAAGAATTTAGCCAATCAAACAACCCCTGAATCAAAACAGGAAGTTGCTCAATAAACTCCTTAATGCTTCGCACCAAGGCCGGAACAACCGCAAACAAAAGCAAGGTTACCGCTGCAAAAAATATGAGATAAATGGCCGCAATGGCAATACCGCATTGATGTTTTTCCAAAAAGGCAACCTTTGTCTTTTGGCAAAGTGCCTCTATTTTTCGGCAAGGGATATAAAGAACGTAAGCAATGCAGCCACCAATTACAAAAGGAGTCAGCAAGGCAAGCAAGTTCTTTCCCCAATCAATCACATAACCAAAATTATCAAAGGTTTTATAGACAGCAATCAGTAAAACACCCAGCACAAACAAGCCGAGATATTTTTTAAGTTCCTTCCACCACATAATGCCACCCCATTGGTATTCATTCTGTTTTTTAGTATACCATAGTTTTCTCCAACAGTAAACCGATTTTAAAAATATTTTTCTCCCAACAAAGTGTATAAAAAAAGGTTTTTTTCTCGCATTATTCTGGTTTTTTAAAAAAATGTTTGAAATTCCATCCATAGTATGTTATACTAATAGATAGCTTATTACCTATTTTTATTCGGAAAAATAATAACTTTAAAATATACCAAGGAGGTACATCATCATGGCAAAGAAATTTAAGACCATGGATGGTAACTGCGCTGCGGCACATTGCGCCTATGCATTTACCGAAGTTGCAGCGATCTATCCCATTACCCCGTCATCAACCATGGCAGAATATGTTGATGAATGGAGTGCAAAAGGCCAAAAAAATATTTTTGGCGAAACCGTTGAGGTTGTGGAAATGCAATCCGAGGCCGGCGCTGCCGGTGCGGTACACGGTTCTCTGCAGGCCGGTGCAATGACCACCACCTTTACCGCATCTCAGGGACTTCTTCTTATGATCCCGAACATGTACAAAATCGCCGGCGAATTGTTGCCGACAGTATTCCATGTCAGCGCCAGAGCCATTGCTGCACATGCACTGAACATCTTTGGTGACCATCAGGACGTTATGGCCTGCCGCCAAACCGGCTTTGCATTGTTGGCATCCGGCAGCGTACAGGAAGTTATGGATCTGGGCGGTGTAGCACACCTGGCTGCACTCAAAGGCCGTGTTCCTTTCCTCCACTTCTTTGATGGTTTCCGCACCTCTCACGAAATTCAGAAAATCGAAGTTATGGACTATGAAGACTTAAAAGGCCTGGTTGACCAGGACGCTTTGAAGGAATTCAAAGATCGTGCTTTGAATCCGGAACATCCGGTTCTTCGCGGCACTGCACAAAATGGCGACATCTACTTCCAAGGCAGAGAGGCCTGCAATAAGTTCTACGAAGAAATCCCGGATATCGTTGCCGATTACATGAAGGAAATCACCAAGATTACCGGTCGGGAATACAAACCCTTCAACTACTATGGCGCACCGGATGCGAAAAAAGTGGTTGTTGCCATGGGTAGCGTATGTCAGGCTCTGGAAGAAACCGTTGATTATCTCAACGCTAAGGGCGAAAAGGTTGGTGTTCTGGAAGTTCATCTGTACAGACCTTTCTCTGCCAAATATTTCTTTGATGTTATGCCCAAATCAGTTGAGAAAATTGCTGTTCTGGACAGAACCAAAGAACCCGGTTCCTTGGGCGAACCCTTGTATCTTGACATCTGCAACCTATACAAAGACTGCGCCAATGCTCCTAAGATCATCGGCGGTCGGTTCGGTCTTGGTTCTAAGGATACCACCCCGACACAGTTGGTTGCTGTATTTGACAATCTGGATGCCGCAGACGTAAAGGAAGAGTTCACCATCGGTATCAACGATGACGTAACCAATCTTTCCTTGGCTTTGGGCGAGAGAGTGAATGCTGCTCCGGCAGGTGCAACCCGTTGTAAATTCTGGGGCTTTGGCTCTGACGGTACCGTTGGTGCCAATAAGGATGCCATCAAGATTATCGGCGACAACACCGACTTGTATGCACAGGCATACTTTGATTATGACTCTAAAAAATCCGGCGGTGTTACCATGTCCCACCTGCGGTTTGGTAAAACCCCCATTAAGTCTACTTATCTACTTGATGAGGCAGACTACATCGCTTGTCACAAACCCGCTTATGTATATCAGTATGATGTATTAGAGGGTCTTAAAAAGGGTGGTACCTTCCTGCTCAACTGCGTATGGTCTCCGGAAGAATTAGAAGAAAAACTGCCGGGTCATGTAAAGCGGTATCTGGCAGAAAACGAAATCAACTTCTATACCATCAACGCAGTGGATGTTGCAGTAAAAGTTGGTCTTGGTCCTAACCGTATTAACATGGTAACCCAAAGCGCCTTCTTTAAACTTTCTGAGGTTATTCCTTTTGACAAGGCAGTTACCTTGATTAAAGAAGCCATCAAAAAGACCTATGGCAAGAAGGGCGACGAAATCGTAAATATGAACTGTGCCGCTGTAGATGGCGCTATCGATGCATTGGTTAAGATTGATGTTCCCGCCTCCTGGAAGGATGCCAAGGACAACAACACCATCGATGCAGACCGTCCTGCCTTTATCACCGACATCGTGGATCCGGTGAACGGACAACGCGGTAACAAACTGCCGGTTAGCGTATTTAACGGCCGGGAAGACGGTACCTTTGAAACCGGAACTTCTCGCTACGAGAAGCGCGGCGTTGCTGTTATGGTTCCTGATTGGCAGCCGGAATTTTGTATCCAATGTAACCAATGTTCCTTGGTATGTCCTCATGCTGCAATTCGTCCGGTTCTGGTCAATGCCGACGAAAAAGCAGCCGCTCCGGCAGGCTTTGATACCTTAAAGGCCATTGGCAAAGACTTTGATGGTCTGGAATTTAGAATTCAGGTATCTCCCCTTGACTGTTTGGGTTGTGGGGTTTGTGCTAATGTATGTCCTGCACCTAAGGGCAAGGCTTTGGTTATGAAACCCTTCGATGAAGTTGCTGATGTACAGGCTCCTAAATGGACCTACGGCATCGATACTGTTTCTAATAAAGCAAATTTGGTTGACAAATCTGCCAATATTAAGAACTCTCAGTTTGCAATGCCGTATCTGGAATTCTCCGGTGCTTGTGCAGGCTGTGGCGAGACTCCTTATATCAAGTTGATCACCCAGTTGTTCGGTGACAGAATGATGGTTGCCAATGCAACCGGTTGTACCTCCATCTGGGGTGGTTCTGCACCGTCCATGCCTTACTGCAAAGACGCCGAAGGCAAAGGTCCGGCTTGGGCAAACTCCCTGTTTGAGGATAATGCTGAGTTTGGTCTTGGTATGGTTATGGCAAACAAGAAGATCCGTGAGACTTTAGAATCCAGAATGAATCAGGCCATGGACGCTGTTTCTCCGGAACTGGCTGCGGCCTTTAAAGAATGGATTGATGCAAAGGATTGTGCAGACGGCTCCAAGGCTGCTGCTGATAAGATCTCCGCTTTGATTGGAAGCGCTGATATGAGCAATCCGGCCATCAAGGAAATCGCTGACAGAACCGACTTCTTGGTAAAACGTTCTCAGTGGGTATTCGGCGGCGACGGTTGGGCTTATGATATCGGTTACGGCGGTCTGGATCACGTTATCGCATCCGGCGAAGATATTAACATCTTCGTGGTAGATACCGAAGTATATTCCAACACTGGCGGCCAGTCCTCCAAGGCAACCCCCACTGCGGCTGTTGCAAAATTTGCTGCTTCCGGTAAGAAGGTTAAGAAAAAGGATCTGGGCATGATTGCAACCACATATGGTTATGTCTATGTTGCACAAATCGCACTGGGTGCCAACATGGCACAAGCCTTAAAGGCCATCAAAGAGGCTGAGGCTTATCCGGGTCCCTCTCTGATTATTGCTTATGCTCCGTGTATCAACCACGGTATTAAAGCAAAAGGCGGTATGGGCAACTCCATCGCCGAGGAGAAAAAGGCTGTTGAAACCGGTTATTGGCACCTGTGGAGATTCAATCCCCAGTTGGCAGAGGAAGGCAAGAACCCCTTTGTTTTGGATTCTAAAGAGCCTACCGGCAACGTTAAGGACTTCATGATGGGCGAGAACCGTTATTTGATGCTCCAAAAGGGATATCCGGCTATTGCCGAAAAACTCTTTGACAAGGCAGAGAGTGATCTTGCAGCAAGATATGCTGTATATAAGAGAATGGCAAACCAAGACTAATTCTCAAATACAAAAAAGAGCAGCCCTAGGGCTGCTCTTTTTATACTGAAAAAGTGGCCGTATCCAAGTGATGCGGCCACTTTTTTAATCTGTTTATTTTCCAAATTGATCGTGAATTACCTGTACTGCACGCTCCGCATTATTCATGTTAATTAAGACTGAAACCTTAATCTCTGAAGTAGAGATCATGTGAATATTGATCTGTGCTGCAAACAATGCTTCAAACATCTGTGCTGCCACACCCGGATTATGCGCCATACCGGCACCGACAATAGACACCTTGCTCAAATCATCCCGATGATTCAATTCTTGATAATGCAAAGTATCCTTTAATTCCTCGATAATTTCCAATGTCTTTTTCAAATTATTCTTGGTTACGGTAAACACAATGTCCTTTGTTCCATTATGGCCGATGGACTGTAAAATCATATCTACGTTAATATCCGCCTTTGCCAAAACCGAGAAAATCTTAAACGCAACACCCGGTGTATCCTCTACGCCAATCACCGCAATACGGGCTACATCATTATCCCGGGTTACTCCTCTAATTAACATTTTTTCCATGTTGGTTACCTCCTTTACGACAGTTCCTGATACTTTACGAAAACTGGACTTTACTTCAAGTTTTACATTATATTTCTTCGCCATTTCCACAGAACGATTATGCAACACATTGGCACCTAAACTTGCCAGTTCAAGCATTTCATCATAAGTGATTTCTTCCAATTTAACGGCATCCGGCACAATGCGGGGATCTGCCGTATAAACGCCGTCAACATCGGTATAAATCTCACACCGTTCTGCACTCAATGCCGCCGCTAAAGCCACGGCCGAGGTATCACTGCCTCCGCGGCCAAGGGTTGTAATATCATCATATTTATTCAATCCTTGGAAGCCGGCAACCACAACCACATTATGTTTATCCAACTCCGCCAGAACTCTTTCGGTGTTGATTTTGCTAATCCGTGCATTACCCGAGGTAGCATTGGTCAAAAATCCTGCCTGCCAACCGGTCAACGAAATCACGGAACAATTCATCTTTTCAATAGCCATAGCAAGCAAAGCAATGGAAATCTGTTCTCCGCTGGAGAGTAACATATCCATCTCCCGCTTGGATGCATCCGGATTGATTTCATTGGCTTTTTCGATTAGGTCATCGGTTGTATCACCCTGTGCAGAAACCACAACTACAACTTTGTTCCCTTCCAGGACGGTATCTACAACGCGACCCGCCACATTCTTCACTTTTTCTGCATCAGCGACAGAACTGCCGCCAAATTTTTGTACGATAAGTCCCACTTTTTATCCCTCCATATTTCTATTCTATCATAAACCGTATCCCTGGTTTTTCTATTTGTCCCGACAGATGACGGCTCCGTCATTGTCCGCCTTTAGCATATGCATTGTCCATTCCGGCATTCGCTGCTTTAACACTTGTTGCATTTCCTCTTCAAAAGTCTGATTATCTCGATTAACAATAGCAATGATTGTCGGTCCTGCACCGCTGAGGTATACCCCCAAAGCGCCGTTAGCATAACAACTGCGAAACATTTCATCCATTTTGGGAACCAACCGCTTTCGATATCTCTGGTGCAACTTATCACCAACGGCTGTACGGATATTCTCATACTTTCCGGTCATAATGCTTGCCGCCAGCAACGCACTGTGCCCGGTATTATACACCGCATCCCGCATGGATACTGAATGAGGAAGAACCCCTCTTGCTTTTTTGGTTTGCAAGAAAAAATCAGGAACGAAGGCCGCAAACCGCAAATCATCTTTTAGTTCTGTTCTTACGTATTGGATTCGATTATTTTGCTTAACCGTCACGGTAAAGCCGCCCAGAAGTGCCGGGGTTACGTTATCAGCATGGCCTTCGATTTCGGCTGCCATATAAAGGAGCGTATCGACAGACAACTGATTCCCTGTCATCTCATTGGCCGCTACCAATCCGGAAACAATCCCTGCACTGCTGCTGCCCAATCCCCGTGTTACCATGATGTTATTTTCCAGCGTCAGATGTAACCCACGCAGAGGATGACCTACTTTGTCAAACACCGCTTTCATGGAGGTATAGACCAAATTCCTCTCATTCTTGGCCAAAAACTTCCGGCTCTCGTCCAGAATATCAATGACCAGTCCTTCCTCGATTTCCTCTGCAGTTACATAATTATACAATCCAAGCGCCAGTCCCATGCTATCAAAACCAGGCCCGAGATTTGCACTGGTTGCCGGCACTTTTACTTTTACCATCAATTTGCCACCAGCCTTAATGTGCCCAAAATTTCATGTTTCTCTCGCAAAGTATCTAACCATGCCGCAAATTCTTTTCCATTCATCTCCGGTGTCAAAACTGCAAATTCATTTTGGTAAGCCTCGTCCTCTAAGACAATGAAGCGCAAGCCCTTCATCTCTAACTGCTTTGGCTCTCCGGTCATCCGAACATAAAATGAAAATCTCTGTTCGTCTGCATCTCTCAAATAACCGGCCTCTTCCTCTGTCCATCCAAGTCCGATATGATTTCCCTGATGTTTGACAGCATCAATGATATCCGAAACCACCGCACTGGCTGTCGGCAAAGAGCCGGCACCCTGGCCGTAGAACATCACATCTCCAATGGCGTCTCCCTTTACCATAATGCCGTTAAACACTTCATCAATACCGGCCAGGGGATGTTCTTTCTTCAAAATAGCCGGACAAACTCTGGCATAAACGCCATCATCCCGTTTGGACGCCATGCCGATTAACTTGATCACACCGCCAATGGCATCTGCATAAGCAACATCCTGCAATGTAACTTTGGTAATACCCTCGGCAGGGATTTTCTCACTGTCCACATATTTCCCAAACGCAAGAGAAGCCAAAATCGCTGTCTTTCGGCAAGTATCATGCCCTTCCACATCGGCGGTAGGATCTTTTTCCGCATACCCTCTCTCTTGCGCTCCCCGAAGGGCAGTTTCAAAACTCTCCCCCGCTTTGATCATCTGGGTTAAGATATAATTGGTGGTACCATTTAAAATTCCATAAACATCGGTCAGTTCGTTGGCCGAAAGACTGGAATAAAGGGGCCTGATAATAGGAATTCCGCCGCCAACACTGGCTTCGAAAAGGTAACTTACCTTATTTGCCCGGGCAATTTGCAACAATTCTGTGCCGTGCTTTGCCACCAATTCCTTGTTGGAAGTTACCACGCTTTTGCCCGCTTGTAATAATTTCTTCGTAAAAGTATATGCGGGTTCGGTGCCGCCCATAACTTCTGCAACAATGCCGATTTCCGCATCCTCCAGGATATCATTAAAGTCCTTGGTAAAGCAATGGTATGGGCTGTCAGGAAAATCCCGAAGATCCAAAATCTTCGCAATCTCAATGACCTCTCCGCTTCGTTTTTTTAATCCATCCGGAGAATTGGCGATAATCTCACCGACACCGCTTCCAACTACGCCAAATCCCATGATTCCTATTTTCATCTGTTTCCTTCCTTTCAGCCGTTTCCAAAATCCGCATTCTTACTTTAATGAACAAGAAAAATGTTAATCCTCAAATTTATTCATCACAATTCCGGTTACCAACTTGGGCCAGAAATAGGTGGATTTCTGCGGCATTTTTTCCTTTGCCTGTGCAATCTCCTTAATTTCAGCCACTTTGGGGGGATTAATCAAAAATGCACAATTCATCGCACCGTTTTGCACCAACTCCACTGCTTCCTGAGCATCCCGGGTGTAAATCAAATTCTTTTGACTCCGCATATTCTCTTCATCAATGCCCATGTATTTTTCCAAAATCAATTTATGTAAGATGGTAACGTCTAAATGCTTATAAGCCTCTGATTTTCCATCAATCAAATCATCGATGGATTGCGTGTCCTTTAACTTCAATAAATAATAATAATTCTGTCCTGTATATAGGCCAAACAGGGTTTCATCCACGGTATTCGTCAGCCGATCCATCATGATGGAGGCATAGTCCCCCTCGGTGAAATGAATCTTGGAAACCCAAAAATCTTCGGTCAAAAAGCCAACGACCATTTCTTCATCAAAGTGCTCCAAGCCCCGAACGAGTCGATGGGTGGGGAAAACAAAGAGTCCGCCATCACTCATAGAAACCAGCATCATCATTACATAGTCATAGGACATTGTTCCCTCTTGGGTTCCATCGGCGGCATGGCGCGCCTTACGATAATTCAATGCTGTTTCATAGCGATGATGTCCATCCGCGATAAAAATCTGCTTTTCTTGGAACAAAGAGGAAATCCTGGCATTAATGGCTTCATCTTTGATGATCCAAATATTTTGGGTCACGTTCTCCGGGGTAACAAATGTCAAGTCCGGTTCACCATCGCTCTGTTCCTCAATCAAGCCGGCAATTTCTTTGTTATCATCCATATACAAAGAATAGACCTGACTCAGATTCGCCGCAGTGGTTTCCATCAACTTCAAGCGGTCTGTTTTGGCCTTGGTAATCGTTTCCTCGTGAGGCATTACAACATTTTTAGAAAACTCCTCTAACTGGACCAAGCCAATGATTCCCTTTAAAGAGTGAAAGGGTTTTTCGGTTCCCAAAGAAAAAATCTGCTCATAAATATAAAAGGACGGCTTATCTTCCAGAACAAGATCCTGCTCCTGCATCCATTTTTCTAAATACGCTCCACTTCTGGTGTAACGATTTGCAGTATCAGTATCGTTATCAAAATTCATACCATAGTCCAGACGCACCACATTATACTCATTCTTATTGTAAAGTTCCTGTTGCTGCTCCGGCGAGATAATATCATAAGGTGGCGCGGTTACGGAATCCAAATCCTGGAATTTTTCGGTGTTATAGCGGAGCCCTCGAAATGGAATTACCTTTGCCATAATAACCATCCTTTCCTACTTTCATTTTTTATTTTTGCACTTCATTTCTATATCTTCAAAAAAGCAAGGTATTATCTTCTATCATACACCAAAAAGTGCGGTCCGTCAAGGATTTTCTGGATCTATAAGCAAATAATTACTAATATTTTCTCGAATTTTTATTTTACTTTTACAAATACTATGTCGTGTAAATAAAACGATACGAAAAGGGAGGCAATATCATGGGGAAATTTTCTACCGGACTTGTTGCCGGCGCTATGCTAGGCATCGGCATGATGGTGGTTGACAAACGAACTTTAAAGCGCGCAAAACGGATGGTGCATAAATTCCGTCCCCAAAAAATCTGGCTATAAAACAAACCGCTACAACAAAAAAAGACTCATTATGAGGTATACTCATAGGAGCCTTTTTTATTATTACAATACTTTTCGCAAAAACTCTTTAGTTCTTTCGCTTTGGGGATTCTCAAAAATCTGTTGGGGTGTTCCTTCTTCAATAATCATACCGCTGTCCATAAAAATCACTCGATCCGCAACCTCTTTGGCAAAGCCCATCTCATGGGTTACAACAACCATGGTCATACCTTCTTCTGCCAGTTGTTTCATAACCGCAAGCACCTCGCCCACCATTTCAGGGTCGAGCGCCGAGGTCGGCTCATCAAAGAGCATCACATCAGGGTTCATACAAAGGGCACGCACAATAGCCACCCGTTGTTTCTGACCGCCGGAAAGTTGAGAGGGGTAGGCATCCGCTCTATCCTCCAGCCCTACCCTCTTTAAAAGATCCATGGCCATCTTTTCCGCTTCGGCTTTGGATTTTTTTAAGAGTTTGATAGGAGCAATGGTCATATTCCGCAAGATCGTCATATGGGGAAAGAGATTAAAATGCTGGAATACCATCCCCATCTTCTGGCGATGAAGGTTGATGTTCACTTTAGCGTCGGTAACCTCTTGCCCTTCAAAAATAATACTTCCCGATGTGGGAATTTCCAGGAGGTTTAAAGACCGCAAGAAAGTGGATTTACCGGAACCGGACGGGCCAATGACAACCACTACTTCTCCCTTTTTGATGCTGGCAGTTACGCCGTCTAAGGCTTTAATGGCACCGCCACGGTAGTATTTGCATAGATCCTTGGTTTCAATTTGATAATTACCGCTCACTCTTTCTCAACCCCCTTTCTAAAATACCGACCAGCCATGTAAAGAACATGACCATAACAAGGTAAATCACCGCAACTGCAATCAACGGCATAAACGGAGAATATGTAGCCGCACGGATGATATTACCGCCCATAGTTAAGTCACGAATGGTAACATACCCGGCTACAGAGGTTTCTTTTAAAAGAACGATAAACTCATTCGCAAGGGCAGGCAAGACATTTTTAAATGCCTGGGGAATGATAATAAACAGCATGGTTTTTTTATAGTCAAAGCCCAAACTTCTGCCGGCCTCAAACTGTCCTGTATCAATGGACATAATGCCGGAGCGAACAATCTCCGCAACATAAGCGCCGGAGTTAATGCCAAAGGCCAACACAGCAACCATCAAACTGTTTCTGGAAGATGCAAAAATGACATAATACATAATCATAAGTTGAACCACCACCGGCGTTCCCCGGATAATGGTAAGATAAATTTTGCAGATTCCATTAATAACACAAAAGAGGGTTTTCTTTAAGCCTTTTCGCATTTCGGCATAGGTTTTATCATAACTGGAGCGGACAATCGCAACAACGACCCCCAGCAATACACCCAGAATCAAAGACAAGAAGGTAATCAACAAGGTGTTTTTTAAACCGGTGGTGATAAACTTCCATCTGTTCTCTTCAATAAAGTTTAGAACGAAATCGGCTTTCATATTAGAAAACCAAGCATATAATGCATCCATTGTTTCACCTCAAATGCAAAACAAGGGACGGAGAAATCCGTCCCCTGTATTCTTCCAAAAAATTATTTGTTATTTGCTTCTACATATGCTTTTGCAGGTTCGTTATCAATGATAACACAGTCAACCTTGCCGGCTACAAGCGCCTGAACCGCTTCATTACCGGTGGTATACTTCATAACCCGTTCTGCACCGAAATCATCTTCGGAATAGATGTCACCAGTCGTTCCCTTCTGGGTACCTACCAGATAGTTAACACCGTCTTTATAAAGGTCATCAACCGAGGTAATCTCACTGCCTTCCGGAACAATGATAGACTGAATACCAGTTGCATAGGTATCAGAGAAATTGATGTTCTGTAACCGTTCTTCGGTAACCGTCATACCAGCCATACCCATATCAGACTTACCGGTTTGTACTGCGGTGATGATCGCATCAAAATCCATATCATCAATCACCAGTTTCATGTCCAATTTATCCGCAATGGCGGCAGCCATTTCCGCATCAATACCTACGATTTTTTCGTTTTCATAGTACTCATACGGGGGGAACTGTGCATTGGTAGCCATATGCAGTTCCGGCTTACCTTCTGCCTCAGCCTGGAAAACAAGGTCGTGGGCAACACCGGAGATGTACTTATCTACAATCGCCTGCTTAGTTCCCTCTGTCTCCAATTCGGCCAGTGCAGCATTTACTTTTTCGAGAAGTTCTGTGTTTTCTTTTGCAATACAGATTGCATAATCTTCTACTGCATACTCGGTATCAAGGATTTTGAGCGCCACTTTCTCACTACCACAACCGGCAAACAGTGCCATCATCACCATGATAGCCAATGCAAGAGCAATAATTTTTTTCATCATAAACACCCTCCTATTTTTCTGGAATTTATGGTTTTATTTTACACCAGACAAGCATGTTTGTCAATACAAAAACGATGCCTTCCAAAATATTATCAAAAAAGCCTTCCCCAAAGGGAAGGCCTGTATGCACATGCTTTTTTCTCTGCTTTTCACAAGTTCGATACCGCGATGCGTTACAAATCTTATTTTTCTTTCTCGGGCGGCAGTGGCTCCGGCTGAGAAAAACTGTATATATCCGCATAGTTTTCCAATTCATCCTCGTTCTCCGGAGGAACCTGAATCAATCCGGTACACTCCATCACAGTCGCAGCATTGGTCAAGGTGAAAACGGAATCTCCGTTCCGGTCTTCCAATTCTGCCGGTCCCACCGCTTTCTTTTCATTCTTACATTCCGGTTTTTTATTTTTCATTTGAACCCCCTACGGATAAAATTTCTCTATCCGTAGTATGGCTTCTTCCTCTGATTTTATACCTGTTATAACCGCTATCCCTTTGATTTCCCCTTTGCATCCTTGCAAAAGCCTAATTCTCTGGCGGCTATTTCTGCCGCACAACCGCACAACTCGGCACAAGGACGTTTTTTATAATATTCTTCCGTTCTGGATGCCGGCTGCGGATGATCCTTTCCATCTAATCCTAACAGTTCCCGACAGATAATCGACCCGTTTTCTCTACGAAATGCTTCAGCCATGTGCTGAATCCGCTCATAGTGTTCCTTTTTCCCCTTTTGATCGTCTGGGCGACTGTATCCTTTGGCCAAACCGGCAACCAAAAACATCCCGCTGACCGCACCGCAAACCTCCCGCAAACGGCCCATCCCTCCTCCAAAGGAGGACGCAAGCCGAAGCGCCGTTTTCTTTTCTATCCCCAACTCTTCTGCAAAGGTTAAAAATACCGCCTGTGCACAATTATATCCTTCCCGAAACAACTGCTCTGCTTTTTCCCTGTAATCCATCTCTCTCATCCCTTTCTAAATGATGCAATATGCCGCAATTATGCAAAAAACGGGACTGCCGCCCCGCTTTTTATTATAAAATCATAGAATACTTCTCTTCCAACTGCTCAGGAGTATAATATTGCACTTCATCCATCCGCCGGAACTCATAGTTTTGACTTTGAAGATATTCAATAATAGCAGGCAACGCCTCTGCCGTTGTCTTTTTTGTGGCAGCATCATGCATTAAGACCACAATATCCTTCTGGGTCGCCGTTGCCTTGATCCGTTCCAATAATTGAGACGCCGTCCGTGTCCCGCCTTCCGCATCACCATTTAAGGCATTCCAGTCCGCATAATAATACCCTTTTTCCTGAAGCAATAACTTATACTGTTGCTTCTCTGCTGCGTAACTTCCGGCATTGTGTCCTCCACCGGGAAATCGAATTAAAGGAAAGGGTTCTTCGCCACTAACATCCCGAATCAATCCTTCTGTCCGCACAATCTCGTCCCAAAAACCCTCGCCGGTTGCATATAGACTTTGGTAATCATGGCTGTAACTGTGATTGGCAAGAAGATGTCCTTCTTCATAAACCCGCCGTGCTACCTCCGGATTTCTCTCTATCATCTTCCCCAGCATAAAAAAGGTAGCCTTTACATTATATTGTTTTAAAACATCCAAGACCGCCGTGGTTACCGTGGGAGTAGGTCCATCATCAAAGGTAAGATAGCAGACTTTCCCCTCTGTTCCTTGAGCCTCCTTGGCAATCTTCAGCAAGTCGTTTTCTCTGGAAGCCGAAGGAATCTGCGGAGCAGGTTTTGGCGTAGTCTGGGGTTCTGTCAATACAACGTTTTCTGCCTGTCCCCCACTACGACTTTGCAAGATAAAAACCGCACCGCCAATTAGGAGTACCGCCGCTACAATCGCCACAACACAAAGAAGTGTAAAACGGGACTTCCCCTGCTGCATCCCTTGTCCCTCTTGATGTCCTTCATTTCCCTGCTTCACTGTCCTTTTGCACATCCTAACTCACTCCTTTGTAGTCCGCCAATTCTAAGCAAAAGCCTCCCTTTCATTATATCTATTGTTGCCTAAAAGTCAAGCCTATTTCTTGCACGTCAAAGGGGCAGCCAGATGACCGCCCCGCATATTTCCAAGAATTTTTTATATCATCAACCGCCCTGCTTCGCATAAACCGCCAAGGAAATTTTCCCTCATCCCATTTCCCATCAATCTGGCCTAACGTATCCGGTTTCGCAAAAGATACAGGGTCGGTTTAGATGATTACACCTTTTCCAATGACCATAGGATAGGTTTCCTGACCCACCAATTTTTTGCCGCTTCGCAGCACGACCCCTTTATCAAAAATTACATTGGCTGTCATACAATTCTCCCGAATACAAGAGTTCTGCATAATAATACAATTTTCTGCGGAAGCACCCTTGGCAATATGTACGCCACGGAACAACACACAGTTTTTTACCGTTCCCTCAATCACACAACCGTCCGCAATAATCGCATTGGATACCTCTGCATTCTTTCCGTATTTGGTGGGAATGGTATCCTGTACCCTGGTATAAACAGGCATTCCGCTTTGCAATCCAAATAATTCCTCCCGCACTTCATGTTGCAAAAGCCGGAGATTGGCATCAAAAAAGGTTTTGATATCATCTACCTTTAAAGGAGAACCCTTATATTCATAGGCACAAATCTTTAACCGATGAAGATTGGAAAGAAAGACATCTTTAGAAAGGGAATGCCTCCCATGGGCTTTCGCATCGTCCACCAAATCCATCAGCAGTTCCCGACCAATGAGAAATCGGTGCATATAAGATAGGTTTGTTTTCTGCTTGGCCGGATAGACATGCATATCCTGAACAACGCCATTTTCCCCTACATCCAGCAAAATCTGTCGTTTCAAATGATCAGGATCAATGGTTTCTTCCCGATGATATACCAGGGTAATATCGGCTTCATTCTCGATATGATACTGCAATACCTCATCAAAATCCATATTACAGATGGTATTACAATCCGCAACAAAGGCATACTTCTGCCGGCTTCTCTCCAAATATTGATTCACATCATATATGATATCCACACCGCCGGTCATCTTTCTGGAAAGATCCCGATGTTCTTTGGGGGGAAGGATAAACAGACCATTGTTCTTTCTGTCCAAATCCCACGCCTTACCAGTCCCCAAATGATCGGTTAATGACTGATAATGATAAGGGGTGGTAATCCCTACATTGATAATCTTAGAATTTACCATGCTTGACAAAATAAAATCAATCATACGATATCTTCCGCCAAAGGGAACTGCAGCCAGAGAACGCAGACTGGTCAATTCTCCCATGCTGGCCTCCGGATTTTCGGAAAAAATCAGTCCCAACATATCGTTTTTCATCATGTTTACAACCTTTCTGTCTGCAAAAGTAACGTCGTATCTTTGGAGCATATTCTACCCGCAGACAAGGCACAATATGCCGCTAACCACTCATAAAACATCTTCGGTTACCATGGAATTGACTCCAATCTTTACACCTTTCCCAATGGAAATCTCCGGTCCCAGCAGCGTAATGTCGTTACTGCAAATTTTCTGATTGATCCATGTCCGATTCGCCGTCTCCTCCATAGAACCTATGATGGCTTTTTCGCCTATGGTTACACCGGCACCGACAATGGCCTTATATACCACTGCCTCTTTTCCGATTTTCACACCCGGCATGATGATAGAATCTTCGATTTTTGCCCCTTTCTCAACGGTAACCCCTTCAAAAATGACGGAATGGTCAACATCCCCGAAAATTTCACAACCCTCTGTCACATAGCAATTTCTCAATTTTGCCTCAGGAGAAATATAATGCGGAGGTTTGATGGGATTTTTTCCATAGATTCGCCAACTGTCATCATCCAACCTGCATCCTGCCTCATCATCCAGCAACTCCATATTGGCCTCCCAAAGACTTTGGATGGTTCCAACATCCTTCCAATACCCCTGAAACTGATGGGCAATCAATCGCAACCCATCCTGCAGCATCTTAGGAATAATATTTTTTCCAAAATCATGATCCGATGCCGAATCTGCCTCATCGGCAATCAAATATTCCTTTAAAACCTCCCATCGGAAGCAATATACTCCCATAGATGCCAGATTGCTTTTGGGTTTCTCGGGTTTTTCCTCAAACTCCAAAATTTTTCCATCTTCATCGGTATTCATAATCCCAAACCGAGATGCCTCATCCCACGGGACCTCAATAACCGCAATGGTTACATCGGCGCCCGCCTTCTTGTGCCGGCTCATCATCTTACTATAATCCATCTTATAAATATGATCTCCGGATAAAATCACCACTTCTTTGGGATGAAATCGTTCTATAAAACTTAGGTTTTGATAGATCGCATTGGCTGTCCCTTTATACCACTCCCCTTTATCACCCGACAGATAGGGCGGTAAAACATACACCCCGCCGTTAGAACGATCCAAATCCCAAGTCTGACCGCCGGCGATATAGGTGTTTAGTTCAAGAGGTTGATACTGGGTCAAAACCCCCACCGTATCGATTCCGGAATGGGTACAGTTGCTTAACGGGAAATCAATAATTCTATACTTCCCTCCAAAGGGGACCGCAGGCTTTGCCACATCCTTTGTCAAAATTCCCAATCTGCTCCCTTGCCCGCCGGCAAGAATCATTGCCACACATTCTTTTGCCTTCATGGTAATCTCCTTCTCCCTTCCAACCCACACACTGTTTCTAGTCTGTTTACTGTGGGTCAGATAAACAGACCTCTTTTTTCTCTTTTCTCTTCCTCTTTTTCATAAACTTTTCCTCTATGGACAGAGGACGTCGTCGCAAATAAAACCCCGTCAGTGGCGGCAAGGTCAGTTCTATGGAATACGGAAAACCGTCGCAAGATTTTTTTCTTGCCCTTACCCGTCGGCTTCCACGCCCGTCGCCGCCATAACTTTTTTGATTGGTGCAAAGCACCGTCTCGTATTCTCCGGAATCCGGTACACCAACCAGATATTTTTTTCTCTCCACCGGCGTAAAGTTAAGGACAACCGCAATCTGTTCCGTCTTATCCCGATTGCTTCGCAAAAAGGCCAGTACACTATTGTCTGCATCTTCGGCCTTTAGCCACAAAAAGCCCTGCCACTCTCCCTGTTCCCGCTCAATTTCAAACAATGCAGCATGTTCTCGGTAAAACAGGTTTAAATCCCTGCAAAACCGACGCAGTTTTCGATGTGCCTCGTATTGTTCCAGCATCCAATCCAGTTGTTCTTCAAACCGCCATTCGACAAACTGCCCAAGCTCGCCGCCCATAAACAATAACTTTTTCCCAGGATGGGCATACATCAGGGCATACAGCAGTTTCAACGCCGCAAACTTTTCCTCGTAACTCCCCCACATTTTATCCAACAGCGAACGCTTGCCGTGCACCACTTCATCATGGGAGAGTGCCAAAATATAGTTTTCCGCAAAGGCGTACATCATGGAAAAAGTCAATTTGTTGTGATTTCCTTTTCGAAAAAGCGGATCGCATTGCATATAGTCTAATACATCATGCATCCATCCCATATTCCACTTAAAGTTAAAGCCAAGCCCCCCCTCGTGAACCGGTTTTGTCACACCGCCCCACGCCGTGGATTCTTCTGCGATCATCATAACATTGGGATACCGTGCAAACACTGCGGTATTGAGTTTTTGCAAAAAATCAATGGCCTCCAAATTTTCCTTACCGCCATATTGATTGGGAATCCATTCTCCATCCCGCCGGTTATAGTCAAGATATAGCATACTGGAAACCGCGTCCACCCGTATACCATCCATGTGGTATTCCTCCAGCCAGAACAAGGCATTGGAAATCAAAAAGGAAAAAATCTCCGTTTTCGTCCAGTCAAAAATCAAGGTCCCCCATTCTTTGTGCTCCCCCAAACGGCTGTCAGGATGCTCGTATAGCGGTTCTCCATCGAATCTCGCCAAAGCATAATCATCCTTGGGGAAATGGGCCGGAACCCAGTCCATAATAATGCCGATTCCGTTTTGATGCAGTGCATCCACCAAGGCTTTGAGTTGGGTCGGAGAACCATAGCGGCTATTTACCGCATAATATCCCGTTACCTGATACCCCCAAGAACCATCGTAAGGATACTCCGCCAGCGGCATCATTTCTACATGGGTATAGCCCATCTCTTTAAGATAAGGAATCAATCGATCTATCATCTCGGCGTAAGTATAAAAACTGCCGTCCTCTTTTTGCCTCCAGGACCCAAAATGCATTTCGTAAATATTAACCGGTTTATCATAAAGCATGGTGTGTTGCCGCTGTTCCATCCAACCATGGTCACTCCACACATAATCAAGACAGGCAGTTACCGAAGCATTGGCCGGTCGAACCTCAGAGTAAAACCCATAGGGATCCGCTTTAAGGAACACTTCTCCCTGACGGGATTCGATGGAAAACTTATAATTCTGTCCCGGCCCGATGCCGGGCAAAAAAATCTCCCAAATTCCGGAATCAATATGTCGATACATCTTCCCACAATTTCTATCCCATCCATTGCCGTCGCAAACTACTGAAACCGACTTAGCATGAGGAGCCCAAACAGCAAAAAGATATCCGTCCCGTCCCTCTGCATCCTTTTTAGGATGGGCACCCAGCATCCGATAACTCTCATAATTCACACCGCGGTTAAACAGATACATGGCTGTTTCATCAAGGTAAGTTGGGTTTTGGTTTGTCCTTTTCTCTTGTTTTTTCATTGGTACTTCCTCCATTTGCACTTTCTTGCATGATACCGTTGCTCTTTTCCCACGGGCAACCCCGCCCTTTCATTCTACCATATTTTGTTATTTATGTATATTTTTTCCTTCCGAAAATATACACAAATTATCCGTCCTTGCTTTGGAACTTTTTTGCAATCCATCGGGAAGATTCGGCACAATTTCCCAATTTCCCTGAAAGATTGTCCTTTTGTCTGTGAAATTGATTTTTGATGGATATCTTCAGGATATGCAATAGCAAGGACAACTATCACACCTTTTTGTATTTTCTCCTTTTAAAACGTCTTAAGAAAATTTATTATTTTTATAAGAATCTTAAAATGCCGACTTCCTTCAACCTAAATTGTCGTACCTTCCAAGAAAATATAAAAGGCCGCAGCGAACTGCGACCTTTTATTCTTCTTAGGCATACACACGATGCCCTCTTTTTTATTTTGTATCGTACCAGTTTTTCCCTGTGTTCATATCCACCACCAGAGGAACCGCAAGAGCATATGCGTGCTCCATCTCTTCTTTTAAAATCTTCTGCACCTGCTCTGTTTCATTCCTTTTGGCCTCTACAATCAATTCGTCGTGAACTTGAAGGATCAACTTCGATTCCAATCCCTCTTCCTTCAACCGCCGTGCCACCTGAATCATAGCAATCTTGATAATATCTGCCGCACTGCCCTGAATCGGTGCACTCATGGCCACCCGCCCCCCAAAGGCCTGGGTGTTGCGATTAGACGCCTTTAGTTCCGGCATATTCCGCCGTCGTCCCAGTATGGTTTCGGCATACCCTTTCTCTCGGGCCTTTGCAATGGACTTTTTCATATATTCATCCACTTTGGGATAATGCTGTAAATACCCCTTAATATAAGCATCGGCTTCCTTCATGGGAATTTTCAAATCCTGTGACAGAGAGAACGCCCCGATCCCGTAGACAATCCCGAAATTGACAGCCTTGGCTTGAGAACGCATGACCGACGTTACCTTCTCCGCAGGAACGCCAAACACCTGTGATGCGGTTTGAGTATGGATATCCAGATCTTGCAAAAAGGCCGCCTGCATGGTTTCATCTCCGGAGATATGGGCAAGTACCCGCAGTTCAATCTGGGAATAGTCGGCATCTACCAGACAGCGATCTTCTCCCTCTGCAGCAAACATCCTCCGAATCTCCCGTCCCAGCGGTGTTCGTACCGGAATATTCTGCAAATTCGGTTCGGTGCTGCTAATCCGTCCTGTCGCAGTAACGGTCTGCTTAAAGTTGGAGTGAATCCGTCCTGTTTTGGGATGAATCATGGCTAAGAGTCCCTCTACATAGGTAGATTGTAACTTTGTCATCTGCCTAAATTCCAGAACCTTCTCGGCAATGGGATGTTGCTCTGTCAATCGGGTCAGGACATCCACATTGGTAGAATACCCGCTTTTATTCTTCTTCCCTCCGGGCAAACCTAACTTCCCAAAAAGAATCTCTCCTAACTGTTTAGGGGAATTGATATTAAACGTTTCTCCGGCTAGTTCATAGATTTCCTCGGTCAAAAGGGAGATTTTCTCCCCCAATTCATCCCCAAATTGCCGCAAGGCTTCTTTATCCACATAAACGCCGACTTGTTGCATCTCTGCCAAAACGCCAATCAAGGGTAATTCTACCTTGTAATACAGATCGTGCTGACCATCCTCTTCCAATCGTTTTTCAAAATACTTTTGTAGCCAAAACAGGGCCGCAACCCCGTCTGCAATCCGTTGTTCCTTCCCTTCCTCCAACTGGTCAAAACACATGGCAAGTTGTCCATCTTCCTCTGTTTTCTCCGTCGTTTCTGCCAATCCTCGGCCAAGATAGGTCAGGCACAAACTCTCCAAATCGTAACTGCTCTGGGCCGGTTCTGCCAAATAAGCCGCAATCATCACATCAAAACCAAGTCCACAAAAAGCAATGCCCTGTTCTGCCAAACACAGAACATCCTCCTTAACCTGAAACCCGCACTTTAAAAGATCGGGATTTTCAAAGACCATCTTCAATCCGGCAGAACTCATATCCTTGATACAAAGAACCTCTTCCCCATCCGTGGTTCCAAACAGGTTCCAGCCGTTTTGAGTCTGCTCTAAATCATAAAAAATCCTTCCTTTTTGGGAAATCAAAGCCAGGCCTTCCTGCTCCGAAACCATGCGAAGTTTCCCTCGGATTTGCTCCGCCGCCGATACACCGACCCCTACCGGCAAATCGAGCTTTTTCAGGAAGGATTTGAAGTTTAACCGAGTAAAGAGAGCACCCAGCCCTTCTTTGTTATACTCTTGCATCCGGAAATTCTGAAAGTTCAGTTCCATAGGAACTGCCCGATCAATGGTGGCAAGGGCTTTGCTCAAAAAAGCACTGTCCCGATCCTCCAGCAGTTTTTTATGCACCGAAGCAGTCACTTCCAGATTCTCCAGATTCTCGTAGATATTCTCAATACTTTGATATTCTTGAATAAGAGAAAAGGCTGTTTTTTCGCCAATGCCCTTAACCCCCGGAATATTGTCAGAAGGATCCCCCATCAGACTTTTAACATCAATAAATTCCTTGGGCGTTACCCCATATCGTTCCTGCACTTCTGCTGCGCTGTAGTCGGTGGTGGTGGTTTGTCCCATGCGGGTTACCACCAGTTTAATGACAGTATTCTCAGAAGCCAGTTGTAAATCATCTTTATCTCCGGTCAAAATACGGCAGGCGATACCCTTTTGATCACAAAACAAAGAGACGGTACCGATCAAATCGTCCGCCTCATAGCCTTCCTTTTCTATGCAAGCACAGTTCATGGCCCCCAAAACCTCTTTTATGACCGGAAGTTGTGCCAAAAAATCCTCCGGGGCAGGTTTTCTCTGCGCCTTATACAAATCATACATTTTATGGCGGAAGGTTTTTGCCTTCACATCAAAAGCAACGCAAAGATAATCCGGCTTCTCCTCCTCCAAATGCTTAAACAAAATATTCAAAAACCCAAAAACCGCATTGGTAGGGGTTCCATCCGGCGCCGTCAACGGCCGGATGCCATAATAGGCACGATTTAAAATACTATTTCCGTCAATCAACAGCAACTTTTCCATGGTTTATCCCTCATCTCCGGTTACCACAACCAGAATGTTTCCTTTGTTTTCGCCTTCCCGCTGTATTGTAGGCGAAACGCCTGCGGCTTGGCTATATTCCAATAATTGATTCCACTCTTCTTCCGAAAGGCGCAAAACAATGGCATCCTCCCGGCTCTCCGTCGCCAAACCCCCGTCGGCTTCTTCCTGTTGTCGGGCTTTCCAGTCCAGTCCCTTGGTTGCTTGACAAGCATTTAAATATTCCAATTTATTGGCAACACGAAGCAAGTAAACCGTCTCCATGGCTTGGGGCAGGCTTCTAGGCTCTGTCTCCTCGCCAAATGCGGGCAGACCATGTTGGTCCTCCTCCAAAACATAGGCCGCTACAGGACTTTCCTCTGTTGCTAAGGAGACTTCCCCGCCGCTTCGTGAAACCCCGGTATTTCCGGAAGAATCCGCGACAGACTCAGAATTTTCCGCTACTGTCCCTTGCGCAGGCTTACCCGTCTCAGGTCTTGGGTTGGCCGTCTTTGCGGGTCTTACTGCGGTCTCCGGCTTTTTTTCTATTTTTTCTTCCATACCATCTGCCACAATCTTTGCAGTGGCAGCAGAGTCCGGATTGGTTGTTCCCTGACCCTCCCTTACAGAATCCATCTGTTGGGTGTTGGGGCTAACGGGATCTGCCTGCAGGATATCTCCTGCCCCCATCCATTGCTGATATAAGCCGGTGGAGAAAATACCTACAGAAATTATCATACAAATCAATGCCGGCGTCACGATCTTAAAGCCGCTCCAATGCCAAAACTGTTGGCTCCGCTGTTGCATCGGGGCTTTTCCAAAGCCCTCCGGCATTGTCTTCCAGAAGGACGGTGCTAATCTACGCCGCAACTTTTCCTTGAAAGAATTTTGTTTGGCAGCCGCCATTTCTTCTGCTGTTTCCATCAATTTCAGGTGCAATGTTTCTGCAAAGGTCTCGGATAATTCCGGTTCCTTCTCGGCATGCATCACCGTTAAAATCTGTTGTACTTTTTCATATTCTTTTCGGCAGAAGAGACAGCCTTTTAGATGTTGCTGCATCCAAGTCTCTTGTTCCGGCTCCATCTCTTGTGCTGCAAACTCCCACAACTGTGTGCGGCAGGATTGACAATCCTTGTTTTTCCCTAATCCCGCAAAGGGTTTGCGCCTTGCATCCATATATCCCATTGCTATCTCCTCCTTTCTTTATTCTTTATCCTTTTCTCTGTTTTATCCTTATTCTTGTGCCTTTAGTGCATTAGACGAATCTATTCTAAAATAGTTCCCTGTTTTTAAACAAAATTTTTTTCAGTTGCGCTCTGGCACGGTTAATTCGAGATTTTACCGTCCCCACAGAACATTGCAATATCCTTGCAATTTCCTCATAAGAAAACCCCTGTATATCCCGCAAAACAATCACTTTTTTGTGCTCATCCCCAAGTTTTGCAATAGCCGCATGGATGGCTTCTCTCATTACGCGGCGTTCGGCGGCTTCTTCCGGCGTAGGTGCTTCATCGGCAATCTCACTGACTATGGAACCATCTTCTGTTTCCAATTCCTGATCTATGGAATATGCAGCATAGCGCCGATTCCGTTTACTCTGGTCCAGACAGGTATTGGTTGCCACCCGATAAAGCCAGGTAGAGAACTTAGATTTTCCCTCAAATTTGTTTAGATTTTTAAAAACTTTAATCAGGACCTCCTGGGTCATATCCTCTGCCTCTGCTATATTTCCCGCCAACCGATAAGCAATGGAGAAAATGCGTTTCTGATAGTCGGCAATCAACTGTTCAAATGCCACAGGATCTCCTTCTTGCGCCCTTGCAATCAGGATTTTTTCCTCTTCCATTTTCTCCACCTCCCTTTTTCCTACCATATCATATTTTCTATAGGTTGTCAACGCAAAACCCGCCGTTACGGCAGTTTGATGCAAAGAAAGGACGGTGCAATGCATCGTCCTTTCGGTCTTATATTTTCATACACCTAAAAGCATCCATTCCCTGTAGCAACAGAAAATTTCCAACTCTAGTCATCAAACTCAAACATTTCTTCGTTTCGTTTCCGGAACAAGTCATAAACTGCCGACAATACCGCCGGATCCTCCACCTGTTCTAAGCAGTCTTCTTCCTGATCCTGAATCAGAAAAATAACCACTTCAGTAACCACTTCTTCTTCCTCGTCATAGGGAATACAAATCACATAATCCTTTCCTTTATACTGTACGGTATCCAGATGTTCAAAGGTTACCGTTTCCCCGTTTTCGTCAATCAGATCAATCAAATGTGAATTTTCAGAAAATTCAGCCATGTTTTTTCCTCCTTATCTGATACTGTCGAGATAAGATTGCAAAAGATAAGCGGCAGAAATGCTATCCACGCTTTCTTTTCGCTTTTTCCCCCGGACATTGGTTTCATTCATCAAATGGTGGGCAGACACCGTGGTTAATCGCTCGTCCCAAAGCCGAACCGGAATCGAAATCCGCTCCCGAAGCATTTGGGCAAAAACCTGGGTCTTTTCTCCTCGCGGTCCGATGGTGCCATTCATATTCTTAGGATACCCCAAAAGAATCAATTCTGCACCTTTTTCTCGGGCAAGATTTACGGTATAATCTGCCACTTTTACCATACTTTTCTCCCGACAAGCCTCCAAGGTTGTCGCCCCAAAACCCAAAGCATCAGAAATAGCAAATCCGGTTCTGCTATCCCCGAAATCAACGCCCAAGATTCGCATTTTTTTACCTCTCCACTAAATTTTTATCATTGTATCACATTTACAAGAAAGAATCAACCCCTATTGTAGATCCCTTAAAGAATGAATCTGCCATAATCTAACAGTTTTTCCTGTGCCAACGGATGATACGGCTGTATCTCTCTTGGCTCTTGCAGATGCGGGGCAATGGGATCGCTCATAAGAAAATATTTAAGTGCATCATATAAATGATCCTCCTGTCTGGTATCCACGTCCTCCGGATTGACAGAATCGTATCTCAGTTGCGGCAAGGTTCGTATCATGTTCCGACAGGTATCAAAGACATATAGCATTGGGATGCCCTCCCTGTCAAAGGACAGCCGATAATGAACCTGCATTTTACCGGCCAGACGGTCATTTTTTCCCTTTTCAAAATATACTCCCTGCCGTTCCATCATCTCAGCAATACTTCCTTCATCAGAACCGGTAGCGTTCCAGATGGCAGGATCTGCATAGCCGGTAATGGTAAGACCTTTTTCTTCCCGTTCCTCAATCTCGCGAATCTCTTTGGCAATCCGCTGCGCCGTCCATCGCACACCAACATCCGGTGTACCGGAACATCCGTAAAGTTCCCTATAATTATAAGCACGTCCATCCTGATCCACTGCAAACCAGGAAACCGCAAAAGGCTTGGCATAGCCAAAGTCAAAAGTGCGAAACCGCCGCCATTGCCGAGGAATCTCAAAGGGGCTGATAACATGACTCCACCGGCGGGTTTTGTAGCCCTCCGGACTGTTTTTCCATTCGGTAAACACCTGTCCGTCAAAAATATCCCATTGTCCGTAAAGCAGCGCCTTCCGCTCTGCTTCCGGTAGTTGTTCCAATCTTTTTTGATACCCTTTATCTGCCTGCATCAAGAAAACATTATCCTGTATAAAAGACGGAATAAAAATCCGCTTTGCTCCAGTCTGTTCGTCCTCAAAAATTTCGCCGGGTTTTCTGCCGTCTATGAACCGTCGTTTTACCCAGCCATGTCCAATGCCGCCAGGATTGGTACTGGACTTCATCTGTTTTGGGTAGGGATTGACCCCCCGAATTCTGGATAAGAGATAAGTATATTGTTCCTCTGTAAAATGCGTCAATTCATCAAATCGCACCACGTCGTATTCAGCCCCTTGATATCTTAGCACATCCTTTTCTGCCGCACAGTAACCAAACTCAATCAACGACTGATTCAAAAATTCCCAAGTATGCCGAGAGGAGGAATACCGCGCCGCTTTTTGTGGAAAGAACTGCAGCGATGTAAAAATAATAGAATGCTCCAATTCCGGAAAAGTTCTTCGAAGAATTAACTGTCGACTCTTTGGATATCGGAGCGCATAAACCAGAGCATCCACCAACTGTCCGTAAGATTTTCCTCCGCCAGCCGCTCCTCCAAACAAAACCTCGTCGGCATCTGCATCCATAAACTGTTTTTGCGTTGCTGTCAACTGCAACTCAAGAGGTATTTTGGCCATATATTCCCCTTCTTTCCTTGTTCTTTATTCTCCAACAATGCGAATGGTAACTTCTAATTGCACCTTTTCTGCCTCGTCCTTTTCCCGTTCTTCCGCCATAGCCAAAATCTCCTTGGCCGCCGATAATTCCACCCGCTCATTGCCACAATCCAGCAATTCACCTAATTTTGCGGCCGCCTGCTTAAGCGTCCCGCCATTCTCATGCGATTTTGGCATCTTGACCACCTCCAAATTCCAGACCTACCAAATGTTCTATGGCTTGATTATGTATCCGAATGGCCTGCCGACGGCTGTAATGCACATGAAACTCTATGGCATCCCAAAGAACCCCCTGCACATATCGCGCAACAAGAATCATCCGCTCTTCCGGATTTAATTTTTCCAAAACAACATCCATCTGCTTTACCAACCCTTTCATCTTTTCCTGTAACAAAACCACTTGCTCCCGGTAATATGAAATATATTTTTCGCCAACCTCTCCCAACTTCTGATTATCCGTGATCAAATCTTCGTAAAACGCCATTTTCATTTCCAATTCCTTTTTCAAAAGAGGAAGTCCCCTCAGCCATTTCTTCGCTTCGTTTGCCGTTGTAAATTTCATACTTACCCTTCCTTTCTGCTGTAAAAATATAATTTCTCGGGAGGCCAAAGTTCCTACAGAATCCGTATCTCATAATAAGAATGACAGCAGTCCACATCGCAAAACAGACCATCCGCACTTTCGGTCATTTCGGTCATAGAATCATACAAGATTGCACCGCAATAGTTGCATTCCCCAATCCGCTTTGGCTCTGCTGCTGTTTCCAGTTCTCCAAACCTCTCCATCTTCAAAATATCGGGATGGGTCATCTTTTTTCCTCCTTCATACGTTTCTTTTTATATTTACCGTTATTTCCCAATATTTTGACCCTTTCATCCTTATTATACAACAACTTTATCGTTTGTCAATAGAAGAAAAAACAATATTTTTGTTGAATTTTCTATTGTCAAGTAGAACTTTGTATGTTATACTAGGGATAAGAGGTGAGAAAATGGCAAATTTATATATTAGTAAACAATTAAAAACCGCCCGCAAGGCATCGGGCCTAACCCAGAGAGATGTTTATGAATGGCTCGGGATTGGCCAGTCTACCTTTAGTGCCTGGGAAACCGGCCAGAGCGAGCCTTCTATCGGGGTTTTTCTTAAACTTTGTCAAAAGTATGGCATTTTAGACATTGCCTCCTATTTCATGCCGGACTCTTCCCGCCGTGATGTTTGGGAAGATCTTGACCCGCTTTTACTAAATAAATTTCTGTCTTTACCGGAGCGGAGTAAGGAGGCTGTCAAAAACTGCTTGGAATTTGAGCATCGTACTGCGCAGCAAAAACAAGTCCCAAGGCGCACACGGCGACGAATTCCTTTATATACCCAAACGGCCGCTGCCGGTCTTGGGAACTACTTAAACGATTCTGATGCCAACATTTGCGAATTAGATGCCCCGGAAGATGCCGATTTTGCCATCCGCATTTCCGGCGACAGCATGGAGCCTTTGATGGCAGACGATCAGATTGTTTTTGTCCGCCAGCAAAGTCAACTTATGTCCGGCGAAATTGGAATTTTTATTCACAATGGAGAAAGTTTTTGCAAAATGTGGGATGATCGAAACGGTATTCCAAAACTGGTTTCCATCAACACCAAGTACCCGCCCATCCGGCTCAAATCCTCCGACACCCTCCATACTTGCGGCAAAGTTCTTTTGTAGTCACTTCTATTCCTCCGACGCTAAAAGCGTCGGAGGAATTTTTTATTCTTGCAAAATGCCTACGTTTTCTTTATTCTTTAAAATTCCCTCTAACAACTTTTCTTTACCGTCTAAGTACATACCATCTAATAACAACGTTGCCGAATCCGCCATTTCAGGTTGGAATACGCCCAACTTCCATAAATCTGTCAAGGTTTGATTTTGCGCAATCCGGTTATATGGATTATTCTTTTCGGCACTCACAACCACATCAAACTCCACCGGACGAAATCCGGCTTCTTCTCTCCAATTTCGATTGGAAAACCGGATATATTCCCGCTTTCCGTTCTGCCCTTCTACTCGGTAGGAGCGGGGCTGATCATAAAACTGGCGCATCAGTTCGATACAGAGCAAGATAATCTCTTTATATGCGTTATATCCTTCGCCAATCATATCCCGGCTCAATTTTTCCCCTGCCTGCTGCAACGCCGCAATGGCAGAGTAGGCGGTTACCCCGCCGGCTACTTGTCCCTGTTGAAAATCTCGGTTTCCCGCCACTTCCTTAAGTTCCTCAATCTTATTTTGCCGATGCTGGATAATAAAACTATGCAGCGGTTTTGCTTGAAGTTCCCGGATATTTTCATCCCCCACCGATCCGGCAACATGAATAATATCCTTGGACAGATCGCTAAGTTCATACTCATTAAGACCCCCGTTGTCTTTAACCATAAATCTGGTTTTTCCGGAAATCAATGCGTTTCGGCTAATTAGCGCATCCAATCGGTCGATGTACAACTGAGGACTTTTGATAACATCTACCAAACCAAATCCCACCGGACTATCTTCATCGGGGTACATGACATCTAAAACAAAGGGATACTTTCCATGGGCGTAGATTCCCTTATCTCCACGATCTTCTGACGCATCTAAAATCTGATTCCCGCAAAACTTTATCAGTTCCAAGGTTTGTCGGCTTCCCCGCTGTTTCTTATAATAACAATCCACCACCAACACCTTATTTCTGGTTTTATCCTGTCCCGCCGTATTTTGCATATCATCATAGGTCTGTATCTCTAGTGCCGTATCTCCTGAAATTCCATCCGCCAGATGCGGATACTGCTGTTTTAAATCCTCAACTTCGGCCAGTGCGGTCAAAAAGAGGAAACGACTATCCTGCAGATCGCAAATTCCCGGCTCCCAAAACAGATTCAAAAGATCAATTTTCCGAATATCAATCTCGCCAATGCCGCCTCGCAGTTGGGGATTAAAAAACACCCCGTAACAGGCTGCACCATTCTTTAATTTATACCACCACGCACGGCTGTAAGTACGCCGGAAGTTACAAAGATCCAACTGAATCGGCAAAATTCTTGTAAAGACCTCCGCAATCTCCCGATCCTCCTCCTCCCGCTCCAGCACATTGGGGGCAGGATAATTATCCATGGCATCGGCATGTTTATTGGCAATCGCATTAAAGATATACGGTGTCGTAGGTGCCGGCATCTCGTCACTTGGCTCTCCTTGATATCTTGCTTTGAACCATCGATTATTTTCGATAATCCGCCGATCGAACAACTGTTTGTGTTCCTTGTACCGCAAAAATTCCTCCGTAATTAATTGAAAGAACTCCGGTTTAATTTTTCCTGTGTAACCTTGATTTTTCATAATTATTCCTCCTCTTTTAGGCTTTGAATCGCCGCTTCTAATGCATCAATTTTTCTAAGAA
Organism: Ructibacterium sp.; assembly: GCA_045649245.1. Lineage (GTDB taxonomy): Bacteria > Bacillota > Clostridia > Monoglobales > Monoglobaceae > Ructibacterium. Next base: position 37,635 of record JAZRPL010000033.1, read on the forward strand.
CATCCACACCGTTTATTTTTACCGTACTGCCGGAAACCCACAATTCACCATTGTTTTCCCAAAAGGTAATAAACGGCGAATATCCAACCAGTCCCATGTTGGCATAACTTTCGTTTTTTTCGATCTTGAAAGTTCCGTTGGTATAAACCACACCGTTGATATTATGGCTTCCCTGTCCATTGCCGGCACCCAATACAATATACGAGGTACCGTCACTCCCCACCGACATCCCCAGTTTTTGTCTCCGTACTCCGCCGGAATCTTGCATCATCTTGATACCGGTAGGATCCATCTGTGCAAAGACGCCGCCGTTATTGGTCTGGTAGGCCTCGCTATTAGTACCGATAATGGTGGACGAATAAATGGCCGACCCCTCTACCTGTCCGGTAAAGACTGCATTACCACTACTATTGATAGAAACCGTTGGGACACCGTCGGTATTGCAGAGCAAAAACTCAAACTGTTTACTCTCCTTGTCATAGGCCGCGATAAATCGTTCACAGTTGCGATCCCGAATCACAATTTTGGATCCGGCAATCTCCAGATTTCCGGATTCATCCGAAACAGTTACCTTTTGGGTGTCCACCGTTCCGGCAGTAAGTTTGTCAGCCGTTAGGACACCAATCTGTGCATTACTGATTTTGGCATTGACAGTATCAATATTCTCTGCCTTGACCGAAGAAGCCTCCAGCACATTGCCTGCATCCAGATTGTGAAAGAGATAGGAAAGTTCATCGACCAACGCCGTTCCCCATGCCTTGAGCCGCGTTAAATCCTCCTCTGTTTTACCGGTCAGTTCCGGCGGGATAGGTGTTGTTAAATTTGGCATACTTGATTCCTCCTTGTCATTTTATTTGATTTATCTTTACACTTTCATTATAATCCTTTTCCAGTGTCATACCGTGCCAACGTTATCCTCCCTTACAACTTTCTAATCCTATCCCATCAAACACGGTTTTTTCCTTGACAAAAGGGAACCCTCTTACTATAATGTTAGGTATTAAACAATTAACCACAAAACAATTAAAGGAGGGGATATCATGGATTTTACTTATTTCACTATTAATCAAAGCCTGCGAAAAATCGATTTATTGCGAAAACGATTTTTACTGCAATCTCTGGGAAAACTGAATATGCATCCCAATCAGTTGCCGATTTTGCATTACATTGAACATCATCCCGGCTGCACCCAAGCCGAGATTGCAGAAAACCTGGCGTTGACGCCGGCAGCCATTACTCTGGCAACCCAGCGTCTGCAAAAGGAGGGCTTTATTGAAAAACAAGTGGATTGCCACAATCTCCGCCGCAATCTTTTGACCTTAACCCAATCGGGCATGGCACGGCTGAAAGAAACTGAAGAGATTTTTACAGAATTTGACCGTCAAATGTTCTTTGGTTTTGCGTCATCAGAATTACATGATCTTCAGTTGGCCCTGGATCGTCTTAATACCAACATCACCGGCGAAACTACCAACGAGGTTTCGATGCAGATGATGACCTCCCTCCTTCGGCAGGTCCATACCTCTGAATCCGACCTCTCTCAAAAGAAAGGATGATCTATCTATGAAAAAAATCTTCTCTCTGCTAAGAGGAAAATATTTGTGGATGTCCATTTTAACCCCGCTCCTGATTATTTGTGAAGTGGTGTTGGAAGTCCTGATTCCTAAAACCATGTCCCAGATTGTAGATATCGGCATCGCCAATGGGGACATTTTTTATGTGCTAAAGACCGGCGGCATTATGGTTCTTATGGCCTTTTCCTCCCTTTGTTTTGGTGCCATCGCAGGCTGGACTGCATCCATCGCCGGCATGGGGTTTGGCAAAGAAGTGCGAAAAGCCATGTTCTATCGGGTACAGGATTTTTCCTTTTCCAACATGGACCGGTTTGGAACCTCCTCCCTCATCACGCGTATGACCACGGATATTTCTAACCTTCAGAATTCTTTTATGATGACTATACGCATGATGGTAAGAGCACCTATTATGTTTATTACGGCCTCCGCCATGGCGTTTTCCATTAACCGAAAACTATCCTGCATTTTTTTGATTGTTGTTCCGATTTTGGCAACAGTGCTGGCCTCCGTGATTTCCAATGCCCATCCCCGATTCCAAAAGATGCTGAAACGCTTTGATAAACTAAACGCTAAAATCCAAGAAAATCTTATCGGCATTCGGGTGGTAAAAGCCTTTGTCCGGGGAGATTGGGAAAACCAAAACTTTGAAGAAACTGCCGATGCGGTTCGAAAGGCACAAATTCGTGCAGAACGGCTGGTTATCTTAAATATGCCGATTCTGCAAATGATGGTATACCTTTGTATTATTTTGGTTCTCTGGCTAGGCGGTAAAATGATTGTCCTTGGCAATATGGGTACGGGTGATCTGGTTAGTTTTATTACCTATGTCAATCAGATTCTCATCTCCTTGATGATGGTTGCCATGTCCTTTACCATGTTGGTCATCTCCAGAGCATCAATTACCCGAATTGTTGAGGTTCTCAACGATACCCCTGATATCCCCGATGATGCAACAGAAGATGACATCGTCCAAGACGGCTCCATACAATTTGACAACGTATCTTTTTCCTATGATGGAACCTTAGAAAACTGTACGCTGGAAAACATCAATCTAAAGATTCACTCGGGGGAAACCATTGGCATTATCGGCAGTACCGGCAGTGCTAAATCCACTTTGGTCCAGTTGATCCCCCGACTCTACGACGTAACGGAAGGTCGGGTTTTGGTAGGCGGCCGAGACGTGAGAGACTATAAACAAAAGACCCTGCGAGAACAGGTTGCCATGGTTTTGCAAAAAAATATTTTGTTTACCGGAACCATTATGGAAAACCTCCGCTGGGGGGATTTAAATGCCTCTGACGAAGAGATTGTTTCTGCCTGTAAAGCAGCGCAAGCCCATGACTTTATCATGGATTTTCCGGACGGATACCAAACCGTGCTGGGACAGGGCGGGGTCAATGTTTCCGGCGGTCAAAAGCAACGGCTCTGTATTGCCCGCGCCTTGCTAAAGAAACCCAAAATTGTCATTTTGGATGACAGCACCAGTGCGGTAGATACCGCCACCGACAGTAAAATTCGAGAGGCCTTCCGCCTAGAACTTTCCGACACCACCACCATCATCATTGCCCAGAGAATTTCCTCGGTCAGCGATGCGGATCGCATTATCGTTCTGGATGAGGGAAAAGTTCACGCCATCGGCACTCACCAGGAATTACTGGAAACCAACTCCATTTATCAAGAAATTTACGAATCACAGCAAAAGGGGGTGGCCTAATGCCTCCACAAAGAAATCATGGACATCAAAAACCCCAAAATGCCAAGAAGACATTAGTACGGATTTTAAGTTATCTTTCCGACTATAAATGGAAACTCATTTGGGTCGTTATTTTTGTTCTTCTCAGTTCCGGTGCCGGTATTGCAGGAAACTACTTTTTAAAACCCATCATTGATGAATATATTGTTCCGTTGATCGGTACAGAAAACCCGGACTTTTCTGGATTACTGCAAGTCCTGCTTACATTGGCCTGCATCTACGGCATCGGCGCTTTAAGCATTTATTTGTATAACAGAATCATGGTCCATGTGGCGGCTGATTCTTTGTTCCAAATGCGAATGGATATGTTTACCCATATGCAAAAACTTCCCATTCGGTATTTTGATACCCATACCCATGGAGAAATTATGAGCCGCTACACCAATGATATTGACACCCTTCGCAACATGATGAGTCAAAGCGTCCCACAACTTATATCCTCGCTGGTTACCGTCGTGGGCGTTTTTACCATGATGCTGATTTTAAGTATTCCTTTAACTATCTTAGTCATTCTCATGCTGCTTGCCATCTTTGGCATCATCAAGATTATCGGCGGAAAAAGCGCCCAGTACTATCGCGGCCAGCAAAAAGCCATCGGCGCTGTCAATGGTTACATTGAAGAAATGATGGAAGGCCAACGTGTCGTTAAGGTTTTCTGCCACGAAGAGGAAAACAAAAAGAACTTTGACGCTATCAACGAAACCCTTTGCACTGCCGCCATTCGTGCCAATACCTTTGCCAGCATCTTGATGCCGATTATGAATAATCTTTCCTATATTCATTACGCATTAACCGCTGCCTTTGGCGCAATATTGACCATTTTAACCAGCCAACGGGAGATGGGTATCTTCGCCTTGGGCCTTGGATCTCTGGTTTCCTTTCTGCAATATACCCGCTCCTTTTCCCAACCTATCACGCAGGTTTCTCAACAATTCAATGTGATTTTAAATGCGTTGGCTGGTGCAGAACGCATCTTTGCACTTTTGGATGAAGAACCGGAGGTAGACGAGGGGTATGTTACCTTAGTAAATACCACCATTGACGCAAACGGCAATTTATGCGAAACAGACCAACGCACGGGACAATGGGCCTGGAAACATCCCCACCACGACGGAACCCTGACCTATACTCCCCTTCGGGGTGCGGTCACTTTTGAAGACGTAGACTTTAGTTACGAACCGGAAAAGCCGGTATTAAAAGGAATCTCCCTCTATGCCAATCCCGGCCAAAAGATTGCCTTTGTAGGCTCTACCGGCGCAGGAAAGACCACCATTACCAATCTCATTAACCGGTTCTACGATGTTCCCGACGGGAAAATCCGCTATGACGGCATCAATATTACGAAAATCAAAAAGGATGATTTGCGGCGTTCCCTCTCCATGGTACTGCAAGATACCCATCTCTTTACGGGAACCATTATGGAAAATATCCGGTATGGGAATCTTAGTGCCACCGACGAAGAAGTCATTGCGGCAGCCAAGTTAGCCAATGCCCATTGGTTTATCAGTCATCTTCCCCATGGCTACAAAACGATGATTACCGGTGACGGCGGCAATTTGAGTCAAGGACAACGCCAACTTTTAGCCATTGCCAGAGCCGCAGTTGCCGACCCGCCGGTTCTGATTTTAGACGAGGCCACTTCCTCCATTGATACCCGTACCGAATCCTTAATCGAAGCGGGGATGGATCAGTTAATGAAGGGGCGAACCGTCTTTGTCATCGCCCACCGCTTGTCTACCGTCCGCAACTCCAACGCCATTATGGTTTTAGAACACGGCGAGATTATCGAGCGGGGTGACCACCAGCAACTGCTGGAACAAAAAGGGAAATATTATCAACTCTATACCGGTATGTTTGAACTATCCTGATCTATCTGATTTTCCCCGAGAAGAGGAGGCGGTTTTTCTGCTTCTTCTTCTCTTTTTCATGGGACTTTTTGGCGAAAATGGAAACACCTCTTTACGGTTTGATTACAATTTAAATACAACTCTGCAACCCTTGTTTACAGAACGAAAAACCATGATATAATATAAAGTGTTTTTTCAGGCGTAAGTTTATGGGTCTTCCCAAGTACGGTGTAAGGAGGTAGTCTGATGACAAATTCGGCAGATTTTGAAAATCGGATGACCAAACGGCGCACCAAGCGAAAGAAAAAACAAAAACGAAATTGGATCATTAAGATCCTTGCCGGCGTTGTATTGCTCTATTTACTTTTCCTTGTTTTATTCAGTTTTCGGAGCAACCTTTCTACCACGATTGCCCTTAACGGCTCAATCCAGGAGGAACTTCTGGTAGATGGGTATGTTTTTCGGGATCAATCCGTTATGACCGCACCGGTCGACGGATATCTGGATTGTCACGTCAAGGATGGAGAACGTGTAAAAGAGAACCAGACCATCGGTTGGATTTACACGGGGGAATATGACCCGGAGTATACACAAAAAATTCAGGAACTAAGCGATCGGATTTCCCGTCTGGAAAATGGTGCAACTACCGGAATTTATACCGGCAACAATGTAATGGCCGAACAGAAAATCGGCCTGGCTGCCAGAAACCTTTCCGATCTTCGTACCCAGCATGATATTAACAATTTGATAGAACAAAAGGAGACCTTAAATCTCCTGATTGAAAAAAAAGCCATGTCCGACGAAAACAGCGAAGCAGATCCGGATACCCTTTTAGTCTCTTTGAAAAATCAACTGTACGAACTAGAATCCAAAATCACAGGATCTAAAACAGAACTTGTGGCTACGGCATCCGGCGTATTTTGCTCCCGGATTGATGGTTTAGAGGATGCCCTCACCTTTGCCGCGGCAGAAAATGTGACCGTCAGTATGTTAGAACAGTTAGACCAAGAATCCTTGTATCACTCGGAATCTGTTTTAAAAGACGAGCCCATCTGTAAGATTGTCAATAACTATGGCTGGTATTTTTCCGCCAACATAAAAAAAGAAGTTGCCGAAGGATTGCAAGTAGGCCAACGTCTTCGCTTACATTTTTCGGATCTCTCCGAAACAACCATTTACGGAGTAATCCGGGGCATTAGCCCAGAGGAAAACGGCAAAGTGGCCGTGACAATATATACCAACCGTTATGTGGAGGGCATTTATAGCACCAGCCGGGTTTCTGCGGAAATTATCACAGTCAGTGCAGAGGGAATAAAAGTCCCGGCAGAAAGTCTGCATATGCAGAACAATCAAACCGGCGTTTATGTTCTTCGGTTGGGGATAGCACGGTTTGTACCGGTTACCGTACAGTATCGAAATGGAGAATGGGCCATCATTCATCCGGTCACCGATATCAATTTAGAATACCAACTTCAAATTTATGACGAAGTGGTGGTTACGGCCAAAAATTTGGAAGACGGCAAGGTTGTGAGATAGATGGAACTTGAAAAAAACCTCACGGCAGTGCAACAGGCCATTGCAGAGGCTGCCCGCCGTGCCGGAAGAAATCCGGAAGAAATTAAACTGATTGCTGTCAGCAAGACCAAACCGGTTTCCCTGATTCAAGAAGCCATACAATGCGGCATTCTGGACTATGGAGAGAACCGCCCCCAGGAACTGGCAGAAAAATCCTCGCAAATTCCTCAGGTCCGCTGGCACCAAATTGGGCAACTACAACGAAACAAGGTAAAATACATTATTGATAAAGCGGCGCTGATTCACTCTGTAGACAGCCTTTCCCTGGCGGAAGAAATTAATCGGCATGCCGCAAAAATCCCAAAGATACAAGATATTTTAATTCAGGTTAACATATCCGGCGAAAGCAGCAAATCCGGCATCTCCCCTAAGGATGCCGAAACCCTCTGCCGTGCCATCAGCAAATTGCCATATGTTCGCATTGTGGGCCTGATGACTATTTCGGTAGCAGGACTGGATGATGCGGGAAATTATGCAATCTTTGCTGCATTGCGGGATTTGGCATCAGCCATTGCCGGGCAAAAAATCCCCGGTGTTCTGATGCAAGAACTTTCCATGGGAATGACCCATGACTTTTCGGCGGCCATCGCTGCCGGGGCAACCATGGTTCGGATTGGCAGCGGCATCTTCGGTGCCAGAGATTCTTTAAAATAAGACAAAACAAAAGGGCATCTGTCTCTTTTCGGGTTTCTGTCAAAATACTATGTGCCGACAGAAATCCCCAAAAATTGCCGGGGGCACAGCGGCGGATTGGAGTAAGCCATGAGTAATTTTATGAACAAAATGTTGAACTTTGTTGGATTTGACACCGAAGATAACTACGAAAACGAGTATTATGCCCAGGAACAAGATTCTTTGGATTATGACGAACCGGTAATCGATCGGTTAACCGCCAGAAGAAGCAATCGCATTGTAAAACTTCATGAGACCACTCCGCAACAAATGCGGGTTGTTGTCATGCAACCGGCAAGTTTTGAAGAGGCACGGGATATTACCAATCATCTTAAAAACAGAAAACCGATTGTGGTAAACCTGGAATCTGTAGAAAAGGCTGTAGCACGCCGGATTGTCGATTTCCTCAGCGGTGCAGTCTATGCAGTAGACGGAGATATCCAAAAGGTTTCCAATGGCATCTTCCTAATTGCACCCAATAATGTAGGCATTATGGGTGACGACACCATGGACCCCAAAGGCAGTTTCGGTTGGGGCAACTAACGTGTATCCGGAGGGAGAGGACAAACTGCTAATCGCTAGGGCAGAAGATACGCTGCGATTGGCAGAAAAACATTTTTGTATCAAAACACTGGGGTTTTTAAATCCACATCAACGGATGGTATTAACCCATCATTTGCTCCCACCGCCGGGAATGAAATTGGACTTTGACGGGGGGCATCCGGAAGCAGAGCGAACCTTGTTCCTCTGCTATCCTGATTTTTACGAACCCAATCCTGAAACCTACCTTTGCTTGCTGGAATGCACCGGCAGAGATTTACATAACCTTTCCCATCGGGACTATCTTGGCAGTTTGATGGGTCTTGGTATTGTTCGGGAAAACATTGGCGATATTTTGGTTTCGGAAGAAAAATCCTTTATCTTTCTCAAGCCTGACCTTTTGGAATATGTCATGCAAAACTTGACGAAAGTTGGCCGTACCGGCATTTTGTTACGGCATTGTCCCATCTCTGATGCGGAACTTCCTCTTCCATCAGGCAAAGAAATTCAAGGAACGGTTGCCAGTCTTCGTTTAGATTCCGTCCTCTCGGTAGGGGCAGGAATTTCCAGAAGCAAAGCAGCAGAACTGATTCATGGCGGTCTTGTAACAGTAAACTGGGAAACCATACAGGAAGTTTCCGCCGATGTAAAAGAGAACGATGTGCTTTCCGCACGGGGTTATGGCCGCATGAAGTTATCACGGGTAGGCGGCCTGACCAGAAAAAAACGATATGGAATCACGGTAATTCGCTATATATAGATAGGGGGAAGATACCATGCTTACACCGCAGGATATTGACAAAAAAGTCTTTCCGCGGGCTGTCCGCGGCTATAAGATAGAAGATGTAGAGGCCTTTTTGCAGGAAATCAGCAAGAGTTATGATCAACTCTATCGAGAAAACCTTATTGCAAAGGAACGGATTGCTTTGCTGTCTGACTCGGTAAAGCAGTATAAATCCATGGAAGAAACCCTGCAGACCGCCCTGTCGGTTGCACAGCATAATAGTGATGACATAGAACAAGAAGCACGGGAACAGGCTGCGGTTATCATACAGGATGCCGAAAAGCAAGCGGCGCAAATTGCCGAAGCCTCTGCTAGCGAGATGGCCAAAGCAACCTATCAATTCGAGCAAATGAAACGAAATGTTGAAGTTTTTCGGGCTAAAGTAGTCTCTCTGCTCAATGCACAGTTGGATATTATTAAGGAATATGGTGAACTCCAGGAAGATGAAAAGGGTTCAGCTGGTGCCAATCTAAAAGCACCGTCCGAATCATCAACAAATTCCCATGACCAGACTACCGCAGAAATCCCCGAACTGGTACGGAAGGATTATGGGGTATATACACCAAAAGAAACAAAATAGAAAAAAAGCCGAAGGGACACGGAGGTGTGTCCCTTTTCTGGCTTTTCTAACAGAAAAGAAAGGTAAAGGATAACTATGGGCTATCTCGTGTTAGGTATGGCAATATTGGTTCTTGATATCATGACAAAACTGATTGCCGAATTACAATTAAAAATCGTAGGTACCGTTCCCCTCTGGAAGGATGTGTTCCATCTTACCTATGTGGAAAATCCGGGTATCGCTTTTGGTATGTTCAGCAATGCACGATTATTTTTTATCCTGGTTTCCGTCATGGTCCTGATTTTACTGGCCATCGTATATAGCAATACCACCCATCGAACCAAATGGTTTAAAATTGCCACGGCCTTGATTTACGGCGGGGCTTTTGGAAACCTGCTGGAACGGATTGCCAAAGGGTACGTCGTGGATTTCTTTGATTTTCGGTTGATTCATTTTCCGGTCTTCAATATTGCAGATATTGCAGTCTGTGTTGGTGCATGCTTGATGATTATTCACTTTTTTGTCAGCGAAAAAAGTGCATCCCAGGAATCCGCTATAAAAGGGAAGGATGAATCCCATGTCTGAGCAAAAAACCTTGACGGTGGATGCATCTGGCGAAGGCAAACGTTTGGATTATGTTTTGCATTTTTATCTGCCGGAATACACCCGCTCCCGTCTCCAAAAACTCATTGACTCGGCTTGTGTGCAAGTGAACGGACAACCCGCAAAAGCCAGTTATCGCACAAAAATAGGCGATGAAATCTCTCTGGAAATTCCGGATCTAAAGGAGCCGGATATTCTGCCGGAGGAAATTCTCCTATCTATTCTATATGAAGACGAGGATATGCTGGTTGTAAATAAGCCGCAGGGGATGGTAGTACATCCGGCTGTCGGCAACTATACCGGCACCTTAGTCAATGCCCTCCTTGCCCACTGCGGCAATTCCCTCTCCGGCATCAATGGGGAAAAACGTCCCGGTATTCTCCACCGTATCGACAAGGATACCAGCGGCCTTTTGCTGGTAGCAAAAAATGATATGGCACACCAAGGTTTGGCCGCACAAATCAAGGCCCATTCACTAACCCGTGCCTATATGGCTTTGGTTCATGGCGGCTTTCGGGAAGAGACGGGGACCATAACCCTCCCCATCGGCAGACATCCTACCAATCGGAAGAAGATGGCCGTAACCTATCGTAATTCCAGAGAGGCTGTAACCCATTATCAAGTTCTGGAACGACTGGGGGAATACACTTTCCTTGAGTGTCGGTTAGAAACCGGCAGAACCCATCAGATTCGGGTTCATATGAGTCATGGCGGCCATCCCATTGTGGGAGATCCGGTATACGGCATAAAAAAAGAACCTTTTTCTTTAAACGGGCAGTTGCTCCACGCATGGAAGGTAGGTTTTCTGCATCCAAGGACCGGAGCATATATGGAATTTACCAGTCCTTTGCCGGATTATTTTGAAAAAGTTTTAAAAAGATTAAGAAATTTGTAGACAAAAAAAGAGCGCTGTTGTATAATAGAATTACGAGTGGGATAGTTTGTGCTCCAGCATTACGAAGAAGGATACGCGCTCTAGATTTTTATAAAAATTCATCGGGCGGTGATGATTCTTCTCCGGCCGGTGATTTTTTTCCTACAGGAAGTTACCGGCGAAAACGGCGGTGCTTCTTTTTTTGTATGCCCATCGCCAATTTGCGACAAAGGAGGGTCTATCATGACAGCAACAAAACAGATTATGACTGCAGAGGAAATCGACAAAAAAATTGCCCGCATTGCAACCGAAATTGCCATGCGAAATATGGGAGCAAAGAAGTTGGCCTTAATCGGCATTGTCCGCCGTGGTGTTTTCTTAGCGAAACGTTTGGCAAAACAAATACAGTCCCAAACGGATACGGAAATCCTTCTTGGCACTCTGGATATTACCCTCTATGATAAAAACCATCAAATGATCGACCGTTTTCCACTTTTAAATGGAACGGATATTCCCTTTTCCATTCAGAATATTCCGGTTGTTTTAGTCGATGATATTTTATATACAGGAAAAACAATTCACAGGGCAATCAATGCGTTGCTGGATCTGGACGAGCCATCAGAAATTCAACTGGCTTCTTTTTTAGATCGCGGGCGGCGCTGTTTTCCTATTCATGCAGATTATGTTGGGGCCAGAGTCCCCAGCTCCCATCTAGAGCGGGTGGCATTGCACCTACAGGAAGTGGATGGCACTGATGAAGTTTTGATAGAAAAGAGAGGTTTTTAAACGATGAAACATTTACTTGGTCTAAAAGATCTGTCCGCTACTGAGATTCAGGAGATTTTATCCGAGGCTGTCCGAATGAAGCATCAGGTCTTAGAAAAAGGGAAAAAAGACAACTGCCTCAGCGGAAAAAGTGTGATTACACTGTTTTTTGAGAACAGTACCCGCACTCGCCTTTCCTTTGAACTGGCCTCTAAATATCTCGGCGCAACAGCAGCCAACATTACCGCTTCCGGGAGCAGTGTTGCCAAAGGCGAAACCTTAATTGATACTGCAAAAACCATTGACCGCATGGCGGCCGATGTTGTGATTATACGGCACAGTTCCTCCGGGGCCCCTCAACTAATCTCCCGTTATACCAAGGCCTCGGTCGTTAACGCCGGCGACGGACTTCACGCCCATCCGACCCAAGCCCTTCTGGATTTGATGACTATGCAAGAGAAAAAGGGAGATCTCAAAGGCTTGCGGGTGGCTATTATCGGCGATGTAAAACACAGCCGTGTAGCGCGAAGCAATCTGTATGGATTACATAAACTCGGGGCAGATGTGGTTCTGGGCGGGCCCTCTACCTTAATGCCTGCGGAAATTGAACAATGGAACGCCAAAGTCTTTTATGATGTAAACCAAGCCATTGCCGGCGCAGATGTAGTTATGGGGCTTCGCATCCAATCGGAGCGGCAACAAAAAGGCTCCTTCCCCACCGTACGGGAATATCACAAATATTTCGGAATCAATCAGGAACGGTTGCAATTGGCCGCACCGGATGCCCTTGTAATGCATCCCGGCCCGGTCAACCGAGGGGTGGAACTTTCTGCCGATGTAGCAGACGGTATACAATCAGTAATTGAAGAACAAGTAACCAACGGCGTTTGTGTCCGGATGGCAGTTTTGAAACTTTTAGCCGGCAACGGAGCCGATAAATAATAGGAGGAAAACAATGGGCTTACTAATTAAAAACGGATGGGTCATTGATCCTAAGAATAAATTAGACGCAAAGATGGACCTTCTCATCGAAAATGGTGTCATTGAAAAAATTGCACCTTCTATCGACCAACCGGATGCAGAGGTCTATGACGCTACAGGCATGACGGTAGCACCGGGGCTTGTGGACCTGCACGTTCACTTTCGCGAACCCGGCTATGAATACAAAGAAGATATCGAAACCGGAAGCCGGGCGGCGGCCAAGGGCGGGGTTACTACCGTAGTCTGTATGCCAAACACCAATCCGGTTATTGATAACCGAGCACAGGTACAATATGTCATGAACCGCGGCAAGGAAGTCGGTTTAGTAAACGTTTTGACTGCCGGATGTATCTCCAAAGGCCAGAAAAGTGCCGAACTCGCTGAAATCGGCGAACTCAAAGCAGCCGGTGCGGTAGCCGTTACCGACGACGGCCGGCCGGTTCTCTCCTCTTCCTTGATGCGAAAAGCATTAGAGTATGCGAAGATGTTCAATATTCCTGTCTTTTCCCACAGTGAAGATTTAGACTTGGTAGACGGCGGGAGTATGAACGAAGGCTATACCGCCACTTGTCTTGGATTACAGGGGATTCCCAAAGCCGCCGAAAGTGTGGCTGTCAGCCGGGATGTTCTGATTGCCGAGCAAGTGGATGGACGGTTGCACATATGCCATGTAAGCACCAAAAACTCCATTGAAGCCATTCGTGCCGCCAAACGCCGCGGCGCCAAAATTACCGCAGAAACAGCCCCCCATTACTTTAGTTTAACAGATAAAGCCTGTGTTGGATATAACACCAATGCCAAAATGAATCCCCCCTTACGGGACGACGAGGATGTTGCTGCTGTGATTGCCGGTTTGCAAGATGGTACCCTGGATGCCATTGCTACCGACCACGCTCCGCACCACTGGGACGAAAAGGAATTGGAGTTTGACCAAGCCAGCAACGGCATTGTAGGACTGGAAACCTCTCTGGGAGTGGGCATTACTTATTTGGTAAAACCCGGTCTGCTAACCCTGTCTCAACTCATTGAAAAAATGAGCGTAGCCCCTGCAGAGATTATCGGCGTTGACCGGGGTACTCTTGGCATCGGCAAAGCGGCAGATGTGGTAATTTTCAATCCGGACAAGTCCTATCAGGTAGATGTATCCGCCTTTTCCTCTAAAGGCAAGAACTCCCCCTATGATGGATACACACTTTGGGGGGAAGTGGCCCTAACCATCTCCGGTGGAAAAATTGTATATCGCAAAGCATAAGATCTTTTTCTAAATATTGACCCAAAACTAGGAGGAACCATTGTGATTGATGTATTGATCGAAAAAATCAAAGAAAAAAATAACCCTACTGTTGCCGGACTGGATCCGAAACTGGACTATGTTCCGGAAGATATGCGCACTGCCGCCTTTCGGGAATACGGCGAAACCTTTGCGGGTGCAGCACAGGCGATTTTGCAGTTCAACAAAACCCTGATTGATGCCCTGTGCGATATTGTTCCCGCAGTAAAACCGCAGTCTGCTTATTATGAGATGTACGGCGTGGAAGGCATTCGCTGTCTGGAAGAAACCATTGCCTATGCCAAGCAATCCGGCATGTATGTCATTTTAGATGGAAAACGGGGCGATATCGGCGCAACCTCGGAGGCCTATGCAAAGGCATATCTGGGTAAAACCTCCATCAATCATACCGAAGCAGCAGCCTTTGGTGCAGATTGTCTAACCGTCAATCCTTATTTGGGTACTGACGGCATCCGTCCTTTTACCGAACAATGTGCCGCTCATCAAAAAGGCATTTTTGTCCTGGTAAAAACCTCTAACCAATCCTCAGGCGAACTACAGGATCTAAAATCCGACGGAAAATATATCTATGAACATATGGCAGACTTAGTGAAAACATGGGGGGCCGATTTGATAGGAGCAAACGGCTACAGTAGTGTTGGTGCTGTGGTAGGTGCCACCTATCCGGAACAAGCAGAGATGCTCCGTCGGCAGATGCCAAACACCTATTTCCTGGTGCCCGGCTACGGTGCCCAAGGGGGCAAAGCCTCTGATGTTGCCAAAAGTTTTAACCCTGATGGTTTGGGGGCTATTGTCAATGCTTCCCGCTCTATTATGTGTGCATACCAAAAGCACGGCGGAACTTTAGGCGATGCCGCAAGACAGGAAGCCATCCGGATGCGGGACGACATTTTAAGTGCCCTCTAAGGCAAGGAGGATCTATCAATGCTATGTAAACTAACCAAGAAGTGTCGGCGAACCGATACCATCTATGACTTTACCGTTTCCTGTCCGGAAATGGCCAAACAGGTCAAACCGGGACAATTCTTGCATATCCTCTGCGGCGGGGATGCTTATTTACGCCGCCCCATCAGCATTTGCGATGTAACCGACGGAAAAGATATCCGCTTTCTTTTTGAAACACGCGGCAAGGGCACGGAGGCTCTGGCTACACGATCCGTGGGCGAGTATCTGGATATTTTAGGGCCTCTGGGCAACGGATTTACCTTGTATCCGGAGGACAAGGATGCTATCTTGTTAATCGGCGGCGGCATCGGTATCTTTCCTTTGCTGAATCTGGCCAAACAACTGCAAGGCAAAGCAACTGTGTTGCTGGGTTTTCGGAATAAAAACGCTGTTTTGCTGGCCGATGAATTTGAAGCCGTCAGCCAGAGTGTCTTTTTGGCAACCGATGACGGAAGTTGCGGCTATCACGGTCTTGTGACCGATGTAATGAAAAACATCATGACTTCCAATCCGGTATCCAGAATCTATACTTGCGGGCCAACCCCTATGATGCGTCAGGTGGTAGATCTTGCCGCAACACAACAAATTCCGGTTCAGGTTTCCTTGGAGGAACGAATGGGCTGCGGCGTCGGTGCTTGTGTTACCTGCACCTGCACAGTAGCCGGAAACCGGAAGCGGGTCTGCAAAGACGGCCCTGTATTTGATGGTTCGGAGGTGGAATGGAATGGCTAATTTAGCAGTAAACATCGCCGGCGTAGAATGGAAAAACCCGGTAACAACCGGCTCCGGAACTTTTGGATTTGGTCGAGAATACAGTGAATACTTCAATCTTTCCGAACTAGGTGCAGTCTGTTTAAAGGCGCTTTCGGCTGTTCCTCGCATGGGAAATCCCTCTCCCCGTATTGCAGAAACAGAAAAAGGTATCTTAAACAGTGTAGGCTTACAGAATCCGGGCGCTGCTGCTTTTTTAGAAAAGGAACTTGCCTGGCTTCGAACTTTTGATACCAAATTAATTGCCAACCTTTGCGGCTCTACCGTGGAAGATTATGTGGCAGTTGCGGAAATTTTGGGAGATCGGGTGGATATGTTTGAATTAAATATATCATGCCCCAACGTCAAAGAAGGGGGCATGGCCTTTGGCACCAGCCCTGTCATGATTGAAGAAATTACAAAACGGGTAAAAGCCGTTTCCAAAGTTCCTCTCATTGTCAAACTCTCCCCCAACGTTACAGACATTGCTGAAATGGCACGGGCGGCAGAAGCCGGCGGCGCCGATGCCCTTTCTCTAATTAATACCCTGCTTGGAATGAAAATCGATATTAGAACCCGTCGCCCCGTTTTGTATAACAATATGGGAGGCCTTTCCGGTCCGGCAGTAAAACCGGTGGCAGTCCGGATGGTATACCAAGTACGTCAAGCCGTAAAACTCCCCATCATCGGCATGGGCGGTATTACTACCGGCGAAGACGCCATCGAATTCCTGCTGGCAGGTGCCAATGCCGTGGCGGTAGGAACCGCCGGCTTGGTAGACCCTTATGCCTGGATTCGGGTACGAAATGGAATCAATCAATATTTAGAAGAAAATCATATTGCCGATGTCAACGACATTGTCGGCACTGTGAAAATGAATGGTTAACAAAGAAAGGAATGGATTACTATGACAAAAGAAGAAATCATTGCCATGTTAAAAGAAGCGGACGTTTTGCTGGAAGGTCATTTTCTTTTGACCTCCGGTCGGCACAGTGACAAATATATGCAATGTGCTAAGATTTTCCAGGATGCCAAATACAGCGTTCCGCTCTGTGCAGAGTTGGTAAAACAGTATCAAGACGATCAAGTGGAGTTGGTTATTGGCCCCGCTATCGGTGCCATCCAGATGTCCTACGAAGTCGGCAAGCAATTAGGCGTCCGCAATATTTTTGCAGAGCGGGAAAACGGCGCTATGACTTTGCGTCGCGGCTTTACCATCCAAAAAGGTCAAAGGGTTCTCATTGTAGAAGACGTGGTTACTACCGGCGGCAGCGTTCGGGAGGTTATGGATTTAGTGCGTGCGTGTGGCGGCGAAATCGTCGGCATCGGCTCTATTGTTGATCGTACCGGCGGCAAAATCGATTTCGGCGTTCCCTACCGTAGTGCTTTTGCAATGGATATTACTTCTTACGAACCGGAAGCGTGCCCCATTTGCAAAACCGACATACCGCTAATTAAACCGGGAAGCCGTACGGTGAAATAAAAATGGCTGGAGAGCATATCGGACATAGAAAACGTTTGGATGAAAAGTCTAAACTATTGGGCTTTGAATTTCTGGAGGAACATGAACAACTGGAAAAACTTCTGTTTAATGTGATTCCTCAGGGAAACACCAATCCCTTGGCGCATCAACTTTTAGATCGCTTCGGCTCCCTCTACGGCGTTTTGACGGCTGTGCCGGAAGAACTGATGAAGGTGCCGGGCGTTGGACACCGCGTCTCTCAATATCTACACGACCTTTTCCCCTTGTTAGGTTGTGTTAATCGGTGTATGCTTCAGGAATCAGAAAAACAGTATCCCTCTTTAAAAACGCCGGAATCCCAGGGGCTCTTTGCCAAAAGTCTCTTTTACGGCAAACTGACCGAATGCTGCTATATGATTAGTCTAAACAAGAAACTGCAAGCCTATCGATTTGACAAGGTTTCGGAGGGGAGTATTGACGAAACACCCTTTTACCTACAGGAAATCATCAAGTTGGCACTCCGCACCAATGCGGACTCGGTGCTCATGACTCATAACCATCCTTCCGGCTCTCTTCTTCCATCCCAAGCCGATCTAACCGCCACACGGGAACTTGCCCGCGGTCTTGACGCGGTTGGAATCCGACTTTTGGATCACATCATTGTCGCTTGCGGAGAATACACCAGTTTAAAACATTTAGGCGCCTTTTAGTCAAAACAAAAAGACAGTCGCAAATTATTGCGACTGTCTTTTTGTTTTTATTTTGCGTACTCAATAGCACGTAATTCCCGAATCACATTGACTTTAATCTGGCCCGGATATTCCATATTCTCTTCGATTTGTTTTACAATATCCTTCGCCATCAAAATAGTTTCATCATCGCTGACCGCATCAGATTTTACCATGATACGAACCTCACGGCCTGCCTGAATCGCAAAAGATCTCTCAACGCCCTTAAAGGAATTGGCAATCTCCTCGAGTTGTTCCAAACGTTTGATGTATGATTCTAAATTCTCACGGCGTGCGCCCGGCCGTGCAGCGGAAATTCCATCAGCCGCCTGAACCAAGCACGCTTCGATGGTTTTCGCTTCGATATCGCCATGGTGCGCCAGAATCGCATGAATGACTTTATCATTCTCTTTATACTTCTTGGCCACATCACCGCCAATGGTCACATGAGATCCTTCTACCTCATGATCAATAGCCTTTCCGATATCGTGCAGTAAACCGGCTCGCTTTGCCAGAGTAACATCTACCCCTAACTCACCTGCCATCAATCCTGCCAAATGAGAAACTTCAATAGAATGTTGCAATACATTCTGTCCATAACTGGTCCGATACTTCAAACGACCCAACAAACGGATCAATTCCGGATGCAAACCATGCACATGGGTTTCAAACGTGGCACGCTCGCCTTCTTGTTTAATAATGTTGTCCACCTCTTTGGTGGCTTTTTCTACCGTTTCTTCAATTCGGCCGGGATGAATCCGCCCGTCTACAATCAACTTCTCCAAGGAACGGCGGGCAATTTCACGGCGAACCGGATCAAATCCGGAAAGAATAACCGCCTCCGGCGTATCATCAATAATTAAATCAACCCCTGTGAGAGTTTCTATGGTACGAATATTTCGCCCTTCACGGCCGATGATACGTCCCTTCATCTCGTCACTGGGCAACTGTACAACCGAAACCGTTGTTTCCGTTACCTGATCCGCCGCACAACGCTGAATTGCACCGGTAATAATCTGACGAGCTCTGGCTTCGGCCTCATCCTTGGTCTGTTCCTCAATGCTTTTGATCAGCATTGCTTTTTCGTGTCGGATATCATCCTCTACCTGTTTCAGCAAAAATTCCTTTGCTTGGGAAACACTGAAATCAGCAATTTTTTCCAACTGTGCCAACTGTAATCCTTTAACCCGGCTTACCTCGGCCTGGAGTTCCTCCACCTCATTATATTTCTTCTGGATTTGCTCCTCTTTGCTTTCTAGCATCTGTGTTTTTTTATCAATGGCGTCTTCTTTTTGCTGTACTCTTCTCTCCTGACGCTGAAGATCTGCTCTGCGATCTTTGATTTCTTTGTCTAATTCATTTCTTAGCCTATGTATATCCTCTTTTGCTTCCAGTAACTGTTCTTTTTTAATACTCTCTGCGTCTTTTTCTGCTTGATCATTTGCGTTCTTGATGATCCGTTTTGCCTCTTCCTCGGCACTTCCAATCTTTAATTCTGCAAACTTTTTGCGATAGGAATATCCATATTTAAATGAGATAAAAGCACCGACAATGGCAACAACGGCCAAAACTGCAATAACAATAATGCTCGTAGTATCTATCATTAACACCTCCTAATTGTTTAAATAGCACATCATACATGCTGGGTATCATACTAACATTGTAATAAAAAAAGAATACATAGTTATAAAATATAGATCAAAGCGTAAGGCATACTTTAAAAGAAGCACACCTTTTATTTTACATAGTTTTTTTAAAAAAGTCAAGAAATTTTTCGTCAAAAATGCCGATTTCTCATCTACGTTTTTCTCCATCATGACACAGACTTTGCAGAACCATACACATTTCATCATAGTCACAGACTTTATTGATGCGATCCCTAAATAATGCACCCCCCGGAATTCCCCGAAGATACCAGGCCATGTGCTTGCGCCCCTCCAAAATCCCGCGATGTTCCCCTTTGCACCGCAGCAACAACGCCAGATGCTCAAGGGCCTTGGCGCACCGCTCCTCTATGGTTGGCGGCGGAAGTATCTCCCCTGTTTTTAAATAATGTAAAATCTCCCGAAAAATCCATGGGTTTCCTTGGGCCGCACGCCCCACCATGACACCATCACAACCGGTTTGATCCAGCAAGGCTTTGGCAGAGGGTCCGTCCACCACATCTCCATTCCCGATGACCGGAATCCTTACAGCCTCTTTCACAGCGGCAATGGCCGACCAATTCGCCATTCCACTGTAAAAATCCTCCCGGGTCCGACCATGAACCGTCACAGCATCGGCACCGCTTTCCTCTGCCATCTTGGCAAAATCCACTGCATTTTGATGCGCATCATCCCAACCCAACCGGAATTTAACCGTCACCGGTGCCGAAACCGCCTGTCTAACCGCCGCAATGACTTTGCCTGCCAGAACAGGATTTTTCATAAGCGCACAGCCGTCCCCATTTTTGACAATTTTGGGAGCAGGGCATCCCATGTTAATATCAATCATGACTGCACCGCTTTGCAGCGCATTGGTAGCAATCTCGCCCATAATCTCCGGCTCATGGCCAAAAATCTGAGCCGCTACCGGCTTTTCCGCCTCTGCAACCTCCAGCAAAGATCCGGTACGTGCACTTTTATAGTGCAATCCCTTGCCGGACACCATCTCGGTATACATCAACGCAGGGCCAAAAGGTTTGGCGATCATTCGAAAAGCCTTGTCTGTTACTCCCGCCATAGGCGCCAAAACGATATTATTTTCCAGTGTTATTGCTCCGATTTGCATAAAATTCTCCTTATATTACACCTAAACCTTCTCTTTTTATCTAACCATATTCTAAAGACCAAGTCAAGTCTTTTTGTCTTTTTCACCGCAATGTCTCCTTGAAAGAAGATTCCTTGTATTTTGGGGAATTTTTTCGTCAAATTCCCTTGTCATATAGAAATTTTTGTGGTACAATAAACATCAAATGGATCATAAGATGGAGGTTTCTGGTTATGAAAGATCAATTAACCGCAATCCGCGGCAATGCATCGGCGGCACTGGCTGCTGCAAATACATTGGCCGAACTGGAGGCATTGCGTATTCAATATCTTGGAAAAAAAGGTGCGTTGACCGCAGTCATGAAGGGAATGGGGCAGTTGTCCCCGGAAGAACGCCCCGTCATCGGCCAACTGGCCAATGAAGTGCGGAGCGAGATTGAAGAGGCCCTGGATCAAAAAAAGGAAACCTTGGAAGCCGCCGCCGCTGAGGCAAAATTACAAAGCGAAACCATTGACGTTACCATGCCTGGTCGGCGTCGCAATTATGGTAAAAAACATCCCCTGATTACCGTGCTGGACGATTTGAAGGATATCTTTATCGGCATGGGCTTTACCATTGCAGAAGGTCCGGAAGTAGAACTGGACTACTACAACTTTGAAGCCCTGAATATCCCCAAAGACCATCCGGCCAGAGACACACAGGATAGTTTTTATATTGACGAAACCATTGTCCTGCGCAGTCAGACTTCGCCGGTGCAGGTACGTACTATGGAACAGCAAAAACCTCCGATTCGGATTATCTCCCCCGGCCGTGTCTATCGAAGCGATGCAGTAGACGCCACCCATTCCCCCGTCTTTCATCAGGTGGAGGGCCTTGTCATTGACAAAGGCGTTACCATGGCAGACCTAAAGGGAACTTTAGAGGTTTTTGTAAAGAAACTGTACGGCGAGGAAACTCGGTTGCGGTTCCGGCCCCACCACTTCCCCTTTACCGAACCCAGTGCGGAAGTGGATATTTCCTGCTTTAACTGCGGCGGCAAAGGTTGCCGTGTCTGCAAAGGGGAAGGTTGGATCGAAATTTTAGGCTGTGGCATGGTACATCCTAAGGTTTTAAAGAACTGTGGTATCGATCCGGACGAATATTCCGGCTTTGCCTTTGGTATCGGGCTGGAACGTGTTGCTATGTTCCGTTATGATATCGATGATATGCGCCTGTTCTTTGAAAATGATGTACGTTTTCTGGAACAGTTTTAGCAAAGAGGAAAGGATGTAATTACAATGAATTTACCATTATCATGGCTAAAGGATTATACAAATATCGATGGCATTGACGAGGCAACTTATGCCCATCAAATGACCATGAGCGGTTCCATTGTGGAATCCATGGAAAATCCGGGCAAGGAAATCCAAAATGTAGTTACCGGAAAAATTGTTAAAGTAGAACCGCATCCGGACGCAGACAAATTGGTGGTCTGCCAGGTGGATTTGGGCGAAGCAGAGTTAACCCAGATTGTAACCGGCGCTCCCAACGTCTTTGAAGGGGCTATTGTTCCGGTTGCTAAACACAAAAGTTGTCTGCCCGGCGGCATTAAAATCACCAAGGGCAAACTGCGGGGTGTCGTAAGTTGCGGCATGATGTGTTCTACCGACGAACTGGGCATTTCCGAGGAACGGGCTACCGGCATTTTGATTTTGCCGGAAGATACTCCCATTGGTGCTGATATCACCGAAGTTCTGGGTCTTAACGAAAGTGTAGCCGAATTTGAAATCACCTCCAATCGGCCGGATTGTATGAGCATCATCGGTCTTGCAAGAGAGACTGCTGCCACTTTCCGCCGTCCTTTTTCCATTCCGGAAGTTACGGTGACAGAATGCGGCGGCGATGTTCATGATATGGCTTCGGTAGAAATTTCGAATCCGGACTTGTGCTCTCGTTTTGTTGGAAGGGTTGTGAAAAACGTAAAAATCGGCCCCTCTCCCCAATGGATGCAACGACGGCTCAAGGCATGCGGGATCCGTGCCATTAATAATGTTGTGGATATTACAAATTATATCATGTTAGAATACGGCCAGCCCATGCATGCTTATGATTTGCAGCATGTAGAAGGCAGAAAGATTATTGTTCGAAACGCAAAAGAAGGCGAAGTTTTAGAAACCCTGGACGATCAGCCCAGAACCTTAAACGCCTCCATGATCGCCATCAGCGACACGAAGCGTGCCATCGGCGTTGCTGGCGTTATGGGCGGTGCAAATTCCGAGGTAACCGAGGAAACTTGCGAAGTTCTCTTTGAATCCGCTGTTTTCCATGCTGTTTCGGTACGTCGGGGTGCCAAGGCTTTGGGAATGCGCACCGATGCCTCCGCCTTGTTCGAAAAGGGCTTGGATCCCGAAAACTGTCTGCCCGCCATCAACCGTGCTTGCCAACTCATGGAAGAACTGGGCGCCGGCGATGTGGTCAGCGGCGTCATTGACCTGTATCCGGGCAAACAGGAACAGCGGGTACTCCCCTTTGAACCGGAAACCATGAATCGGTTCCTGGGTCTGCAGGTTCCACAGCAGGAAATGATAGATATTCTTTCCAGTTTAGGATTCTCTGTTAAAGATGACAAGGTTTATATCCCCACCTTCCGAAACGACGTAGAGGGTATGGCCGATGTTGCAGAGGAAGTGGCTCGTATTTACGGCTATGACCGGATTCCGTCGGCCATGATGCAAGGTGCTGTTGCTGTCGGGGGTAAAACCGAGAAACAAAAACTGGAAGACACTCTTCGGAAGGAACTGGCCGCAGCCGGCTTGTTTGAGGCTGTTACCTTCTCCTTTATTGATCCTAAAGAATGTGATTGGATGCGGATTCCCGCAGAGGATGATCGTCGAAATATGGTTCGGATTTCTAATCCGTTAGGCGAAGAAAACAGTGTTATGCGGACAGAACTTTTATCCTCGGTTATGAAAACTCTCCGCACCAACTATAACCGCCGAAATCCGGACGTTGGAATCTTCGAACTGGGCACCGTATACCGTCCCATTGCAGGACAGACGCTGCCGGAAGAGAAAACCATGGTAGCCATTGGTATGTACGGCCAAGGAGATTTTTATGACCTAAAAGGTATCGTAGAACAATTATTAGAAAAAATTGGCCTTACCAAGTACGATTTTGTAGTTTGCAAAACGGACACCTCCTTCCACCCCGGTCGCTGTGCACAACTGTTTGTCCAAAACGAGTACCTCGGCACCTTAGGCCAGATCCACCCGGAAGTTGCTGCCAACTTCAAGATCAGCACCGAAGTTTATGGGGCAGTTCTGGATTTTAATACATTGCTAAAATATCATACCGCAGACAGACATTATCAGCCGCTACCAAAATTCCCGGCAACCAGCCGTGATCTGGCCATCATCTTAGACAAAAACATCAATGTAGGCGAGATTGTAAAGATTTTTGAGAAAAAGAAAAGCAATATTCTAAAAGGCTATCAATTATTTGATGTGTATCAAGGGGAACAGGTAGGGGCCGACAAAAAGAGCGTTGCTTATTCCTTGACCTTCCAAGCAGATGACCGAACCTTAACCGATCAGGAGGTCAACGCTGTGATAGAAGATATTCTAGAATCACTGAAACACGAACTGCACGCAGAACTTCGATAAAAAACAGAACTTTGAGAAAGGATGGTCAGCATGGATCATAACAATATGATGGACACTATGAAATTTAATGTAAAAGCCGAGCGTCCCATGGAACCCCGGGAAATTTTACTGAACGTTCATGATGCCTTAGCCGAAAAGGGCTATCAGCCCATTAACCAGATTGTCGGCTATGTTCTGTCCGGAGATCCTTCCTACATTACATCGCATCAAGGGGCAAGAAATCTAATTCGCAAACTGGAGCGGGATGAAATTCTGGAAGAACTGCTTACCTTCTATATCCAGCACAGAAACCATGAAAAATAAAAGGTAATTCGGGAAAGGGGAAAGAAAAATGTCAAAACACGAAAAAAATGTCTCCAGGGTCTTAGAATTTTTACACCGAGATTGCCGCACACCCTTAGAACAGATGGCAACCATGTTGGACCTTCCCATGGATGAAGTTGCCGCCATTATTGATGAATTAGAGAAAAACCAGGTTATTTTAGGCTATGGCGCACGCATCAACTGGGACGAAGCCAACGGTGCGGACGTAGTTACCGCCTATATTGAACTTCGGGTTACTCCCCAGAGAGACCGCGGCTTTGACCGAATCGCAGAACGAATTTATCAGTTTCCGGAGGTTAAAGCAGTCAATTTGATGAGCGGTAGTTATGACTTTGGTATCACCGTAGAGGGAAAAAATATCCAAGAGGTATCCCGTTTTGTTTCGGAGCATCTGGCCGCCATGGAATCTGTGGTAGGAACTGCCACGCATTTTGTCCTAAAACGTTATAAATACGACGGCATTATCTGTGCTGCACCGGCAAAAGACGAGAGGGAGGTTATCTCTCTATGAGTATGAACATGACAGAGTTTTTAAACCCGGTGGTGCGGGACATCCCCCCCTCCGGGATTCGGCGTTTTTTTGATATTGCAGCAGAGATGCAAGATGCAATTTCTTTGGGTGTTGGAGAGCCGGATTTTGTAACCCCCTGGCATATCCGCAACGAGGGTGTTTATTCTTTAGAACAAGGCAAAACATACTACACCTCTAACGCCGGTTTGAAAGAACTGCGCAAAGAAATTACCGTTTATTTAAACCGCCGCTTTTCCCTGCAATATGACCCGCTTTCCCAAGTTACGGTTACGGTAGGCGGCAGTGAAGCCATTGACCTTTTTTTCCGTGCTGTCATCCAGCCCGGCGATGAGGTTTTGATTCCGGAACCCAGTTTCGTTTGCTACCGCCCCTTGACCTCTTTGGCAGGCGGTATTCCGGTTCCTATTGTTACCAAGGCAGAAAACGGCTTTCGGTTAACTGCCGAAGAACTCAAGGCCGCTATTACTCCCAAGACCAAGGTTCTTGTACTGCCTTTCCCCAACAACCCCACCGGCGCCGTCATGCGTCAGAAGGATTTGGAATCCTTGGCCGACGTCTTGCGGGGTACTAATATTTTGGTTCTCTCCGATGAGATATACGCAGAGTTAACCTATGGAAAGGAGAAACACATCTCCTTTGCTTCCATTCCGGATATGTACGAACGAACTGTTTTGGTCAGCGGCTTTTCCAAGGCTTATGCGATGACCGGCTGGCGTCTTGGGTATGTCTGCGGTCATCCGGATTTAATCAAGGCTATGACCAAGGTACATCAGTTTGCCATCATGTCCGCACCAACAATGGCCCAGTATGCTGCCATTGAAGCCTTAAAAAACGGCGATGACGATATTGCTATGATGCGGGAAGAATACGACCGTCGCAGACGGATTATGGTAAAAGGTTTTAACGATATTGGTCTGTCCTGCTTTGAACCGGAAGGGGCTTTTTACACCTTCCCCTGCATCCAAAGCACCGGCATGAATTCTGAGTCCTTTTGCGAAACCCTTCTCTACGACAAAAAGGTGGCCGTGGTTCCGGGAACTGCCTTTGGACAATGCGGCGACGGCTTTGTTCGCTGTTCCTATGCGTATTCTGTAGAGAAAATCAATGCTGCACTGGAACGGATCGAAGCCTTTGTTAAAAAACACCGCCGATAATTTTATTGTGTTAGCATAAACCTTTAACACAATTTGGTTGATTTGCAGGATGAGATTTTTCTCTCCCCGCAAATCAAGCATTTTTTTATTTAAGAAAAATTTATATTTTTTTCTTAAAATGTGTTGACATTCCTCGCAAATCGTGGTATACTAATCAAGTCGCTGTGAGGTGGCACATCTCATCGTCTTGGAGGGGTTCCCGAGTGGCCAAAGGGGGCAGACTGTAAATCTGTTGCATCTTGCTTCGATGGTTCGAATCCATCTCCCTCCACCATGAAAAGCACTTGCAAAGCGCAAGTGCTTTTTTGATGATAATTTTCTCCTACGGAATAACCTCTATACAAAGGATCCGGCCGGGGGCATTTGATTGATCAGCGATAAGTATGATTAAATAATAAGACTATCCGCAAAAAACGGATTCTCAAAAGAGAAAGAGGCGTGTACTTTTATGAATGGAATTCTATCTGTTTCTGTGGCATTATTAGCGGGATTGCTTATGACGAGGGTTTTTAAAGTCTTTAAGTTACCGGCGGTTACTTCCTATCTTATTGCCGGCGTTTTAATTGGTCCGTATTGCCTTGGTGCTTTGAAACTACAGGGTCTTGGCTTTCATTCCGCAGAAGATGTGGCAAAGCTAGCCATACTTTCTGAAGTAGCCTTAGGCTTTATTGCCTTTTCCATCGGAAATGAGTTCCGGCTGAGCGAATTGAAAAAAACCGGTAAACAAGCGCTTGTCATTGGCGTTTTCCAAGCATTGACCGCAACCCTTTTGGTGGATCTTGCTCTTTATGGCTTCCATCTCTTGATGCCGGAAAAACTCTCGGTTGCCCAACTCATTACTCTGGGTGCTATTGCAACGGCAACTGCCCCGGCCGCAACCCTAATGGTAGTACGGCAATACAAGGCAGATGGGCCCCTGACCAAACTGTTATTGCCCATCGTCGCTTTGGATGATGCAGTGGGTCTGATTGTATTTGCCATATCCTTTGGTATCGCCAAAACCCTTCTTCTGGGAACGGTAGATATGGTATCCATCTTTATTAATCCATTCGTGGAAATCATCTGTTCTTTGGGCCTTGGCGCTCTAATGGGATGGGTTCTTACTCAACTGGAAAAGTTATTTAACTCCAATACCAATCGCCTTAACTTAACCATTGCTGTCGTTTTACTGACAGTGGCTTTGACCACCCTTGATTTTAGAGTAGGACCAATCCACATTAGTTTTTCCTCGCTTTTGACCTGTATGATGCTGGGCACTGTCTTCTGTAATATCTGCCCCTTATCCGAAAATCTCATGGATGCCGCAGATAAATGGACCTCTCCCTTATTTGCAGTATTCTTTGTGATCAGCGGTGCAGAGTTGGAAATGAATGTTTTTGCAGACGTTGCCATTGTTGTAATGGGAATTATCTACATCATCTTCCGTTCTCTGGGAAAATATTGGGGTTCATACGCCAGTGCAAAAGCAACCCAGTGCTCCCCCCAGATTTGTCGATATCTTGGCATTACCCTTTTACCACAAGCCGGTGTTGCTTTAGGCATGTGCGTAACTGCCATGCAACTAGGTGCAGAAGGAAATCTAATCCGCAATATTACCTTGTTTGCGGTTTTGATTTATGAACTGGCCGGTCCTCTTATGACCAAAATGGCATTGACCGCAGCGGGAGATATTAAACCCATCCCCGAAGAAGTTAAAAATCGTCGTGCCACCTTGCTTGGTCACGCAAAATCCAAAACCGAGAAATAATATTGTTTTTCCCATAAAAAGCCGACAGTATGTCGGCTTTTTATTTTGTCATTTTTTGCTGTATAAATTAGAATTTGTTTCCCATATTTTGACACCGTTTTTCTCCCAAAGGCAGTATAATAGAATCAAGAAAGAGGGAATCAGCATGGAGATTACGGTGTATGGGGATGCGCTATTTGCACTGAATTTTTTAATGAATTTATGCATTCTTTTTCTAACCGTGCAATTGTCCAGATTGGACTTACATATCGGCCGCTTAAGTCTCTCCGCCGGAGTTTTGGCATTGTATGCCACCCTAACTTTTGTGCCGCAACTACATCTCCTTTATTCCATGCTGGGGCGAATTCTTATTGGCATTTTGGCAATCTTCCTTCTGGACGTTCCCGGGGGATGGCGTGGCATCTTTAAAAGCAGTTTTATCTTTTTCTTGGTCTCGGTGGGCCTTGGAGGGGTTGTCTTTGCCCTGGCCCTTGGAACGGATATAGGTCGCCTCCTCCAAGCCACAGCCATTCATGGCAATGTATACTTATCCATTGATTTTCCCGTTTTGTTATTGGGTATCGGACTTTCGTACCTCCTACTTTCCATCTTTCAAAAAACCTGTATCCGCAATTTTTCCAAAGATCAACTTCTGGTCAAACTGGAGTTTCAGATACACCATCAAAACTTTATGGTAACGGCACTGGTAGATACCGGTTGCGAACTGACTGCGCCCATTACCGGCGAGGGTATTTTGCTGGTTTCCCGCTCTGTTTTAGGGGGTACAGAACCGGAAACTTCCTTTTCGTTACCCATACACACCGCCGGCGGGAACGGTTGTATTACTGCTTTTTATCCGGATATTGTAACCTGTCAGGACACCAGATATTCTCTGGCGGAGATTCCGGCTATCGGCATTGTCGAATCTCCACTTACGGCAGACGCCCTATACACAGGACTATTAAATCCTAAAATCTTGCAGGAAAAGAAAGAATATGGAGGCAGAAAAAATGAAACAAAATTTCAAACGGTATCTGCAACATTTGCTACAAAGTTTATGGACACGATTGGGAAGCCTTTTTCCAAAGAGCACCTACTACATCGGTGGAAACGAAACCCTTCCTGCACCCCTGGATCGGGAGGAAGAGGAGATTCTGCTAAAGCGGCTAAACGATCCAAACCAAAGACATGGGGCACGGCAGACCCTCATCGAACGGAATCTTCGTCTGGTTGTATACATAGCGAGAAAATTTGAAAACACCGGCGTTGGAATTGAGGATCTCATTTCCATTGGAACCATTGGCCTGATTAAGGCAATTAACACCTTTAAGACAGATAAAAAAATCAAACTGGCTACCTATGCATCCCGATGCATTGAAAACGAAATTTTAATGCATCTTCGAAAAAACAGCGGTTTAAAATCCGAAATTTCCATTGACGAACCCCTCAATGTAGACTGGGATGGAAACGAACTTCTTCTCTCTGACATTCTGGGCACAGATGATGATATTATATGGCGGGGACTTGACGAAGAAGTGGACAAAAACCTTTTACGGCTTGCCATGGAAAATCTTTCAACACGGGAACGTCGAATTATGGAACTCCGTTTTGGGATCCATCGAGGCGGAAAGGAAAAAACCCAAAAAGAAGTAGCAGACCTTCTTGGTATCTCCCAATCTTATATTTCACGATTAGAAAAACGGATTATTCTTCGTCTCCGTCGGGATATCAGCAAAATGATTAATGGGTAAATCTCAAATAGACGGCATCCTATCTGATACAATCTTTTCGATTTTTACTCCCAGCGCAGACAATTTTTCTACAAAATGCTCGTATCCCCGTTCCATGTGTTCGATATCATGGATGATGGTTTCTCCCTGGGCAGCAAGGGCCGCCGTGACCAACGCAGCACCGGCTCGCAAATCTGTGGCTTTTACCTGTGCGCCACTTAATTTTTTGGTGCCATCCACCACGGCGGTTCGTCCCTCTAATTTGATCTTAGCACCCATGCGAAGTAGTTCAGGAACCTGCATGAAACGATTTTCAAATATAGTTTCTACCACCACTCCAGTTCCTTCTGCAATACTCATTAAGGCCATAAACTGAGACTGCATATCCGTGGGAAATCCCGGATAGGGTAGGGTCTTAATATCCACTGCCCGGAATCGCTCACAAGGGGAAATATGCAAAAAATCCGCACCAGCCTCTACCGAAAATCCCATTTCTTCTAACTTAGCAAGGACCGGCTTGACATGGCCGGGGCAAACATTGGTCAAGGTCAAATCCCCCCGCGCCGCAGCAGCCATTGCTAAAAAAGTGCCCGCCTCAATCCGATCCGGGATGACCCGATGCCGACAGGGAACAAGGGATTCTTTTCCTACCACAGTAATCGTATCACTGCCGGCGCCTTGAATTTCGGCTCCCATTTTGGTAAGACAATCAGCCAGATCTGTGATTTCAGGTTCTGCGGCAGCATTTTCAATAATGGTTTCGCCCTTGGCAAGACAAGCGCCCAGCAACAGATTTTCTGTGGCTCCCACACTGGGAAAGTCCAGATAAATTTGTGCACCGGTAAGCCGCTCGCATCGAGCCTCCACATATCCGTGTCCCTGCCGTATTTTAGCACCTAATGCAGAAAAACCTTTTAAATGTAAATCAATGGGCCGAGCACCGATTTGACAGCCACCCGGCAACGGAATACGCACCTTGCCAGTTCTTGCAAGCAGTGGACCCATAACCAAAAAGGATGCACGCAACCGACTAAATAGTTCTATGGGGAGTGTTTTCCTTTTGCTATTCTCCGGCAACGACACCGAGAAGGTATTACTGTCAATCTCTTTGACAACTCCGCCCATGCTGCTAATTAACTCTATCATGTATGCGGTATCAGAAAGGTGGGGAATCCCCTCAAATACAGATTCTCCCTCCGAAAGCAATCCGGCAGCCAGAATGGGCAACGAAG
This sequence comes from Ructibacterium sp., assembly GCA_045649245.1. Taxonomy (GTDB): domain Bacteria; phylum Bacillota; class Clostridia; order Monoglobales; family Monoglobaceae; genus Ructibacterium. Next base: position 68,425 of record JAZRPL010000033.1, read on the forward strand.
CATTTTTGGAACCGCTAACTGCAATGGTTCCTTGAAGCGAATGACCGGGCGTGATAAGATATTGAGACATAAATCCCCTTCCTTTCTAAATAATTCCTTCGATTTAGTATGCATTCATTGCCTTTCTTTTATGTATGATTCCCGGCCGTTTTGTATAAATCGGCCGGGTTTTTGAAAGAATAAAAGGGTATAGATCTCTGCATCATCGTCTGGTTGCTAGAATTTACACTTTTTTGCGGCAGCATAGATGGGAAGATATGCTCGACCGCAAAGCCAATCGGAAAAGAATTTGATCCAAGATACAGTCATTGTACCGCCCTCCTATAATTTTTTCTGCAATCTTATTTTTAGAAATTTAAAAATTTCTATTCTGAAAAAACAAGGGAATCTACGATAGACCTACCTATAAAAGAGGAAAAAGGGATGGATTTATTTTCTCCTTTCTAAAAAATTCCGGAAATATGAAAAAAGGGTCGGTTCACCATGAACCAACCCTTTTTCTTACTTTTTTAATTTTTATAGTTCCTTATTCTTGGGATTGACAATATCACGCCAACCTAAATCGCCTCGGGCAATTCCCATAATCAAAACTTCCGCTGTAGCCACATTTGTTGCAAGGGGAATATTATGCACATCACAAAGGCGGAACAAGGCCGAAACATCCGGCTCATGAGGTTGTGCCGTCAATGGATCCCGAAAAAAAAGAACTGCATCAATCTCATTATAGGCAATTCTGGCACCTATCTGCTGGTCGCCGCCCTCTGGACCTGACAAAAATTTGCAAATAGACAAACCAGTAGCTTCCGATACCAAACTTCCCGTTGTACCAGTTGCACATAAACTGTGGTTTTTTAAAATTCCGCTATACGCAATACAAAAATCAACCATGAGTTCTTTCTTTTTATCGTGTGCGATGAGCGCAATATTCATCGATCATTCCCCTTTCTACCCCGGTCTCGGAACATACAAAGCCTTCCGTCTAGGGTATCATCTTCCAACTAACGGCCTTATCATACCATAAAAATAAACAAAAGTCAAAGGAAAATATTCGTTTTTTTAGATATTTTTATTTAGCAACACCGATTTCCCTTTAAAGAGTTCCTCCTTCGCCGCCACCTTGTTCCTTTTTCGGGCTGGCCGTTTCCACCGGTGCTTTCCCTTTATCGGCATCATCTGTTGCAGTAGGGGATGTTCTTCCGGTACTGCCTGTACCCTTTTTCTTTTGATCGGGTGTCGACTTTTCAGGTACAACTGCTTCGGACTCCTTCTTTTGAGTAGCACTGCTGGGATTTTCACGTTCTTCCTTCAGTTGCATATAAGCATCAAAAACCTCTCTTGCTACTCTGGCCGCATGGATACTATTCGCACCATGCTCAATTACAACAGCAACCACAATTTCCGGATTTTCATAGGGTGCAAACCCTACAAACAAAACATTATCTGCACCACCGGGCACTTCAGCCGTACCGGTCTTGCCGGCCGCTTTATACTTACTGGTAGCAAAAGCCGCCTGTGCCGTCCCATTGGTCACAACTCTCCGCATTCCCTGTGTCACTTTGGCAAAAGTGGCCTCTGAAATAGGATTGTCTGCCACTATCTCCGGTTCATTTTTATATACCCTTTCATTGGTATCATAATTAACAACCTCACCAATTAAGTGCAAACGGTATCTAGTCCCCCTATTCAATAACGTCGCAATATAATTTGCCAATTGTGCCGGGGTAAACAGATTGTCCGACTGACCAATCGCCGCCTGAATCACATCACCAGGATACCACTCCTGTCCAATCTTCTCCCTGTGCTCAGGATTTGCCATCAACCCTTTGCTTTCCGCAAGTTCAATCCCGGTGGGTTCTCCTAAACCAAAATTTTTCGCATACTGGTTAAGGCCTTCAATCCCCACCAGACGGCCTACTTCGTAAAAGAAATAGTTGCAAGAAACCTCCAATGCCTCTGATACCTCAATGGTTCCATGGGTAGCACCGGTAGAAGAATAGACCAAACACGTGGGCTGGTAGGATGGGAAATAGGTATACTTTCCTTTATCCACAATATAGGTGTCAGGTGCAATCACGCCACTCTCCAGACCGGCAATGGCCGTCAACGGTTTAAAAGTGGATCCTGGGGAGTAAGTTCCGCTTAGCACACGATTGAGCATGGGTTTGGATTTTGCCTGTACCAATGTTTCATAATCCTCATCAAAGGTGGAAGGATCATAGGTTGGATACGACGCCATGGCCAAAACCTCACCGGTATCAGGCATAATAGCAATGGCTGCCCCTGCACCGGATTGACCAACCGCCTCGGCAATATTCCTCTGCAAAGATTCTTCCATGGCCTTCTGCAATTCTAAATCTAAGGTCAGTTTGGCGTAATTCCCAGGTTCCACAGGCTGACTTTCTAAAATTTCGGTCACGCCGCCCTCTCGGGACATAGAGACACTCTTATAGCCATCTTTTCCTTTTAGGTATGGTTCCAGCACCTTCTCTAGTCCGTCTTTCCCGACGATGTCATTCATGCCATAGCCCTGATCTTTCAGTTCTTGATATTCTTCAGCATAAATGATTCCGGTTCGTCCCAACAGATGCGCTGCACTGCTACCGGCAGCAAAGACCCGTACCGGCTCAATTTCTACTTCGACTCCCGGAAAGTCCATAGACTGTTCTTTAAGATGATGTATGACCCTTTCATTGATATCACGGGCAATGATATAAGGATTTTGAGCACTAAACCCGCTTTTTTCCATATCGTAACGAACCGAAACAATGGTTAATAATTCCGGATCCTGATACTTACCCGCCACCGCATAGCGACTGCGATAATACTCCATAACCTGTTGTGCAGAATCATAATTGGTTACTTTATTCTCTTTTTTCCACTCGGCCAGTCTTGTTTCCTGTTGCTGTTTCAGGCTGGCAGCCGCATCACGATCTACGCCCTCTTCTTCCTTCGCCGCTCCTGCCTCTTGGATGGCATCCTGACTCTCGGTATAAGTAAAACCCCAAGTCTTGGTTTTTTCTGAATAAAAAATGGGGAATTCTGTTTCCAATTCACCGCCGGACTCCTCCACGATACGGCTCACTGCAAGAATGACATCGTTTAAGGCATCATCGGTTAAATCTATTTTCTGGAACTGGATGGCATATCCCATCCGATTCTCTACAAAGGGCTTCCCAAAGCGATCTAAAATCTCTCCTCGAGGGGCTTTAATAGGATAGGCACGCACCAATCTTTGTTCTGCCTGCTGCCGATATTTTTCTCCGTGGACAATTTGTAAATCAAACAGCCGGATCAAACAGGTCAGAATCAAAATCCCAACCAATCCCATCAAAATCAAATATCTGCTGTTTCCGCCGCGTCCGTCCAAGTTATCACCTTCTGTCTATCATTTGCTAAGAAATGCGTTGTATTCGCAAAACCTTCATGAATCCTAAAATAGGGAATGTAAGCAAAAAACTGATTCCCGCATTATACATTGCCTCCGGCAATGTAATTCGAAAAATGGCTGTCACAAAACCAATATCACCGTACACGGCCAATCTTGCCAAATAATACACCAATCCGGCAATAATGGTTGCAATAGCAACAGAAAGAACCACTGCGGTTCGTTTTCCCCCGCTGAAAAATCGTTCACTCAAAACACCGGCGCCAAACCCCATATACAAATAGCACAAACTGTTGACGCCAATCATGCGACCGATTAACATATCATAAACCAAGCCAAATATTATGCCGCAAACGGCCCCTTCCATTCTGCCCCGAAAAAATCCCGTTGCCACAACAAAGCAGAGAAAAAGATTGGGGGCAATATGCCAAATCTCGATTTCCCTTGCCAACGTTGGCTGCAATACCGTCAACAAAAGCAACCAAACGGTATAAAAAAGCATCCGCATCTTAATCTCTCAACTCCGATCCATTCATTGCTTGAGAAGACCCGTTGCTTCCCCCTTGGCCTCCAACAGAACTGCTATGCCCACTCGTTGGTTTTGGGGTGGAAGATGCGGCCGTATGATTCGTTCTATTCCCCGATGTTGCCACCGGCCTCGATGTCCCGGAAGGAGCCGCAGTACCCGCTGTGCTTTTGGGGCTCTCTTTTTTATCTTCCTTCTCCTCGTTTTGGTCTTCTTCGTCGTTCTTTTCCTCTGTCATTTCCTCTCGCTTGATTTCTTCCGTATAACTTTTCAGGACAAATACCTCAGTTAATTTACTAATGTCGGCCATGGGTTCTACCGTAGCATACTTTGACATAGTTGCATTGTCCTCTTTAATTTCGGTTACCTTTCCGATTAACAAACCTTTCGGATAGATCCCCCCCATACCGGAGGTTTCGACATAATCTCCTACTGCTATATCCGTATCACGGGAAAGATAACCAAGCCGGCACTTCCCTTGGTATCGCAAGGCAGAATCCCCCTCCAAAACACCGATGTCCTTAGACCTCTCGATCATACTTCCAACACCGCTTTCGGGATCCAAAATGGTAATAACCTCTGCCCAAGTGCTTCCTACCTTATAAACCTGCCCAACCAATTCCCGATTGGCGGTAAAAACCGGCTGATTCTTGCAAATTCCATCATCGCTACCTTTATTGATGGTAAAACTACTGTACCAATTGGAAGGGTCTTTGGCAGTAATCTGCACCGCAATCAAATCCAGTTTGCTCTCTGTCTTAGTCAAATCCAGCATGGCACGCAATCTGCTATTTTCCTGCTCCAGGCCTTGTGCATCCCGCACTTTTTTATCTAACTCTATGTTGGCATATTTAAGTTCCTCATTCTCGGCCCGCAAAGCCTTCACACTTCCAAAATACTGAAATATCCCGCTAAACCAACCGCCTGCTCCCGTAGCAGCCATCTGCCCCGGTTCTGCGGCCACACCCAACAAATTCTCCGCCGTACCGGCGTTGTCTCCGGCCGCAATAGCCCCAAAAATCCCGATGAGTACCGCAATAACCAGCGTTGCTGCAATCAGGAAAACCGCCGTCTTATGTTCTAAAAAATTTCTCAACTTGCACCCTCACTATCCAAGAGGCATTGCCCCGTATTCTCCTAAAATAACCGTTGTTGCCGCCGTCCCAATTCTGCCATAAAGTCTAAGGACTTCCCTGCACCGATGGCAACACATTCCACCGGATTTTCCGCAATATAGACCGGAATATCCACATTGACACTAATCAATCGTCCCAAACCTCGCAGCAGAGCACCGCCACCGGCTAATACAATACCGCTCTCTATAATATCAGATGCCAATTCCGGCGGCGTTTTCTCTAAGGTCACTTTAATCGTGTCCACGATTTCTTCCATACACTCTTGCAACGCTTCCCGAATTTCCATGGAACTAATGGTTGCCGTTTTAGGAAGCCCTGACAATAAGTCCCGACCCTTCATCTCTGCACGTTCCACATCCCTATGCTGATAAACGGCTCCGATACTGCACTTTACCTGTTCCGCCGTTACATCTCCAATAGACATATTCTGTTTCCGCTTCACATACTGCATAATGGCGTTGTCAAAAGCTTCGCCGGCCGTCCGTACCGAATGGGAAACCACAATGCCACCCAAAGAAATCACCGCTACCTCGGTAACACCGGCACCTACATTGACAATCATACTACCATGGGGTTCTCCCACCGGAACACCGCAGCCAATGGCAGCCGCCAGGGGTTGTTCAATAAGGTAAACCTCTTTGGCTCCGGCATTGCGGGCCGCCTCGGTAACTGCCCGCCGTTCTACCTCGGTGATTCCGCAAGGAACACAAATCACCGTCCGAATTCTAAAAAAACTGTTTCCGGAAGCCTTTTTCAAAAAATGACGCAACAAGGCTACCGTTCCTTGAAAACTGGTAATGACTCCGTTTCGAATAGGGCGGATTGCTTGTACGCCATCAGGGGTCCGGCCCATCATATCACTGGCGTCTGCACCAATGGCAATAAACTGCTTATTCTTCTTACTCCGCACCGCCATGGACGGCTCATTAAGAATAATTCCCCGGTTTTTGTCATAAATCAAGGTATTGGCTGTCCCCAAATCAATTCCAATGTCAATTGCCATATGGCCTCCTTGCCTTTCTGCCCATGTTCTTTCTTTCACCTTATCTATGGGCCGGATAAGGTAATTTATTTCACTTTTTTTGTTTCAATAAATCAAGAGAGAATTCCTCTTTTAAAAGTTTACCCAATCTGCAAATCGGCAGACCTACCACGGTAAAATAATCCCCCTCAATGCCTTCCACCAGCAACGCTCCAAGATCTTGAATCCCATAACCGCCTGCTTTATCCATAGGCTCTCCGGAAGCGATGTAGTCTTCTATCTCCGCAGGCGTGAGTCTTCGAAATCGAACCCTTGTCATCGAAACATCTCCCATGGCTTTTCCGCTTTCTGTATCTAAGACCGCAATGCCGGTAAACACTTGATGTTCCCGTCCGGAAAGTGCCGAAAGCATTTTGAAGGCTTCTTCTTTATCTTTAGGCTTGCCAAGGCAGACTCCTTCCGACGCTACCACGGTATCAGCACCGATAATCAAGGCATCTTCCTCGGTCCGGGCGGCTACATGCCGCACCTTGTCCATGGCTAACCTTTGTACCATTTCCATGGGTGCTTCACCCGGAATTTTAACTTCCTCTTCCGTATCACATTCTACCAAAAAGGAATCCAGCAACCTATGCAATAATTCCTTCCTTCTGGGGGATTGGGATGCCAAAATGATTGATTTCATACTCTCCTCCGTCGTTTACCATCCGGTAGAACCAAACCCGCCGCTGCCGCGATCGGTTTCTTCCAAAACATCACATTCTATCAGTTCCCCTTGCTCTACGGGCATAAAGACCAATTGGGCAATGCGGTCACCGGGATGGATGGTGTATTCTTGGTTCGAACTATTATATACGGCAACCTGAATCTCGCCGGTATAATCACTATCAATAACGCCTACACAATTACACATAGTGATTCCCTTTTTATAAGAAAGTCCGGAACGGGGAAAAACAAAGCCCCCATACCCGTTAGGTATCTGCAGGGCAATCCCACTGGGAATCAACATTCTTCCTCCGGGAGGAATGGTAACCGGCTCCCCGATAGACGCCCCAAGATCCATGCCGGCACTGCCTTTTGTAGCATATTCCGGCTTTGCCATTGCCCGATTCAAGTATTGAATTTTTACCTGCATATTATTTCACTCCCTTATAATAATGCAATCTGGTATATGCTCCGTCAAAATCCCCGCCTTCCAAATACACCTTACAAATGGCTGTACATTCCTCCGGAGATTCTATGGTAAAAAACAATCTGCAAAAATCCACACCTGTCTGTTGAAATTCTTTTCTTTTATCCCCCATATAAAGGGGAACGCTATTAAAAATTACACTGCGACAGACATCGCCGTCTTTTCCTATGGGGAACCGCTTCCCTTTCCGATCCAAAAGTTCGCCCATTCCTTGGCAAGGACATTGTTCCATATTTTTACGCACACAATTTTCGGTAATCATAAGCGGCAAATGACCATAGGCTAAAACTTCCGTGGGCAATACCCCTTGCAAATCCCGAATCTGTGGAAAATTCAATTCTGGCGACAGACAGGCCGTTTCTACTCCTAATTTCTGTATCGTTTGCAAAGCCAGATGATTGGCCAAATTCAATCGATGGCCGCCCCAAATCCGAAAATCCTCTTTTACCGCCCAAAGAACCCCAAGGTTCTCGGCACGCAATCCGGAAAATCCCATCTGCCGTAGCGTAGCCATTTGATCCATCACAGTTTTCCACCGGCTATCCGGCAGGATGACCGGCGGATTTAAAAGGATTCTCTCCCTTTCTTTATGATAATACATAGGCTCTGCAGCCACCAAATGCAAGGGAACATCTATCGCCACAAAGGGAAATTGCCTTACTGCATCAAACTGTTCCTTGGTTTGTACTGAAACAGTAAATCCCATCACAGCATCTTTCATTTTCTTCTTTTTTATGGATTTTGGCAAAGGAAGAAACTCCTTTTTCGCCCCTTGCTGTATTGCTTCTGTTAATGCTGCAATCCCTGTCCGGCGCAAAGCATTAACCGTCTTGACCGGAACAAAAGGATTCCCTTGAACCTCTATAGAAATCGGTGCAAAAGCAAATGTTGTTCCCCCTGTTTTTTTAAGTTGTTCCTTGATACTTTCTATATCCGCTCCCCGGTTTTGGGCCTGCTCCAGAATAGTTTCTCCGCAACAGGTGACCTTTTTCCCCATCCCGGTCAACGTAATAACCGGCACAGCCCCTTCTGCCAGCACTACCTGACAGGCCACCGAAATCTGCTTTTCCACCGGCGGCAATTCTGCTGCCTTCCCCAGATTCTGCGCATAGGGATTGTCCGGCTTGTCAAAAGCAAACATCTGCGGTCCGATTTTACCGGTAAAGTATCCGTCTGTCAAACCGCCGCGGAAAAAGACCCGATTCATTCGATTTTGTTCCTGCTCTGTAGGCAAACGCATGGCGTCTAAACACCGTCGATAGGTATCGGTTACAACCGCAACATATTCAGGTCCTTTCATTCTCCCCTCAATCTTTAAAGAGGTTACGCCAAGATTCCTAAGTTCCTGCAAATGAGAAATCAAAGACATATCCTTTAAACTAAGATATGCCTTTTCCCCGCCATCTGCACAAGGATACCCAAGCCGGCAAGGTTGGGCACATTTGCCGCGGTTTCCGCTTCTTCCGCCCAGAACACTACTCATCAAACATTGTCCCGAATAACTCATGCACATGGCACCATGGACAAAAACTTCAATTTCTGCCTGACATCCATTTAAAATCTGCGCCATATCATCCCGAGAAAGTTCTCTTGCAAGCACCACCCGAGATGCTCCCAATCGCTCCAGTATTTGTACTCCGGCCAAATTATGCACTGTCATTTGGGTACTTGCGTGAATGGGCATGGAAGGACAAACCTGCCGAACCCGCTCCAAGACACCCAAATCTTGCACGATGACGCCATCTACACCGGCAGTAGCCAAAACCTCTAAAAACCGGTCCAATCCTTCCATTTCCCGATCGACGGTCATGGTGTTAACGGTAACATAACTCTTTACTTGGTGCAATCGGCAATATGCGGCTGCTTCTACAATTTCCTCCTCCGAGAAATTGTCCGCAAAACTACGGGCACCGAACTGCTTTCCTGCAAAATACACCGCATCAGCGCCATGAAGCACCGCGGTTTTCAGGCACTCCATATTTCCGGCTGGTGCTAATAATTCCATTGGTTTAGCCTCCATATCCGGAACCGCCACCCGGCCTCCGACGCATCGAAGATAATTCTGTTTCCTTTTTGGCCAGTTCGATCTGCAACTTATGGACGTCCTCCTTCAGTTTTTCGACCTCCAACTTTTTGGCCTCCAGTTCTTCCCCGGACGCATCTGCCGTATCCATGTATGTCTTTAATTCTCCCCGCAGGTTATCCAGAACATCCTCGCTTTTCAACAAGTCATCGGCTATGTTGATGGCAGCCAGAACCGCCGTCATAGCAGTACTAAGTTGCTTATTCTCCTGCTGAATCTGATTCATACGCTTATTGACCAATAACGCAACCCGCTGCACATACTCCTCCGGCTCGTTGGTAACCAGCATATACTCCACATTGTTAATTTTGACTTCTACATGTTTGTTTTCCATGGCTTTCTCCTTTAATTTAAGATTCCATGCCTCTTTTTTCTTCCCATTTACGCAATGCCTTCAACACACCTGTGACAGTTTTAGCATCTGTAATTTCATTTGCCATAATTTTCTCAATAACCTCTTCTAACGGCATTTTGATCATATCTAAATATTCATCGGGATCGGGATTTGCTTTTCCGGGATAAAGTCCGGACGCAAGGTAAAGATGGGTTACCTCGTCGGTAAATCCCGGAGAGGGATGAATAAATCCAAGATACTCAAAATGTTCTGCCTGCAATCCGGTTTCTTCTTCCAGTTCCCGAATTCCACATTCATAATGATGCTCTCCCGGGTCTATTTTCCCCGCCGGAATCTCCAAAATGGCTCTTTCCAGCGGCTTACGATATTGCTGTACCAGAATCAGTTCCCTATCCTCCGTCAACGCCACAACGCCAACACCACCCGGATGTGCAACCAATTCCCGCCGGGCAAGGCTCCCATCCGGCATCTCTACTTGATCTACCGTCAAGGTCACAATGCTCCCTTTATAAATTTCTTCCGAGGAAACCGTCTTTTCTTCAAAAATCATGGCCTTTCTCCCTTCCTCTGTTTCTCACTAAAAACACAGGCAGACGGCCAGCGAATGCCTCCTCTGTCTTTCTTAAAGAGCCGTTCACCGGACGTCCGCGCCGGAGGGGACGTTCGTCCCCTCCGCAGATCGTTCTTTTTAAACAATACCCTGTGCCATCATTGCCTGCGCAACTTTCATAAAGCCCGCAATATTTGCACCTGCAATCAGGTCATAGCCAAGTCCAAATTCTTCTGCAGTCTTTGCAGAAACATCATGGATGTTGATCATAATACTCTTGAGTTTTGCATCAACTTCTTCCGCAGACCAACTATACCGCATGGAGTTCTGGGACATCTCCAGTGCAGAAACAGCAACACCGCCGGCATTTACCGCCTTAGACGGTCCAACTACCAATCCCTTATCTTTTAGCAAAGTGGTGGCCTCGTTGGTGGTGGGCATATTGGCAACCTCAATATAGTATTTCACACTATTTGCAATGATTTGCTCTGCTTCTTTGATACCAATCTCATTTTGGGTTGCACAAGGCATACAGATATCAACTTTAACGCCCCAGGGCTTCTCACCTGCATGGAATTCGCAGCCGAACTTATCCGCATAATCCTGTGCACGGTCACGGCCGGAACTTCTCATTTCCAGCATATAGTTAATCTTTTCTTCGGTAACAACGCCATCAGGATCATAAACATAACCGTCAGGACCGGAAATGGTAACAACCTTTCCGCCCAGTTCTGCCACTTTCTTTGCAACACCCCACGCAACATTACCGAAACCGGAAATAGCAACGGTCTTGCCCTCGATGGATTCGCCAAAGTGCTTGAGCACTTCATTTGCATAGTATGTAGCACCGAAACCGGTAGCTTCAGGTCTGATTAAGGAACCGCCGTAAGGAATACCTTTACCGGTAAGAACGCCATTCTCCCAGCAGCCCTTGATTCTCTTATACTGGCCATAGAGATAACCGATCTCCCTTGCGCCAACGCCGATATCACCGGCAGGAACATCCACATCAGGACCAATATGTCTGTAAAGTTCAGTCATAAAGGACTGACAGAATCTCATGATTTCTCCGTCACTCTTGCCTCTGGGATCAAAGTCAGAACCACCCTTACCGCCGCCGATAGGCAAACTGGCCAAGGAGTTTTTGAAAGTCTGCTCAAAGGCCAGGAACTTCATAATACTCAAAGTTACAGTGGGATGGAACCGCAGACCGCCCTTATAAGGACCGATTGCACTGTTAAACTGTACACGGAAACCACGGTTGATATTGGTCTTTCCTGCATCATCAACCCAAGGAACACGGAATTCAATCACCCGTTCCGGTTCTACCATTCTTTCCATCAAACCGGCTTTTTCAAATTCCGGATGCTTCTCCATAACAGGCTCCAAAGAAGAAAATACCTCTTCTACTGTCTGCAAAAACTCGGGTTCGTTCTTGTCCCGTGCCTGCACCTGCTCAAAGACTCTCTTTAGATACTCATTCTTTAATGTCATTGTCAACATCTCCTTATATATAGTTTAATTTATTTTTCAGATAGATATTCATGAATGGCTGTTGCAGCCGTCTTTCCGGCACCCATAGCCAAAATCACCGTAGCTGCACCGGTTACTGCATCTCCGCCGGCATAAACGCCTTCAATGGATGTTTGGCCGGTTTCTTCCCGAACCACAATACAACCTCGGCCATTGGTTTCTAAATCCGGTGTAGTATCTTTCATTAAAGGATTGGGGCTCTGACCAATGGCGATAATAACCACGTCCGCATCAATGACAAATTCGCTGTTTGGAATCTCCGACGGTCTTCGCCGTCCGGAATCATCCGGCTCACCCAATTCCATCTTTACACATTTTACCTGTGTTGCCCATCCATCTTCGGTTCCGCAAATTTGGGTGGGATTACAAAGGAACCGAAAGACAATGCCCTCTTCTTTGGCATGATGCACCTCTTCACGTCGAGCAGGCATCTCCTCTTCGCTTCTTCGGTAAACAATGCTAACATTCTCCGCGCCCAACCGCTTGGCAGAACGGGCCGCATCCATGGCCACATTTCCGCCGCCGATGACGACAACATCTCTGCCCATATAAATAGGGGTATCATATTCAGGAAAGCGGTACGCCTTCATTAGATTGATGCGGGTTAGAAATTCATTGGCAGAATAAACACCGTTTAGATTCTCGCCCTCAATCCCCATAAAACTAGGTAAGCCCGCTCCGGTTCCGATAAAGACTGCGTCAAAACCTTCCTGCTCCATCAGTTCTGCAATGGATAAAACCTTACCAATGACCATATTGGTCATGATCTTGACACCCATTGCCTCTAATTTTTGAATTTCATCCTTCACAATATCCTTGGGCAATCGAAACTCAGGGATTCCGTAAACCAAAACACCGCCGGCCGTATGGAATGCCTCAAACACCGTCACATCATAGCCGAGTTTAGCCAAATCTCCGGCACAGGTCAGTCCCGAAGGTCCTGCGCCCACCACAGCAACCTTTTTGCCGTTGGAAGTAACTTTAAAAATTCCGCCTTGGCCATTCTTCCTATACCAATCTGCAACAAACCGCTCCAAGCGTCCAATCCCCACCGGCTCACCCTTGACACCTCGAACACAATATTTCTCACACTGGTTCTCCTGGGGACAAACCCGGCCGCAAACCGCCGGCAGGGAACTCGTCTCCTGAATCTTATGGTACGCTTCTTCAAACTTTCTTTCTGCCACCAATGCGATAAATTCAGGGATTTTTACATGCACCGGACACCCCTTCATGCAAGGTTTATGGGCACAGTTTAAGCACCGCTGTGCTTCCTCTACCGCCATCTCCTCAGTATAACCGCAAGAAACTTCCAGAAAGTTCTTATTTCTAATCTCCGGGGGCTGTTCCGGCATTTTAACCTTTTCTAAGGACATATTAGGCATCCCGCATCCCCTCCAATCTGCAGTGATGGGAATCTCTGGAACGTTGTTCCCCTGCTGCAAACATTTTAGAACGGCGGATAGCCTGATCAAAATCTACCAGATGCCCATCAAAGTCCGGACCATCTACACAGGCAAACTTGGTTTCGCCACCAACTGTAACACGGCAACCCCCACACATGCCCGTTCCGTCAATCATAATGGGGTTCATGCTGACAATTGTCTTGATGCCATACTCCTTAGTCAGTTGGCATACTGCCCGCATCATAACAAGAGGGCCAATGGCAATGACTATATCATACTTTTTCCCGTTCTGAATCAGTTCCTCCAGTTTGGCAGTGACAAACCCTGGGTTTCCGTTGGAGCCATCGTCCGTCATGGTATAAAGATTGGTGCACGCCGCTTTGCATTCTTCCTCAATAATAATCAAATCCCGGTTTCTAAACCCATTGATCATATCTACCGTAACACCCATGCTATGGAGTTTTTTTGCCTGCGGATATGCAATAGCAGTTCCTAAACCGCCACCAATGACCGCAGCCGTCTTAACCCCTTCAAAATGAGAGGCTTTTCCCAATGGTCCTACAAAATCCAGTAATGCATCACCGGCTTGTAATTGATTCAATCGTTTTGTACTTTGCCCAACAATCTGGAAAATAATTGTAACCGTTCCGCCTTCCCGATCATAATCCGCAATTGTAAAAGGAATCCTTTCGCCTTGCTCGTCAACACGAAGAATAATAAACTGCCCGGGTTCTGCTTTGCGGGCTATGTAAGGTGCTTCTACTTCCATTAAGGAAACAGAGGGATTTAATTCCTCTTTTCTTATAATCTTATACAACAACCGCACCTCCCATTATGTCATACTTTCATAAAGAAAAAACCATCTTTTCTTCTCTTGGCAACGTCCTTTTCTCTATCTCTTTTCACTTTTATAAATCCAGCAAAGTCAGGAAGCGCCTTATTTAAACTATTATATCACAGGTTGCACTTCGTTTCAATATTTTTTATAAAAAAACTTTTTCCTACAAAATTTGAGGACTTTCCTCCCGATCATCTTCGCCTGTATAACAAAAATCGGGGACATATTTCTCTGTGGCAGAGGTCAGATCTTGGATAAAGCCTTGACTAAACCCTAATTCTCTGGCACGCTCTACCACTCTTTTATATTCAAAGGAAGTCAACCGCCGATTTAGTTCCGGATATTCTCGTGCTCGATATCCGGGAAAATACTGACTCATCAAACTGATTGCCATTTGCTCCGGCGGATATATCTGTGCCAAATGCTCCAGGAGATGTATGCTGTCATGATATCCGCCGGGCAGCACTAAATGACGCACCAACACTCCGCCATTCATTACTCCTTCGTCCCCAAACTGAGCATATCCGGTCTGCCGAACCATCTCCTCCAGCGCCTCGATTGCAACCGAAAAATAATCTGCCGCCCTGGAATATTTTATGCTCATTTCTGCAGAAAAATATTTTATATCCGGAAGATATATATCAATCAATCCCTCTAATGACCGCAAAGACTTTACACTGTCATAACCGGAACTGTTGTATATAACCGGAATCTTCAATTGCGGTTTTACCTTTTGCAGTATCCTACAGATTGCCTCGGTATAATGACTGGGTGTTACCAGGTTGATATTGGCCGCACCTCGTGCTTGCAACCCCAATATTTCTTCTGCCAAGGCCTCATCTGCCATCTCTTTCCCTTGATGCCCATGAGAAATTTCGTGATTTTGGCAAAACACACACCCTAAATTACAGCCAGAGAAAAAGACCGTACCGGACCCTGCACCACAGGAAATGCACGGCTCTTCCCAAAGATGCAGACCAATATGTGCAACTTTGATTTTTTCGCCCATCCCGCAAAATCCCTTTTGCCCACTGCGATCTATTCCACACTCTCTGGGGCAGGCAATACATTCTCTGTTTTTCATCCCTTATCTCCTTTTTACAAGCGATCTAAATATAATAGGTACGGCGTGAAAGATATCACACCGTACCTTTTTGTAATTCCAATTATTTGTTATACCGATTCGCCTTCACGTTCCCGCTTGGGTTCAATAGACGGAATGGTCCCCAAAACCGAAAGTCCAAATACTTCCTTGATTTCTTCTGCAGACTTAATCGTCTTGTCAAAGAAATATTGTAGCAATACAACACCAACCGAAAGGACAAACCCTATCATGGCACCTACAACTGTATTTCTGGGAATACTCGGTGATGCCGGACTTTTGGGCATCTCTGCCGGGTCAATGATGGTAGCACTGCCGGAAACCACAACTCTCGCAATCTCCTCCGGGGCAAGTTCTAAAATTGTATTTGCAATTCTATATGCTGTCCCGGGTTCTCCATGATTGACACTGATTAGCAAAAGTCCCGTATCCTCTACATTGGTAATGCTGGTCATGTGCTGTAATTGCTCATACGTATACCCGGTTCGACTCTGTTTCGCAACATCTTTAAAAAAGGTATTGCTGCTTAGAATCTCGCCATAGGTCTTTGCAAGTTCCTGAGAAAGCATCAAATCACTTAAATTGGTGTTTTGCTTATTTTCAGCGCTTATATTGACATTTCCGGTAATATATAATGTCCCGCTGGCCACATAGGTAGGTTCTATCATATAACTGGAATAGAGAAAAGCCAATACTCCAATCAGCAATGTGCTAATGGCAATGAACAACCATTTAGGAAGTAATAACTCAATGATTTGATTAATACTGAATTCTTCGCTCACGCTCTCACCTAATTCCTTCCTGCAAATGCCCGAATCGCCAGATATCCGCTTCCATCCAAAATAACATCCATGACCGGTGTACCGGTAGAAATATCAAGAATATACTGATCTGCCATATAGTCCTCCCCATCCTGGAAAGAATTCTGCGGCAAAAGTTGTTTTAAGGATAATCCATCCGGATTACTCTTAATTTCCAGCCCCACACGGATAATATTGGCATCTGCATTCTGCGCTACCAAAGACGGCCAGAAAGTCCACGCACATTCTACCGACTCGGGGAAGGTCCTTGAAATCTGATTGAGGAAATCAACAAAGGTATTCTGAAAACTTCTTCCAAATTCCACAGGCGCTACTTTTCCAGTATCAGAAATGGGGGTTTCGTATACCATCGTCGGAATCCCTTCTAGAACATAGTTATAATCCCCTGCATTGACCGGATAAGAATCCGTCCGCTTGGAGAATTGTGTTCCCTTAGCACTTTTTCCATAGGACTTGGTCAATCCTACAACCTCATCTAACTGCACCAAAACACAAGCCAGATCCTGCATGGTTGCTGTCGCATTTGCTTCCAGTTTTGGCTCTGCATACAGCAACACGCCGTTATGCCGTGCAAATTGCAAGCCGACCTTTGCCATGGGCGCCGTCAAATCTGCATCGGTATAGTTGTTCGCCGAACTGAACTTTAGGGGAGCCGTCGATTGTTTCATGGTATAGAAACTCAAGACCGCTACCGCCTCCTGCACAGATACAGGGGCATTCATAAATTCCTCGGTCGCCTTTTCAAGACCCAGGCATTCCTCTGCCACTAATTGTACATCCTTTGCATACTCCCCGGCAAAAGCAGGTTGACTTTGCAAAGCCAAATATTTAGGGTTTTCTTCCTCGTATCCCAACTTTACTGCCATCCGTGCCAACTGTCCCCCGGTAATGGTCTGCCCTGCATCATAGGCAATCCCGGTTTGCATATTGTCCCAGACTCTTTCCAAAATCACTGGATTGATATTGGATTTAAAATCAACAGTTCCTAATGTTTCCTGCTCGCTCCGCACAATCAGCGTAGCCGCTTCCGCTCTGGTCAAAACATCATTTAAGTGCAAATTAAAACCGTCGTCTCCTTGCATAATACCGCCGGTATAGGCCCAAGCAACTGCCCCCGGGGTCTGGCTGTCCGCCGTAAGTGCCGACGGCGCCAATGCAGCGGGTTTGCCGGCTCTTTCCCAAAGATAGGTGACTAACTCATCTCTGGTTGCCGGCCGATCCGGCTCTGTCATAGCATCGGGATCTCCCCCGGCCATTTTAGCAAACTGCCAGCGTGTTACCTCAAGATCAGGATAAAAATTTCCGTCCGGGAATCCATTGACCCGTCCGTCATTGGTCATCTTCTCTACTGAAGTATAGGCCCAATGTTCCTCCGGCAAATCCGGAAACACTGCAGCAGCCTGCACATTTGTAAACAACAACATAGTACACATTGACAAAAGAATCCAAAATTTTTTCATAACAACAACTCCTTCCGAACGGTTTCCACCGCTTCATAAGAAATATTGCAAGACAACCGATAGACAGGAACCCGCTCTAACAGCCGACCACATAGTTCCGCTGCCTTTTGCATGGTGCTTTGGAACGGAATCTTTCTACACTCGCCAAGCAACCGCCCCAGCGCCTCCGTTTTAGAAAGGGGAGCAATAGAATTTTCTGTCCCTCGCTCTAAAAATACCACCGCAGATAAAGGCACCGAAATATTAGAATTTAATTGGGTTTTCCCACTCCAAGGACTACCGCAAGCCAAAACTTCTCCCGGCCTATCCAATCGAAGTACCGGTGTATCATCATTGACATATTCTGTATCGGGATAGTACTGTTTCCAAAGGCCGGTATGGGTACTCTTTCCGGTGCCGGATGGTGCAGAAAAAACCACCCCTCGTCCATTTCTGGCAATACAAGACCCATGCAATACCATTCGATTCTGTTGCAAGGCCAACTGGCCAAATGCCTGTCCGGTATAATTTATCTCCCGGAGGTAGGCATCTTCTTCTTCCATAGAAAAGAATTTGATATCTGTACGGCAATCCGAAAAATCCATGCGGGCACTAACAATATCAGGGAATCCGGGCAATGTTCGGTATACCGTTTGCCCCGTTGCCGTTTGCACCATCTTCCAGATACCGCTATCCGCCAGATACCGCCCTTCCGGCAGCGGAATCTCACAATTACGGGATAGAAAAATCCCCGAATTGCAGATACGCTCCCTCTCCTGCTGAAGAGGGAGCGTATACTCCGCCATACGTGATTTCAAATATTTGCTACCACCTTGCACCCGAAATACAAGGCCTGAAATCTCATAATACATCACTTAAGATCTTGCACCCGCAATTTCAAGTTCAGATGCCAGAGCCTCTCTAATCTTATCTGCTTTGGTAAAGCTTCCTCCGGATCCTTCATAAACCGTCCCAGGTGTAGCGAAGGCAATATTCTTTTCCTTTTCTAATCCAACTGTCTTCAGTTCAGGCATCTCAAAACTACCTGCACTTGCATATCCAAAAGCCAATTTTTTCATGATTGCTTCCCTCCTTCTCTACTTCCCTTATTGCTTGCTTCCGGCTAAATCTTCAGAACCGCCAACGGAAACACTAAATACATCACCATATGCGTAACTGCTGCCCGATTTTGTATAAGCTCTCGCATAAATCGTTTCAGCATCTGCAAAGGTTCCTTCAGCGTAATCCTTCAATATTACAGCAAATCTTCCATCACTGCCGATACCCAATGCAGCAAAATGCTCAAAACTATCGTTAGACGCACCAAAAGCTATACCGCATTCTTCAAAACTGCCGCCTACCTTACCAACAGCAACTACTTTGCTGTCCTCGGCAATATAGCCAAGACCCTCCGTGGCCTGCGTAATTGTAACACTACCTGTGGTAATAGCAACCGCAGCATTATTTGCGATGCTGCCTTTTGTTACCCAGATACCGTCCTGTGCTGCAAAATAACCAGTCGTCGCTGTGCCATTTACGGTAACCTTTGTGATGGCTGCGCCGCCGATGGCAGCAGGAATCAAAACATAATCTGTATCTGCTGCATCGCCAACAACCACTTGTGCAGCATTACCTGCTCCGCCATTTACCGAAACAGTAATATCCAATACATGACCCTCGGGATACGGAATAGCATCTTGATTGCTGGCACCCAAAGCTGCGCCTCCGGAGGTAACACCGCCCACAAGAACCTTAGAGCCGACATTGGAATACTCCGTTACATAATCAAATGTAACACTAGTACCTGTGCTGGCCTTCTGGTCGATATGGATAATCTCTCCCTCTTCATCAATATCAGCAGCAGTAATACTCTTATCATAAGCCAGATAAGTACAAACATCACCTGCATTTACGTTGGTAACTGTTGTAACTACCGTAATTTCCCCAGAATCATATGTACTGGTGGTGCTAATTACCGGCGCTGCTGCAACCCCAAAAGTTGCAAGCACACAAGATGCACCTACAACGGCACTAATAAACTTTTTTAACACTTACATCTCCTCCTTAAAGGTATAGCACATAATATATAAAGTTTAATTCTTATTCTGTTTCATAAAGCCGACCGTTCTCTGTTTTTAGAACCCGGTCGCACAATCCTGCCGCTGTATGACGATGGGTAACAAAAATTACCGTCCTTCCACTACTGCGCAGATGCTGTAAAATGGCTTCCTCTTTCTCCTTAGAAAGTGCTGATGTAGCCTCATCCAATAATAGCACTCCCGCCTGACTATACAACGCTCTGGCCAAGGCCATCCGTTGCCGTTGTCCACCGGAAAGCCGGCCTCCGCCTTCTCCCAACTGGGTATAAATCCCTGCAGGAAGTTTGGCAATGACCTTTTCCAGTTCCGCCATTTGTACCGCTTTCCAAAACCGCTCCATATCCGGCGTTTCTTCGAATAGCGTAATATTCTCCAAAACATTTCCTGACAGAAGCAAAAACTCCTGTGGTACATACGCAAACAAACGGCGATGAGAACTATCAAGTTGTAATCTTCCGCTTTCGGTATCCAGAATAATGTCACCAAAATCCGGTTTCAAAATCCCTGCAAGCAGATTAAGCAAAGTGCTCTTTCCCGCTCCGGATTCCCCGGTAACAGCGGTAAGTGTATCTTTTGGAAATACAGCGGAAACCTCTTGTAAGACCGCCCCATCCCCATAAGAAAAACCAACATCCATCAAAGATATTTCCCGAAGATCCCGATAAAGTTCTTGAGGATCCACAGGATCTAGAACCTCTTCCTCAGGCAGTTGCTCCAACTCCTCCAACCGTTCTGCCGAAGCACCAACAGAAATATATTGAGGAAACAACGAAACCAACTTATGAAAAGGCTCTGCCATCGTTCCGGTTAAACCTAAAATGGCAGTCAAAGTACCAAACGTCATCCCGTTCTGAGACATTTGCCATGCTCCATAACCCAGAGCGAGATAATATCCCGCCGTCATGACTGTATAGAAACAGACCTGAATGCCAATATTGGCTCGATTTTTACGAAGAGCCAATCGGTACGCCTCATCCTGGGTTCGGCCCAACTGACGCCGCACCACAGAATAAACGGAAAATGCTTTAATTACCGCCAGATTCTGTGCCGTCTCCTGGATAAAAGAACGCATCTTTCCTTCACATTCACGGCTTTCCCGAAATAGAACTCCGGTTTTCTTTCGATAAAGTTGCGCACCGGCTAGCATAAAAACACCCGCCAGAACACACAACACTGCCAAAACAGAATCCAACATCAAAAGTGCGCAAAAACTAAATATAATCTGGGTCATTACTGAAACCACAGTGGGAATCAAGTTCGCCATTCCCTCTGCAACAATCGCAGTATCACCAGAAATGCGATTTACCAATTCACCGGAATGAAACCGGTCGGCCGCCAGTTTTTGCTTCTGTAAATACCCCTGAAACATTTTCGACTGCAGCCGAAACCGCAACGAAGTCACAGTTTGGACATGCAAGACTGTCAAAAAGATTTGAAGTATCAATTGTGCCAAGATGAATCCGCCAAGGAGCATCCCGCAAAACAGCAACTCTCCCTCCGCCTGGCCCGTAGCCACATCTACTACCTGTTTAGACACCAGGGCCAGAAAAACGCCACACACAGAGGCAGCACTGCCAAGCAAAGACAGTCCGATGATTTTATGCCAGGAACCACACAAAAATCTGCGAAAAAGATTTTGTTTCATGATTCCCTCCAAATCATCTTGCACCAAACCCTCGGGGCAATTATGGTTCTATCAGCAGTTGTTTTCCGCGTAATTGAACCAAAAATTCCTCCACAGCCTTTTGGGCCAGTTCCGATTCGATTTGATACGTTTTCTCCAAGGCACCACGCAAAGATTCTTCGTCACACTCTTCCTCTAATTGTTGCCAAAGAAAAGCGCCACTCTGGTTTAAAGAAACCATGCTCTCTTGCGCTTCATAAGCACTGTCAAAAGGAATTGCAAAGTATTCGCCCGCTATTTCCTGTAATACAAATCCAGGCTTTACCCGCATACGTCCTCCTCCTATGTACTTACACCATATAGATAGCAACATCATACTATCATGCATTAATTATATTCCTAAAGATTGAATCTGTCAAGGGTTTTTCTTAAGAAAAATTATTTTTTTCAGTCCCCTTTTAATTCACCACCACGCGAAAGGTTTTTCTTGTCAATATTACCAAATTTTCTAAAAAACTTAACGCAAAATCCATTGAATTTGCCGATTTCTTCGGAACCAACTCATTTGGCGCTTGGCATATCGTCTGGATTCTCTTTTTATGGTTTCAACCGCTTCCTCCAGCGAGCACCTTCCCTCCAGATAGACAACCAACTCTTTATATCCAATGGCCTGCATTGCCGTTGCTGTAGCCGGAATTCCACGGTTTAGCAATACCTGGACCTCATCTAGCAACCCTCTCTCCATCATGCGGTCAACCCGAAAGTTAATCCGCTGATACAACTGTTCTCTCTCTATCTGCATTCCAAAAATCTCTGCATCATAAACCGGTTCTTTTCGGGCACGGCGGTCCGCTTCTGTTTTAGTAAGGCCGGTAGCCTTTTGAATTTCTAAAGCACGAATAACCCTTTTAATATTATTAGGATGAATCCCCGCTGCCGCTTCCGGGTCAGCCTCCTGCAACATCCGATAAACCGCATCAACGCCTTGGTTTTCCGCCAACGCCTTCAGTTCTTCCCGATAGGCTTTATCCTCTCCCTGCTGTGCAAATTCAATCTGGTTTAGGATGCTGTCAATATACAGTCCCGTTCCACCGCAAAGAATCGGAAGATTGCCCCGCTCTAAAATTTCTCCAATACAGATGCGGGCATCCCGCACAAAATCCGCTACACTGTAAGAGCACATCGGGTCCACAAAGTCTATCATATGATGAGGAACCCCCTGCATTTCCTCCCGGCTGGGTTTCGCCGTTCCAATATTCATCCCCTTATAAATCTGCATGGAGTCACAGGATACCACTTCACCGCCCTTGGACTTGGCAAGTGCAATGGCAAACTCTGTTTTACCGGATGCGGTAGGTCCTACTACGCAAAGGATTTTCGGTTTTTCCATGGATATCCTCCTTTTGATCAGGCCAAAACTCATAAGTTCTGTATACTTGAAGGAAAAGGGAGCGTTTGCCGCCCCCTTTTCCTTTTATATTCATTTATACTATTGCGTTATTCCGCTTCTGCAAAATCAAGTTGTTGTACTGTTTCTCCGGCAGGCTGCTCCTGTTGCCGACGTGCCTGCGCGTTATTTCCGCAAGCCGCCACAAGAAACGCCAATACCAGAATTGACAAAAGTACCACAAAGCGCTTCACGTTTTTCCCTCCCCAAGGATTTTCATTTCCCAACATAAGAACAAAGAAATTATATAGTATTTCGTATCTTCTGTCAATAAAAAATACAATAAAATTTTATTAAAAGATGATTTCTTCCCTTTTTAATTCTGTCACATCTTGGCCGTTGCTGCCAAATCCTTGCACCGCATGACCAGCAAATTTCCGCCCTTTCGAAAAGAAACCACCGCCTCTTGTCCGCCGTCAAATTGGTTACTGGAAGCCTGTACCATACCGCAACGCAACGTCATATTTTCTGCTTGGTATTTCAGTCCCCGCACAGAAAAATCCTCCACATCGCCGCCAAACGGGAAAAAGGAAATGTATGGCTTCTCCGTCGGCCCAAGGGTGAAGGGCCGATTTTCCATCCAGATTTCATTCTGTCCATTGACCAATCGTACTCGAACCCCATATTCTAATCCATACAAAAGCAACGCGTAGTGGGAAAACTCGTGATCCAAACGTCCTCCAAGACCGCCTAGGAGAATAATCTCTTCACATCCGTGTTCTATGGCATAGTCTATACACAGTTGGGTATCAGTAACATCCTTCTCAGCGGGATACACCCGATGCGCTACCGAATCTGGATAGGCATCTATGCCGGAGTCCAAATCCCCGATGATACAGTCCGGCATTACACCCAGTCGCTGCGCATGCCGCAAGCCACCATCTGCGCAAAGGATCAAGTCCCCTTGATATTCCGGCAGCCACACTTCATCGGTATCCATCTCTCCACTGCAGAAGATAATCCCTCTTCTCATTGATTTCCCGCCTCTTGCACAGCAATCTGATATAATTCCTTTACTGCTTGCCCGGGATCTTCAGCGCCAAACACCGAGGAACCCGCCACCAACACATTGGCGCCTGCCCGTACCGGCATAGCAATGGTTTTTGCCCCAATGCCGCCATCTACTTCAATCTCAATATCGGGATTCTCCCTATCGGCCATCTGGCGAAGAGTCTGGATTTTTTCGTTGACAGATTCCATATAAGACTGTCCTCCAAAGCCCGGTTCTACGCTCATAACCAAAACCAATTCAAAATACTGTAACAATCCCTCCAGGACTTCTGCCGGCGTTCCGGGTTTAATAGAGATTCCGGCACGGACCTTGCACTTATGGATCTGCTCCGAAAGGGCACGAATTCCTTCAGCACCGTCTGCCACCTCTGCATGAACTGTAATCAAATCTGCTCCTGCCTTAGCAAAAGCCTCTATGTATTTTTGCGGCTCGCTCATCATCAGATGCACATCGAACACCATCTTGCTTGCCGGGCGCAAATCCTTGACCATGTGCGGCGCAAAGCCCAAATTGGGAACAAAATGGCCATCCATCACATCGATGTGTAAATATTCACATCCAACCGCCTCGATTCTTGCTATCTCCTCTTTTAACTGTCCGGAATCCGCCGCCAACAGGGACGGTGCAATCTGTATTTTCATCTTCTTCCTCACTTTCGCTTCTGTTGCGTTTTTATTTCCTTTACCATTCTGCAATAACTCTCGTGACGGGACGCTGCGATTTCACCTTGCTCTACCGCCTCTAGTATCCTGCAGCCTTTTTCTACGGTATGGCTGCAATCCCGAAACCGGCATCCTTTAAGATACGGCATAAACTCCCGAAAAAGCATCCCGCAATCCTCGCCGGCCATTCGGGACATATCCAAAGTTCCAAACCCCGGCGTGTCAATAAGATATCCTCCGCCGGGCAAAACAACAAGTTCACTATGTCGGGTGGTATGCTTGCCCCGCTCCACCCGATGACTGACGGCACCGGTAGCAAAGGCCTCTTTACCTAAAAGCCTATTAATCAAACTGGATTTTCCCACACCGGAATTCCCAGCAAAGACGGTAATCTGATTTTGCAGTTTTTCTTGCAAAAGTTCTAGGTTCCATCCACTTTCTGCACTTAGCCGCAAGGTAACAAAGCCTGCTTTTTCATAAAGGGCCGCTTCGGCTGTACCATCTTCTAAATCAGTTTTATTAAAACAAATCAACGGTTCAATCCCGGCCTGTTCTGCCGCAGCAATCAACTTATCCAATAAATAAAAATTGGGTTTGGGATTGGCCGTTGCCATAACGACAGCCATCTGCGTCACATTGGCCACAGGCGGCCGCAAAAGAACATTATGCCGCGGCGCAATCTCGTCAACGGATCCGCTTCCGGAAACCGGATCTACCGAAATCCGCACAAAATCTCCTACCAACGGCGTTGTTTTTTCTTTACGAAAAATGCCCCTGGCCCGACACTCAAACAAACCATCAGCGGTATCTACATAGTAGAAACCGCCAATGCCTTTAATAATTCTTCCATCATATTCTGTCATATTCTTACCACTAGTCACCAATACCGGGAGCCACAACTTCCTTTGTGGGTTCCGGTGTCTTTGCCGGGGGTGCCGTCTTCTCGGTCGGTGGGGTGGTATAGGTTTGGGAATTGCCTTCATCCGGCTTGGAACTGGTTGTTGGCTCCGGGGTCGCACTGGCCGATGCCGTCGGCTGATTTTCCTCCGAGCCCTTGCTGACATAGAGCGTTACCAGTCCACCTTGCGCAATGGAAGACCCGGCTACCG
Source organism: Ructibacterium sp. (assembly GCA_045649245.1). Taxonomy (GTDB): domain Bacteria; phylum Bacillota; class Clostridia; order Monoglobales; family Monoglobaceae; genus Ructibacterium. Next base: position 93,726 of record JAZRPL010000033.1, read on the forward strand.
GATCCTGTGCAAAGACCTTTCCTTTCTCGGTAGAATCACTGGTCTGTTCAATGACATTGAACTGGAATCCTGCCGCCGTCAAACCATCCTGTGCGGCTTTGCTATCCATCCCCACATAACTTTCCAGCGTAGAGATATTGTTCCCTGCACTAACCACAACATAAATGATCATATCAGACCGCTTCTGCACCTTTTCCCCTGCTTGCGGCGTCTGCTCTAAGATGATACCGGCTTCTTTGTCGCTTCGCTGTTCCGACTTTTTAACAATACTAAAGTTTTCCTTGTACTGATGTTGCGCCTTTTCCAGTTCCATATTAACAAGGTTGGGGATCTCCACTTTCTCCCCGCCCAGTCCAAAGTTAAAACCACCGGTCATGGCCCTAAAACCAACTCCCAAAAGGGCAATTACCAAAACTGCAGCTAAAATAGCAAGCCAAGTAATTCTTTGCTCCTTTTTCTTTTGCTCCCGCTTTCTGCGTCTTTCATCTAACTCTCTCATTTCGCTCCCTCCTCTTGCAGAAGGTGCCCCGCTCCGTCCTGACCGTCCGGCGCCATGGGCTGCCTGCGCTCGTTTTCTTTCTTTTTCATAGCGCTCAATGGTTCTGTCATCGATGCCACCCATCTTCATGGTGGAACCCATTTCATCTTCCAGCATAGCCGATGCACCGACGCCCCCGTTGGGGTTTTTAAGAACTCCGTTGATGTCCTTCAGGAAGGCCTCTGCACTAGCGTATCGTGCCCCCTGCTCTTTTTCCATGGCCCGCAATGTGACCTTTTCCATGGCTTCCGGAATCTCCTTGTTCCATTCCCTTAAAGGTCTGGGAGGTTCCTGAATATGTTTAATCGCTACTGCAACCGGACTCTCATCAAGGAAAGGAAGCCGCCCTGTCAACATTTCGTAAAGCACGACACCCAGAGAATAAATATCTGTATGCTGATCGGTATAGCCACCTCTTGCCTGCTCCGGCGAAAGATAGTGTACGGTTCCAATGGCATTCCCACCCATGGTGGTGGCTTGACTGGACGCCCGGGCAATGCCAAAATCAGTGACTTTAAGGGTTCCTTCCGGTGTCATAAGAATGTTTTGGGGTTTGATATCCCGATGCACCACATTGGCTTTATGCGCCGCAGCCAACCCCTCGCAGATTTGCGCCGCAAAAGAAGCGGCCTCCCGCCAGGGAAGACTCCCTCGATCCGCTATGTATTCCTTTAGCGTGATACCCTCAATATACTCCATGACAATGTAATAGAGTCCATTCTCAATGCCCACATCATAAATAGAAACTACATGGGGGTTAGAGATACAAGCCGCTGCCTGCGCCTCTACATTGAACCGATGAACAAACTCCTTGTCGTCTTTAAACTCCTCTTTTAGCACCTTAATGGCTACATAGCGGTTTAAAAGATTACACCACGCCTTATAGACACGTGCCATGCCGCCTTTTCCAACTTCCTCCCGGATTTCATACCGGTCGGCTAATATCTTTCCAACTAAGTCCATCGTTATCCCTCCTGCATAAAACGGATACAAATCGCTGTGATATTATCCCGGCCGCCATGTTCCTTGGCCGTATCAACCAACTGACATACCGTCTTCTCCGCGTCCATGTTTTTCTCCAGTATTTCTAAAATCTCGGCATCCTCTACCATGCCGCTTACACCATCACTACAAAGCAACAGGCAATCACCGGGCAGATAATCGTATTCAAAAATATCCGGCTTTACCA
>JAZRPL010000034.1:0-3096 GCA_045649245.1 Ructibacterium sp.
CGTTTTTCGGCAAGACGGCGGAGGAACTAAAACAAGTAACCCGAGCCCAAGCGTTGCGGCATCCTAACTGGAGCATGGGCGCCAAGATTACCATCGACAGTGCTACCTTAATGAACAAGGGACTGGAGGTCATCGAGGCACGCTGGCTGTTTGATGTGGCCATTGACGATATCGAGGTGGTGGTGCAGCGGGAGAGCATTATCCATTCTATGGTGGAATTTAGAGATGGCAGTGTGATTGCCCAACTTTCGTTGCCGTCCATGAAACATCCGATTCAGTATGCATTTACCTACCCCGAACGTTTAGAGGCAAAGGGAGACCGTCTTTCCTTTGCAGAACTGGGCAAGATTACCTTTGCCAAGCCGGACGAAGAAACCTTCCGGTGTTTGGCTCTGGCCAAAGAGGCGGGCCGACAAGGCGGCATTATGCCCACTGTCCTTAATGCGGCCAACGAGGTTGCGGTATCGGCTTTCTTAGAAGAGAAAATTAGATTTTCGCAGATTCCGGACCTGGTGGAAGATACTATGGCCCGGTGGAAGAATAAAGAGAATCCTGTACTGGAAGATTTGCTGGAGGTAGACCGGGCAGTAAGACAGGAAGGGATTTAACCCGGAGGGATAACCATGAATACGGTTTTAACCGTGCTAGGAGCAATCCTGATTTTTTCTTTGATTATTTTTGTCCATGAGCTCGGGCACTTTTTGGCAGCCCGGCTGTTTGGTGTGACCGTGCATGAGTTTGCTATCGGCATGGGTCCGGCCATTTTCCGGCGGAAAGGGAAGGGGGAAACCACCTATTCTCTGCGTGCCATTCCTATGGGCGGTTATTGCCAAATGGAAGGGGAGGACGAGGAGAGCGATGACCCCGGCTCTTTTAGTAAAAAGAAACCTTGGCCGAGAATTGTCATTTTGGCGTCCGGGGTTTTGATGAATCTGCTGTTGGGTTTTTTGATTGTTCTGGCCCTGACTGCCACCACGGCCATATCAACCGGTGGTCTGCCGTCCACGGTGGTCGAGAGCGTGGATCCGGAATCCTCTGCGGCGGCGTTTTTGCAACCGGGAGACCGGATTGTAGCGGTTAATGACAGATCGGTGCATAGCCGACGGGATTTAGGATTTGAACTCTCCCGTACCAACGGAGCAGAAACCACCCTGACCTTTCGGCGGGGCGAGGAGGAAATAACCAGATCCTTTACCCCTATGGAGGTTACCTATGAAGATGGTAGCAAGGGGCATATCGTTGGATTCTATATTGACATGGAACCCATTGGCCTTTGGAATATCCTGCGGGAGGCTTTCTATGAGACGGTATGGATGGCCAAACTGGTCTTTGTATCTTTGGGGATGTTGCTTAAAGGACAGGTGGGAATGCAGGATATGTCGGGGCCGGTAGGTGTGGTATATGCCATGAATACGGTGGCCCGGAGCGGATGGCTTAACTTTTTGTTTTTTGCCGCCTTTCTTGCGGTAAACATCGGCGTCATGAATCTGTTACCCTTGCCGGCGCTAGATGGCGGCCGAATTTTCTTTGTGCTGGTAGAAATCATCTTCGGTAAGCCAATCCCTAAGGAAAAAGAAGGCTGGATCCATTTTGTGGGATTTGCCTTACTGATTCTTCTTATGCTTTATGCCACTTGGAATGATATCCTGCGGATTTTTGTGGGATAAAGATAAAAAAGCAGAACGATACATATATCGTTCTGCTTTTTCGTTTTTATTTTAATTCGACAATGGTAACGCCGTTTTCGCCTTCTCCGTACTTGCCAAGCCGGAAACTTTTAACCTGGGGATGGGTGCGGAGCATTTGTCCGATGCCGGTTCGCAAAGTTCCGGTTCCCTTACCGTGAATAATACTGATAGTATGAAGGCCTGCCATGCTGGCCTCGTCCAGAAACTTATCGGCTTCCAGCAGAGCCTCCTCCAGCAGCATTCCCCGCAAATCTACTTCGGATTTGACGCTGCTCTTTCGCAATCCCGACTGCTTTTGACGAGGGGGTGTATAGGCGCGGGGATCGGTGTCGGTTTCTTCTTCTAAAAGGGTCAGGTTTTCGATCTTGCTGTTTACCTTCATAATCCCCACCTGTACTGTGACGGTTTCGTCTTTTTGGTTGATGGAAAGGACGCTGCCCTTGTCTCCCAAATCGTTGAGAAGGACGGTAGCACCAAGGCGGAGGCTGCGAATGCTTAGGTTGGATTTTTGGGGCTGACGGGCTCGGTTTTGGGAGAGTTTATTCTTTTTCTTTTTCAGGCCCAGTTCCCGTTTTACTTCTTCCATGGCACGAAGGACTTCTTTCTCCTCCCGTGCCTTTTGTGCCGCCTTGGCCTTTGCCAGAAGTTCTTCGGTTTCCTCTTGTGCCCGCTGAATCAGTTTATCGGCCTTTTTTCTGGCCCGATCGTAAATGATATCTTTTTGCTTCTCAATGCCTTCCCGTTCCTGTTCCAACTGTCGTTTCAGAGTCTCGATTTCCTGACGCATGGCCTGGGTTTCCCGAGAGGCCTTTTCCGCATTTTGCCGATCCTTTTCAATGCTGGTTAAGATGTCTTCAAATTGCAGGTTTTCCTCGGATAGCATTTCCTTGGCTCTTGTAATGATATCTTTCGAAAGACCTAGCCTAGTGGAAATGGCAAAGGCGTTGCTTTTGCCCGGTACGCCGATGAGTAGGCGATAAGTGGGGCTTAGGGTATTCACATCAAATTCGCAAGAGGCGTTCTCTACACCGGGGGTGGACAGGGCATAGAGTTTTAGTTCGCTGTAATGGGTGGTGGCCACCGTTTTTGCGCCGGCGGCGCGAATGTGCTCTAAAATAGCGGTAGCCAAGGCAGCGCCCTCTGTGGGGTCGGTGCCGGCACCCAATTCGTCAAACAGAACCAGACAGTTGTTGGTAACCTGTTTTATAATTTGCACAATATTCTTCATATGGGAGGAAAAGGTGGATAGACTCTGCTCAATGCTCTGCTCGTCGCCAATATCTGCAAAGATATTGTCAAAGACCGGCATGGTGCTGTCTTCTGCCGCCGGAATGTGCAGGCCTGCCTGGGTCATGAGACAAAAGAGCCCCACCGTTTTTAGAACCACCGTTTTGCCGCCGGTGTTGGG
>JAZRPL010000035.1:0-1242 GCA_045649245.1 Ructibacterium sp.
TAGATACAACAAAGTATTTGTTTTTGGGTTTGACTTAGTTTTTCATACTCTGCATCAGCAATATCTAACAAATACATTCTATCCGGAATATCAACAACATGGTTTTCAAGTGTGTATGCAATCACATTATCGCTGGTGGTAAAGGGAACATTGTTGAATGTATTATTAGGCATGGCTTCTATCACTTTGTTCAGGTTTTCTCTCAAATCATTTGGGAAGGCATTATAAAACACTCAATCACACTCCTTTACAAATTCAAATTTGCCGAACCAATTATAGCATAATTCCAACGGTTGTTCAATGATATACGGCTTTGCCGTATGATATATTTGCGTTGCAAATATGATATAATATCCGTTCCTTCATATGCCGAAGGCATATATCATCGCTCGTAGAGCGATATCATATCGAAGATATATCACCCGTTCCGTAAGGAACGGATATCATTGAAAAAAGTCTCTTTTGTCGGTAGACAAAAGAAACTTTTTTCTGGCACCCCCGGCGAGACTCGAACTCACTACCTTGCGCTTAGGAGAACTCGGAAAAATCTCAAAAACAGCGATAAAATCTTCTTATCATCCAGTTATTGCTGAGAAATCCGTCGAATTATCTGCGTAAAAGTTCAGCCAATATTTTCCAATATCGGCATTTTCGCCTGGTTTTTTCTGTTCCATTAGCAAATTCTTAGCAAGCCACTCTTTTCCCCGGCCGTCCCCATTGCTGAAAATGATAAAGAATATACGGCGGCTCTTGATACGCTCAGGGGCCGCTGTGCCTTTTTAGGAGGAAAATATGAAATGTCTGAAGAAATATAAGTGGGTCAAGCTGCCCCGCCATCTGATCACCAATGCCAGGGGGCTGCTGGGTGCTTTTCTCCGGCTGGCCTCCCGTGCGGCCTTCCGCAAGGGCTGGAGCATCTACTGCGGCCATCAGAATCCCGTGGAGCCAGGTATGTGGGCAGGCGGAATCGTTGGCATCAAGAGCATCACCGGCATCCGCAGCCGCCAGAAGGCCATTGAGACCCTTGACCGGCTCCAGGAGCTGGGCTACATCACCTACACGCTGAATGCTGAAAACAAGCTGCTGACCTACCGGATCACCGATTGGGTCAGCAAATGCTCCGGGGCAGAATGCCCCAACGGAAATGTATATGTCACGCCCGGCTACGGGTTTCTTTGCATGCCCAGAGATATCACCGAGCGGCTGGCACAGAAGAAAATCGTCTTCGGCGAGGCCGATGCC
>JAZRPL010000036.1:0-2705 GCA_045649245.1 Ructibacterium sp.
GTAACAATGGTGTTGTTGAAGGTTGATTGGATATGGGCGGCGCCACGTTCAATATTTTTACGATCGCGGCGACGGGTGGTAGTTTTTTTACCCTTAATTGCCATATTATTTTCCCTCCTGCTTACTTCTTCTTGTTCGCTATCGTCTTACGAGGACCTTTGCGGGTACGAGCGTTGGTTTTGGAACGCTGACCGCGAACAGGCAGGCCTTTACGATGACGAAGGCCACGATAGCAGCCAATTTCGATAAGCCGTTTGATGTCAAATGCTACATCGCGACGCAGGTCACCTTCTACGGTAACATTATGGTCGATGTATTCACGCAATTTTGCAACATCGTCTTCGGTCAAATCCTTAACACGAGTGTCGGGATTTACACCGGTAGCAGCAAGAATGTCGTTTGCTGTTTTGGGGCCGATACCATAGATATAGGTCAGCCCGATTTCTACCCGTTTTTCACGAGGCAGGTCTACACCTGAAATACGTGCCATGTGTTATTGCACCTCCAAAATGTGTTGCAAGGATTAACCTTGACGCTGTTTATGCTTGGGGTTTTCGCAAATTACCATAATGCGTCCCTTGCGTTTGATGACTTTGCATTTATCGCAAATCTTTTTGACAGAAGGTCTGACTTTCATTGTTTTTACCTCCTAGATGGTATGCCTTTCGGCTATTTGGATCGCCAAGTGATTCTGCCCTTGGTCAGGTCGTAAGGCGACATTTCGACCGTGACTTTATCACCGGGGAGAATGCGAATGTAGTTCATCCGCAATTTGCCGGAAATATGGGCGGTAATAACGTGACCGTTGGGAAGTTCTACTTTAAAAACAGTGTTGGGCAGAGCTTCACGCACGGTACCTTCTACTTCGATCATATCTTGTTTTGACATAGACTGGTATCCTCCTCACATCCCATTTTCATGGGCGACGTCTGAAAAAGATTTCAGTGTTCGTCGCAATGATCGGTTTGTTGACATTGAGCCGTTGTCTAATACGGTGTTTGTCAGGCCAATGTGTTTACGGTTTTTCTTTTTGGGTCGTTCCAAGGGACGATCTTTGCCGTTAGAGAGCAGCAGGAACTCATCTTGTTGCCCCACAACCGCTAAAAACTCACCTTGATCCCGACCGGCCCGGGAATACACCACAAGACCGATTTGAATTTCCATAGCGTTTCCTCCTAAGGTCTGGTCAGAATGACCGGTCCGTTGGATGTGATGGCGATGGTGTGTTCAAAATGGGCAGACAACTGTTTGTCAGCCGTTTCCACGGTCCAGCCGTCGGAAAGGGTCCGAACATCGGGTGTACCCATATTAATCATCGGTTCAATGGCTAATGTCATACCGGGAATCAGTCGGACCCCGCGTCCGGCGGTGCCGAAGTTGGGAACCTCAGGTTCTTCGTGGAGTTTGGTGCCGATTCCGTGGCCTACAAACTGACGGACCACCGAAAAACCCGCACCCTCCGCGTGCTGCTGAACCGCAGCCGAAATATCGCCGATTCTGCTACCGGATAGCGCCGCATCAATGCCTTTATAAAGGGCTTGTTCGGTAATATCCATCAGCCGCTGTGCTTCGGGTGAAATCGCACCCACCGCAAAAGTGGCAGCATTATCGCCGTGGTAACCGTGAAGTTCGGCGCCAAGGTCAATGCTGACGATGTCGCCCTCTTTCAGGATCACCTTTTTCGAGGGGATTCCGTGAATCACCTGATGATTCACTGATATGCAAGCGGTGGCAGGATAGCCGGCGTAGCCCAGAAAATTCGGGCGCCCCCCTTGTTTCACAATAAAGTCGTGGGCGATTTTATCAATCTCCCAAGTGGAAACACCGGGTTTCACCGCTTCTCCCGCTATCTGAAGCGCCTGTGCCGCAAGACGGCAGGCGGCCTTCATATAAGATAATTCTTGAGAAGTTTTGAGGACAATCATGCCAGATCCTCAACCGCTTTCAACATCAAAGCGGTGGTATCGGCCAGTTCCTCTTGGCCTTCTACCACACGGCGCAGACCCTTGTTTGCATAAAACTCGGACAAGGGAGCAGTTTGCTCGTGATAGACCCGCAACCGTTCCAGTACGGTTTCGGGTTTATCGTCATCCCGAATTACAAGAGCGGCACCGCAACCGTCGCACACATCGGCGACTTTGGGTTGCTTATACAGCACATGGTAGGAGTTTCCGCAGCCGGGGCAGGTTCTTCTGCCGGACATACGGGCCACGATCTTCTCATCAGCCAACACAATCTCCACAGCCGCATCAATTTTTACGCCCATATCCTCCAAGGCCTGAGCCTGAGGAATGGTGCGGGGGAAGCCGTCCAGAATAAATCCGTTTTCGCAGTCGGACTGGGAGAGGCGTTCTTTCACCATGGCAACCACAATATCGTCTGCCAGCAGATTGCCGCCGTCGATAATGGATTTTGCCTTTTTGCCCAGTTCGGTGCCGTTTTTAATTGCTTCCCGAATCATATTGCCGGTGGAGATGGTGGGAATGGAAAACCGGTCTCTCAGAATCTCTGCCTGAGTGCCTTTGCCGGCACCCGGAGGTCCGAATAAAATCAAGTTCATCCAAAATTCCTCCTTTAACACCCGATCCCTGCGGAGCACAGTGGCTCCGCAAGAAATCGAAGGGTTGTTGAAATTAATCCAAGAAACCTTTGTAGTACCGCATCATCATTTGAGATTCGATGGACTTCACAGTATCCAGAGCAAC
>JAZRPL010000037.1:0-5265 GCA_045649245.1 Ructibacterium sp.
GAATCCTTAGAAGGGACTGGCCAAACCGCTGGTTTGCAAGCGGTTTAAAACCATTGCTTGGGACTTTTAGTCTTAAAACCGAAAATCACGGCGGTTGGAGTTTTTGATATCATCAATGTTTTGTTTTGCAATCTGTTTGACTTTATCTTTGGGAATTTTCTCAAGTTCCCGTGCAATCATAGCGTAGCCTACCTCTTTGGTTTCCGGCAAGGCATAGTCTTCCAAGAACTCCGACAAGGTCATCAGGGCGTTGGGATGGCAACAATTCAAAATTTGACCGTTTTTACAAAGGCTCATAAAACGGTCGCCGGTTCTGCCTTCCCGATAGCAAGCCGTGCAAAAAGAAGGAATGAAATCCATCTCCATCAACCAACGAACCACCTCGTCTAGGGTTCGTTGATCCGAAACATCAAATTGTTCGGTGTCTGTAGGTCTTTCTTCTTCGGTATAACCCCCGACGGTCGTTCTGGAGGCACCGCTGATTTGAGAAATTCCCACTTGCAAGGCCTTCTTGCGAACTTCTTCCGACTCCCGGGTAGAAATAATCATGCCGGTGTAAGGAACGGCCAAACGAATACAGGCAATCAGTTTGGTGAAAATCTCATCAGAAATTCCGTTATCAAAAACATCGGGGTCAATATCATCTGCCCGTTTGATTCTGGGAACACTGATGGTATGGGGACCCACGCCGTGGACGGCCTCCAGATGCTCTGCGTGCATAAGAAGCCCCGCAAATTCGTATTTATAGAGTTCTAAACCAAACAGAACCCCCAATCCAACATCATCAATGCCGCCCTCCATGGCACGATCCATAGCCTCCGTGTGGTAACAGTAGTCATGCTTGGGACCGGTTGGATGGAGTTTTTCATAACTTTCTTTATGGTAGGTTTCCTGAAACAGAATATAGGTTCCAATGCCTGCATCTTTTAATTTTCGGTAGTTTTCTACCGTTGTGGCAGCAATGTTGACATTGACACGTCGGATATCTCCGTTTTTGTGATGAACGCTATAAATGGTCTTGATGCAATCGAGGATATATTCCAAAGGATTGTTGACAGGGTCTTCGCCGGCTTCGATAGCAAGCCGTTTGTGGCCCATGTCCTGCAGGGCAATAACCTCGGCTCGCACCTCATCCTGGGTCAACTTCTTTCGGGGAATAGACTTGTTTTTTGCATGATACGGACAGTATACACAGCCGTTGACGCAATAATTAGACAAATAGAGGGGTGCAAACATCACAATTCGGTTTCCGTAAAAGGCCAGTTTGATTTCCTCTGCCAAACGATAAATCTCCTGGTTTTTTTTCGGAATCTCACAGGCCAAAAGCACCGATGCTTCCCGATGGTTCAGGCCGGCACAATGGAATCCGGATTCTGTTTTTTGCGGCCGTGCCTTTTCCAAAAGCCGGTCTATCAGTTCAATATTATTTTTATTTTCTTCCGCATAGCGCAGAGTGTCAAGAATTTCCTCATGGCTGATAAATTCCTCTGCCTTTTTGGATTTTGGATTGTAATTGGACATCATAATCCTTCCTTTCTTTAAAGTCAGACTGCAGTCTTTCTTTTTAGAATCTAAGATGTGCCTGCTGTTTAACAAGTTTTAGAATATGCTGCTTTTGCTGTAATTCCTTCCAGCTTGCCTAAACTGCCGGTTAGGGCGTTAATCACATCTTGGGGTGCATCCATGGCCACGCTGATAATGTTGATCTCTTTGGGTTTGTAAGGGAGACCCATTCGTCCGATGATATAGTCACGGTAATCATGCAAAAGGTCATTTACACAACTGACCGAACAAGGATCCTCCACGACGATACTGATGACAGCAACTCTGGTATCCATATCTAACGCCCCCTTTCTCTTTTCAAGTATACCACGGGTTTTGTTTAATTGCAATATCCAAAACGATTTTCGGCGGTGGCTACAGGGAGCGGCGAACCTTGTCACTTTTTCGGACAGCCTGCATAGGATATACCAAGACGTAATCACGCGTAACCGGACGCCGGATTGGAAAGGATGATACCATGACCATCAGCCTATGCATGATTGTAAAAAACCAAGAAGGGGTTTTGGAGCGATGTTTGCAATCCGCAGCACCCGTTGCAGATGAAATCATTATTATAGATACGGGTTCCACGGATAAAACCCTGGATATTGCCCGCAAATACACCAACGGGATTTACCTTTTCCCTTGGGAGGATGATTTTGCGGCCGCCCGAAACTTTTCCTTTTCCAAGGCGGCTATGGCGTATTGCATGTGGATGGATGCGGAGGATATAATTCTGCCGGAAGATTGCCGGCACCTTTTGCAGTTAAAGGAAACCGTGCCCCCCAATATAGACGTTATTATGCTTCCCTATCATACCGCCGCCTATGAAGGCGGAAGATCGAATTTTGGGTATTATCGGGAACGTATCGTCCGAAATTCTCCGGCATATCATTGGGTGGGACAGGTTTATGAGGTCATTGTTCCGACGGGAAATGTCCTTTATGCAAATGCGGCCATAACCCACCGAAAATTATGGGGGTCTAAGGACGACCGCACCCTTAAAGTTTTAGAAAAAATCAAAAACGGACCAAAGGGGTTATCGCCAAGGCTAAGGTTTTGCTATGGCAGAGAACTCTTTGAACATCAACGCTACGAGGAGGCGGTGACGGCGCTGGAAGGATTTTGGGAAGATCCGGAGGGCCTAGCGGAGAATAAAATTGATGCTTGTCGTATTTTAGCACAGTGTTACCATGCACAGGGGCTGGGGGAACTGGCGTTTCGGACCTTGCTTCGCAGTTTTATTTTGGATCGGCCCCGTCCAGAAATTTGCTGTGAATTAGGGAGACTGTTTCTGGAAAAGGGAGAGTATCAAAATGCAATTTATTGGTACGAAACCGCCTTGCAGATTCCCTTTCGGCCGGGGACTCGCTCCTTTATGACCGAAGACTGCTATGGATATCTTCCTGCAATCCAACTTTGTGTCTGCTATGATCGGCTGGGCGACCTGACGCGTGCAGCGTTTTATAATGAGAAAGCGGGCAGTTATCGTCCGGATTCTCCTGCATATCAGGCCAATAAGGTTTATTTCTCTCGGGTTTTGTCCCCCGAGGAGAGGGAGAATGGTTTATAAGTTTGCTTGATATTGCAAAGAAGGAGAAACCGCCAACCATTAAGGTTGGCGGTTTCGTTATATGTTGCCCAAACATATGTTTTATGATTGGAAAAGTAAAAAGAATTAGAATTTCAAAATGTCTAGTTGCGTTTCGGGAAAATCTATGGTACAATAGTAATATTTAATAAAGCCTGTTTTGTAACTGTGCAAAATAGAGTCAAAGGGGTTATATGGCAATGAACGAATATAAAAATTTTGATAATTATCTAAAAGAATATCCAAACAGCGAAGGATATTTTGGGGAGTACGGAGGCTCTTATCTTCCTGAGGAATTAATCCCTGCTTTTCAGGAAGCCGACGAGGCTTATGAGGCCATTTGTCATTCTGCTCAGTTTATCAACGAACTCAGAAGAATCCGAAAAGAATTTCAAGGCAGACCGACGCCGGTATATCACTGTGAAAGATTGTCTAAAATTTACGGCAACTGTCAGATTTATCTAAAAAGAGAAGACTTGAACCATACCGGTGCCCATAAACTCAACCATTGTATGGGAGAGGGGTTGCTGGCAAAATATATGGGGAAGAAAAAACTGATTGCCGAGACCGGTGCAGGACAGCATGGGGTTGCCTTGGCCACCGCAGCGGCCTATTTTGGCATGGAATGTGACATTTATATGGGAGAAGTTGATATCGAAAAGCAGCACCCCAATGTCATCAGGATGAAGATGCTCGGTGCCAATGTTATTCCGGTAACCAAAGGCCTTAAAACTTTAAAAGAAGCGGTTGATGCCGCTTTTGAAGCCTATTTAAACGAATACAAAACCGCGATCTATTGTATTGGGTCTGCCCTTGGCCCTCATCCTTTCCCGAAAATGGTTCGGGATTTCCAATCCATTATTGGGATAGAGGCAAGGGAACAATTTTTGGAGATGACAGGAATCATGCCCGATGCGGTTTGTGCTTGTGTTGGCGGTGGCTCCAATTCCCTTGGTATGTTTACTCCTTTTCTCGCTGATCCGGTAGAAATATATGGTGTAGAACCTTTGGGAAGAGGTACGCAGGTAGGAGATCATGCGGCGACCATGCAATTTGGTACCAAGGGAATTCTTCACGGGTTTAACAGTTACTTGTTGCGAGACGAAAAGGGTGAACCGTTGCCGGTTTATTCCGTGGCAAGCGGTCTTGATTATCCCGGTGTTGGCCCTGAGCACGCGTATCTTCGTGATAAGGGCAGAGTAAATTATGTGGCGGTTTCCGACGAGGAAGCCATGGAGGCGTTCTTCCTGCTTTCAAGGTATGAAGGGATTATTCCTGCCATCGAAAGTGCACACGCTGTTGCACAGGCAATCAAATACGCCAAGGAGCATAAATCAGGCTCTATCCTGGTTTGTTTGTCCGGACGGGGCGATAAGGACATTGATTATGTCTATGAAAAATATGGTTGCGGGGAACAGTTTAAGTTGGGATAAGTAAGGGCCCCTGCGGTGAAGCAGTACCCAAAAAATATCAAAAAGGAGAATCCGGCGAAGCAATGGATACTTATATAATTAAAAAACAACCTGTCAATGAAATAGAGCCAATTACCATTACGAATTACATGGACGCCGTTTATCAGCCCAAGGTAGAGGTATATCTGTCCCATGACAGCCAAGGGTTTCACGCAGAATTTAAAGTGTATGAAAAACAGCCGTTGGCAGAGAAAACCCAGCATCTTTCCAATGTCCATGAAGATAGTTGTGTAGAGTGGTTCGTGAATTTTACCCCCGATACCAGTGAGAAATATTTTAATTTTGAAGTCAATGCCAATGGTATCATGAATGTGGGGTATCGTGCAGACCGGTTGCACAACTGTCCTCTTTCGTTGGAGGATATTGCGTCTCTCCATATTCAAGCAGAGGTATATGACGAGTATTGGACGGTTTCCTACACGGTTCCGGTTGCCCTGATCGGGAAATATGCTCCTGATTTTGATATAGAGACCTGTTCCTATGTAAAGGGAAATCTCTATAAATGCGGGGACTTTACAGAAACACCCCATTATGGGTTTCTTTTCCCGGTGGATGACCAAGGTTTTCATCAACCGAAATTTTTTGGAATCATGAAAGTGGAGTAGAAACCACTTTCTTCTCAAAAGGATATGATAGAAATCTCGTCGCATTAGCAACATA
>JAZRPL010000038.1:0-1039 GCA_045649245.1 Ructibacterium sp.
AACAGAGACAGGCCGGTTACACAGGTGGCCGAGGTTGCAGTAAACAAAGCCGGCAAAAATCCGCAGGAAACACCGTTTCGGGAAGCTGCCGGAAGGGTCAGAAGGGCTGCTCCCAGCAGAACGATAAAGGCAAAAGTAATGGCAATGACCTTCATTGCACTTAAGTTTTTGGGCCGTTTTTTTGTCCAGAAGGCAAACAACCTTGCACGCAGGGTCATAAACCGGCTCCTTTCCGATGGATATACTTCTCCATAATAGTTACAGTTATTATATCAGTTTTATCCCCGTTTGCAAGGGAAAAATCCGCCCAACAAATGCATAACTGCCCGCAAAAAGCGGGCAGTTATCACATCAGAGGGGCAAAGAGTCTTAAAATATACTGCCACAACCGTAGGATGCTTCCCCGGCCGCTGGCATATTTTTCGGTGACTTCCCGGCATTGAGGGAAGAGATTTTCAAAATCTTTTGCCATCTCCGCTACCGCTTCACAGCCGTAAAGCAGCACATTGTTCTCAAAATGGTGATACAAACTCCGGTAGTCCAGATTGGAAGTACCAATGGAGGCAATCTTTCCATCGCATATACATTGCTTGGCATGGCAGAAACCCGGCGTATATTCCAGAATCCGGACACCCTGTCGGGCAAGGCCTGCATAATAGGAACGGGTTACCCCATACACCGTCTTCTTATCCGGAATGCCGGGAGTAATAATCCGCACATCTACGCCCCGTTTGGCTGCCAGGCCCAGGGTATGGATCATTTCATCGGTGAGAATCAGATAGGGTGTCATGAGATATAGGCTATGATTGGCCTGGTTGATAAGATTCAGATACACATTTTCCGCAATGCGTTCTTCCACCAGAGGGTTATCCCCAAAAGGCAAAACCATTCCTTCTGCACAAGTCTGGTATCTAACCTTCAAGTATCGGTCAGCCGGTTCCGGTTTTCTGGTCTGCAGATACCATAGTTCCAGAAAGATAGAAATCAGATTCCGCACCGCCTCTCCTTCCAGTTTCACGCCGGTATCCTTCCATTTCCC
>JAZRPL010000039.1:0-1781 GCA_045649245.1 Ructibacterium sp.
AAATGCCGGTGTAGATGGCAGCGTGGTCTTCGGGAAGATCCGCAACTCCGGTAAGGTTGGCTACGGCTACAACGCTTACTCTGAAGAGTACGTCGACATGATTCCCGCCGGTATCGTGGATCCCACCAAGGTGACCCGTTCCAGCCTGGAAAATGCAGCTTCCATCGCAGGCTGCGTGCTGACCACCGAATCTCTGGTGGCAGATAAGCCTGATCCCGCTGGTGACGCTGCTGCTGCAGCCGCTGCTGCACAGGGTGGCATGTACTAAGAAAATAACCAAGATGCCCCGGTTCGTTAGAACCGGGGCATTGTTCAGTTTTCCATTTGCTTGCCTAAAAAAGAAGCGGCGGTCTGTGCCAAACGCTGATCAGCCTCGCCCAAGGGGGAGTCATCCTCGTTCAGAAGCAGCAATACGCAGCCCATGAGATCGCCCTGGCTTAAGATGGGGGCAGCCACGCCCAGATGGTATTTTTCCGCGCCGTCCGCGGCCTGGATCCGGGGCTCGCCCTTTTCGTAGCGGTAATTCCGGCGCTGCTCCATGAGCTTGCTCAGTGCCTGGGAGTTGGGTTTGTCCATCATTTCCCGCTTGGGAATGCCGGACAGGGCAATAATGCCGTCCCGGTCGGAAACCGCTACCATGCGCCCGGTGGTGGAGCCGATGGCGTCACACATCTGGGCAGCAAAATCCTGCAGATCTCCCATGGGGGAATATTTGCGGAAAATCACGCCGCCGTCTTTTTCTGTGTAGATCTCCAGCGGATCTCCCTCCCGGATGCGCAATGTGCGGCGGATCTCTTTGGGAATCACAATTCTTCCTAAATCGTCCACTCTTCTGACAATGCCAGTTGCTTTCATAGTATATCTTTCTCCTTTTTTACAGATAACATCGTAGGGCGGGGGCTTGCTCCCGCCGTTTGGTGCGTTCTTGTATGCGGCGGGGGCAAGCCCCCGCCCTACAATAATTTTACAAATTACGCTGTTAGTATCTGTAAACAGGCGGAGATTATACCGCAGGATTTACATTTTGCTTTCGCTGTGATATGATAAATAAAAGGCGGTGATGACATGTATATTTGGAACTCTATACAAGAATTACATGACACGCTGATTCAAATGCCTGATTTACATTCTTCTCCAACCATCAATGGCAATATTCTTTATTGGGATTTGTTCAAAGATGCATATATTCGTGCTTACTGCAATAATAAGGATTTTTACATCGAAATTGTAGGTGTGGCTTTATCCAATAGCGGCTCTGTGCGATGGCTAACGGACAAGAATGGTATGCTCCAAGAATTATATTCTCTCGGCAAAAAGGGAAATATGTGCGTCATCAAGAAAACTCTGTCTGGCTCCCGTGTTTTCTATGTGGGTAATCCGTCACAATACCCTCTTCCCGACAGAAGAAGTTGGGATTTCGGAAAGAAAAAATATGACTTTGGTACACTCATTTATTTGGAACAGAAATAATGGCACAGCGGAGTGAATTTCACTCCGCTGTTATTCTTTGCGCAAGGCTATGTATCGCCATACAAAACCTGTCGATTGGTGTCAATGTTGTCAGAGAGGGGTCTCCCTCCCGGATGCGCAATGTGCGGCGGATCTCTTTGGGAATCACAATACGACCTAAATCGTCCACTCTTCTGACAATGCCGGTTGCTTTCATATATCTTTCTCCTTTTTACAAATAACATCGTAGGGCTTACGGCTGTCTCCCGCCGTTTGGTGGGTCGTTTTTCGGCGGGAGTAAACCCCCGCCCTACATAATATTTCAAATTACG
>JAZRPL010000040.1:0-8458 GCA_045649245.1 Ructibacterium sp.
AAGGCGAGGTAAGAGCTCACCTGCCGGCATGGTGACATGTCGGCACTGTAAACCCCATCCGGAGCAACGCTTGAATGGGAGGCTAAGCTGGTCCGGCATCTCCCGAAAGGGCGGCTAGAGGCGTGCGGCGACGTGCGTCCCAGATAGATGATCATCCACGACAGAACCCGGCTTACGGTTTGCTGCCAAGATAGCAAAGAGATGCGGTCTATGCCATCATGCATAGGCCGCTTTTTGTATAAGAAAACCACGGCCCGATAGAGGGTAAGCCTTCCCTGTGTAAGGGAAGGTGGCAAAACCGTAGGTTTTGACGGAAAGGTTGTTAGCAACAATCCTTCCGTCTCGCCTTGCTCGCCAGATCCCTTTACACAAGGGAGCCTGTTTAAAAACCCCTTTATTTACCCATTTATGGGTAGTCGGTAGCATGAGGGCTATGCCTGAAAATGAAATATACACCCGCTATGCGGGTAGATATTTATTGTATGCCAAAGCGTATATCCCAAAACCTATGATTGCAATAAGCGTAAAACACCTTTGTAATGTTAGGGATTTGTAATTTACTTGTAATAAAAACTATGGTAGAATAAGGACGGCAGAAAGAAAAGCAAGAAAACGGCTTGCATAATCGGGCCGGTATGATATAATAGAGAGAAGAAGCGTAGAAGGATTTTTCATGGGAGGCATAAAACATGGAAAAAATGGTTATTTTAGGCGGCGCACCTCTTGTGGGTCAGGTGGAAATCAGCGGGGCCAAGAACTCTGCAGTTGCAATCCTGGTTGCTGCCATTATGGTAAAGGGTAAATGCCATATTGATAATGTGCCCCATGTCAGTGATATAGAAGTGCTGCTGGAAATCATCAATAACCTGGGCGGCACAGCGGCCTTTGTGGATCACGGTGTTGTGGAGATTGATTGTACCAACCTAAACAGTTTTGAAGCCAGTTACGAAACCGTGCGGAAGATTCGGGCGTCCTCCTATTTGATGGGGGCATTGCTGGGCCGTTTCGGGCAGGCGCGGGTGGCTATGCCCGGCGGCTGTGATTTTGGCGTCAGACCCATCGATCAGCACATCAAGGGCTTTAAGGCTTTGGGTGCTGAGGTTAAGATGGAGCATGGCATGGTCGAATTGGTTGCGGACAAGTTGGTTAGCGACCATATATATTTAGATGTGGTATCGGTAGGCGCTACTATTAATATCATGCTAGCAGCTGTTTTTGCCGAGGGAGTTACCGTGATTGACAGTGCGGCTAAAGAACCGCATATTGTTGACGTTGCCAACTTCTTAAATCGTATGGGTGCCAACATCCGCGGTGCGGGAACTGATATCATAAGGATCAAAGGTGTTTCCGAACTTCATGGCGGGAATTTTAGCGTGATTCCGGATCAGATAGAGGCAGGGACTTTTATGATTGCGGCAGCGGCAACCCGTGGCGATGTTACTGTGACCAATATCATTCCGGAACATATGGAATCTCTGTCGGCGAAACTGGCCGAGATGGGGGTTGGGATTGAGGAATTTGATGAAGCAATCCGTGTCTATGCCAAAGATGACCAGCCTTTTGCGGCAGCCAATGTAAAAACCCAGCCGCATCCGGGATTCCCCACCGATTTGCAGCCACAGATGTCCACCTTGCTGGCGGTTGCCAAAGGAACCAGTGTTGTAACCGAGAACGTGTGGGACAATCGCTTTAAGTATATCGGCGAGTTAAACCGTATGGGTGCTAATATTTCGGTAGAGGGCAGAATTGCAACCATCGAAGGTTCGCCCTATCTTACCGGAGCGCCGGTTTCGGCTACCGACCTGCGTGCCGGTGCGGCGTTGGTCATTGCCGGATTGATGGCCCATGGTGTGACGGAAATCTACAATTTAAAATATATTGACCGAGGATACGAAGGTCTTGAAGAAAAACTTCGCGGCCTTGGTGCCCAGATTACACGGCGGGGCGGCGAAAAAGGTGAGATGCCGCCGCAATCTGCGCCGATTGCGTTAGCATAAGACGGCGGGGAGTCGGAAGAGATTCCGGACTCCCTGTTTTTATAGGGAGGGGCGGAATTTATCATGAAGGTATGCTCCATTCGAAGCGGAAGTAAAGGAAATGCCATTTTGGTATGGACGGAAAAAACAAAACTGATGATCGATTGCGGAATCAGCGGAAAGGCAGCCGAGACCGGGATTTTGGAATTAGGTTTACAACCTGAGGAGATTGACGGGATTCTGGTAACCCATGAGCATCGGGATCATACCGGCGGGATCGGCGTGATGACCCGGCGATACGGGATTCCGGTTTATGCCAACCAGGGGACTTGGGCCGCCATGGAGCGGGATATTGGAAAAATCCAACCTGAGAACCGGCGGGAATTTTCCCATACCCAGTCCTTTTCCATAAGGGACATTGAAATAGAACCTTTTTCCATTCCCCATGATGCAGCCGATCCGGTGGGATATTGCCTTGCCGGAGCGGGGAAAAAAGTGGCGGTGGCTACCGATATCGGGATGTTGCAGGAATCGCTGTTTCGGGCGGTTCAAGGCAGCCAGATTGTGGTTTTGGAAGCCAATCACGACAAAAACCTTTTGGAGATGGGACGGTATCCCTTATCCCTAAAGCGGCGGATTCGGGGTGAGCGCGGCCATCTTTCCAATGACGAGGCCGGTAAGGCGGCAGAGTTTTTGGTGCGGATGGGTGTAAAACAGATTCTTTTGGGACACTTGAGTCCGGAAAATAACTATCCGCTGCTGGCAAAACAGACGGTGGAAAATGTGTTAACTGCGGCGGGGATTTGCCCCGGAAGAGATATGCAACTGTCCATTGCCCCCGGTGACAGGAGAAGTGCTGTTTGTCAGGCGTAGATATGCCCTGTGTGCGAGAAAAGAAAAAACCCGACAACCGTCGGGTTTTTGTTGTTTTTGGGTTTATCCTTTTAAGGTAGCGCCATCAACTTATCCTCGTTGCAGACCGGTGAGTCCGGTTCGCACCAGATTCTTTACCTCATACTGTTCCATTAAGGAGATAAAGGCATTGATTTTATTGGGGCTGCCGGTCAGTTCGGCAGTCATGCATTCTAAAGAGATATCCACGATGCTTGCCCGGAAAATGTCGCAAAGTTGCATCACGCCGGCCTGATCCTTGACGCTAACCTTGATGAGAACATGTTCCCGCATGACGGCGGTGTCTTTTTTTAGTTCGGTGATCTCCTTCACGCTTACCAACTTCGCCAACTGATTCTTGATCTGGATGAAGGTGTTGTCATCAGCCTGCAAGGCAATGGTAATGCGGGAAACTTCGGGGTTTTCGGTAACGCCGACGGAAAGGCTGTCGATATTATACATCCGTCGGGAGAAAAGCCCGGAGACCCGACTCAAAACGCCGGCATGATTGGCCACCAAAACAGATAAAACGTGGGTGTTGCTCATGGAAATTCCTCCTTAATCAAGATTGATTTCTAAGATAGGTTCTTCAATGGATTTGCCGGTGGGGACCATGGGAAGAACCGCTTGGTCTGCATCAATGATACAATTGATAACGGTGGGTTTGTTCCGGCAGGCAAGTGCCTTCTGGACGGCATCTTTTAGTTGCAAGCGACAGGTTACGGTAACTCCGTTGGCGCCCAAGCCGTGGGAGACCATGTCGTAGTCGGTCTTTTTGTCCAGGGTGGTTTGGGAGAAACGATTCTCAAAAAACATCCGTTGCCATTGCCGTACCATTCCCAGAACATTGTTGTTCATAACAATTTCTATAATAGGAAGTTCCTGTTTGGCTGCCGTAGAGAGTTCGTTTAAATTCATATGAAAGCAACCGTCGCCGGTAATGTTGATAACGATAGCGTCAGGGTTGCCCACTTGTGCCCCGATGGCTGCCCCTAAACCAAAACCCATAGTGCCAAGGCCGCCGGAGGACAAAAAGTGGCGGGGTTTATCAATGCTGTAAAACTGGGCCGTCCACATCTGATGCTGTCCTACGTCAGTAGATACGATGGCCTTGCCGTCAGTTGCGGCATAAAGAGTTTCTAAAATACATTGGGGTGTCAGGGTTTCCCCTGTGGCGGGGACTACGGCGTAGGCGGTCTTCCACGAAGCAATCTGTGTCATCCATTCCGGCCGGTGCTGCTGTGTCAGCCGACGACAAAGTTCTGCTAAAACCGCCTTGGCGTCACCTGCCAGATGGGCATCTGTTACAATGTTTTTATCAATCTCTGCACGGTCTACGTCAATGTGTAAAATTTTGGCGTTTCTGGCAAAGGAATTGGCGTTACAGGTAACTCGATCCGAGAACCGTGCCCCGATGGTGAGCAAAAGGTCACAATTCTTTACGGCCAGAGAGGTGGTTTTGCTGCCATGCATACCAATCATTCCGGTAAAAGCGGGATCGCTGGCCGGAAAAGCCCCCAATCCCATAAGGGATAAGGTCAGCGGTGCATCCAGCAAGACTTGCAATGCTTTAAGTTCCTTTTCGGCGTGGGCAGCAAGAACGCCGCCGCCGGCAAAAATCAGCGGCCGCTTTGCCGAGGTAATCATAGAAACAGCCTTGTCAAAGTCGGCCTCTGTTGCGTCTATGGTATCTTGGACGGATTTTTTCGGCGTGAGCCGGGTATAGGCTGCTGTGTTGGCAGTGGCATCGTTGGTGATGTCTACCAGAACCGGACCCGGCCGGCCGGAGGCCGCAATTTCAAAAGCCTGCCGAATAGCGGGTGCAATATCCTCTGCCTTTTTTACTAAAAAATTATGTTTGGTAATGGGCATGGTAATGCCCACAATATCAATCTCTTGAAAAGAATCCTTCCCCAGACGGGAGTTTTCTACATTACAGGTAATGGCAACCATGGGCACCGAATCCATGTAGGCGGTAGCAATTCCGGTTACCAGATTGGTGGCGCCGGGACCCGAGGTTGCAAAAACCACGCCGGTTTTTCCGGTGCTGCGGGCATATCCGTCGGCAGCATGGGCGGCACCTTGTTCGTGGGCGGTTAAAATGTGTCGGATTTTATCAGAATACCGATAAAGGGAATCGTAAATATGGAGAATAGAACCGCCGGGATAGCCAAAGACGGTGTCTACGCCCTGTTCCAGCAGACACTCAGCAACAATATCAGAACCTTTTAGCAACACAACACCACCACCCTTTGTCAAGCGGGGACTAATGGTTTTGTTTGAGAACAAAAGCCCCCTTTTATCTCACTCATTATACAAGAAAAGAAATTTCTTGTCAATAGTCCCGCCGGTCGGGAACCACCAAGGGATGACAGAGAGCAAAAGAAAAAGAAAGGACTGCAATCTGTGATTGCAGTCCCCATTGCCCGCAGATCGGCAGGCACAATATTAAGCGTCATGTTTCTCGTGGGATTGTTTCCGAATCTCCGCACGTTTGATTTTTCCGCCCAGGGTTTTGGGCAGTTCCTCCACAAATTCTACCACCCGTGGATATTTATAAGGGGCAGTAGTGCGTTTTACATGGTCTTGTAATTCCTTGATTAAAGTATCCGAGGGAGTCCAGCCTTTGGCTAAAACGATGGTGGCCTTTACCACCTGTCCCCGAATGGGATCCGGTGCACCGGTGATAGCACATTCTACCACGGCCGGATGTTCTATAAGGGCGCTTTCTACCTCAAAGGGGCCGATGCGGTACCCCGAACATTTAATGACATCGTCATCCCGCCCGATAAACCAATAGAAGCCGTCCTCGTCCCGCCAAGCCATATCACCGGTATCATACCAAGAACCGCCCAGGGCTTTTTCGGTAAGTTCGGGATCTTGATAATACCCTGTCAGCAAACCCGGGGGCGGGGTTTTGTCAACGCCTTTGACAACAATCTTTCCCTCTTCGCCATCCTCGGTAGGAGAGCCATCGCTGTTGATTAAACAAATGTCATATAAGGGGGACGGTTTCCCCATAGACCCGATTTTGGGTTCAAACCAGGGGAAATTTGCCAGAAGAACGGTAGATTCTGTCTGGCCGAACCCCTCGCAAAGCCGCAGACCGGTCTGTTCCAGCCAACGGTTGTAAACTTCCGGATTGAGCGGTTCGCCTGCGGTGGCGCAATGTTGGATGCAGGAAAGGTCGTATTGAGAGAGATCTTCTTGCAGCATAAACCGGAACATGGTAGGCGGTGCACAAAAAGTAGTGACCTGATACTTGGTAATCATCTCTAAAAGACGAGCAGGGACGAACTTGTCCATATCATAGGCAAAAATTGTAGCGCCGCAAATCCATTGTCCATAGATTTTCCCCCAGGAAAATTTCGCCCAACCGGAATCGGAAACACTCATATGGAGTTTGTTTTCTTGAACCCGGTGCCAGTATTTTGCGGTGGTGATATGACCAAGAGGGTACGCGCAATTGTGCAAAACCATCTTGGGCATGCCGGTGGTGCCGGAGGTAAAGAAAACCATCATAGGGTCATCCCAACGGGTTCTGTCCTGCGTAGGAATCTCCAAGGTTTCCGGCATATCTCGGATACAGTCTTCAAATTTCAGCCAGCCCTCTCGATCTTCGTCCAGAAGAATTCTGTGCTTTAAGGTTTCGGCTTCCGGGAATGCCGCCTCGATTTGCTGGATAACAAAATCGTCGTCCAGACAGACCACAGCCTTGATTTTTGCTGCATTGGCACGATAAGCGATATCCTTTTTGGTTAATAGTAAGGAGCCGGGAATCAAAATGGCACCCAGTTTATGCAAGGCCACTGCACAAACCCAATATTCCCAACGCCGCCGCAGAATCAGCAAAACAGCATCGCCTTTTCCAATCCCAATGGAACGGAAGTAGTTGGCGGTTTGGTTGGATAAGCGGCGGATGTCCGCAAAGGTGAAAATTTTCTCGTTGTCGTGGTCGTCGCACCAGACCAAAGCCTTTTTCTCTTTTTCTTGTTCTGCCCAGGCGTCTACGATATCAAAACCAAAGTTAAAATATTCCGGAACATTTATTTGGTAGTTGGCTTTAAAATCATCGTAGGAAGAAAATTCGGTTCTGGGCAAAAAACGATCTAATAGCATAAATGATTTACTCCTTTTCTGTGGTATTCCACAGCACTATTCCGCAATGACGGTCAAAAACCGTGCCGGACAATCATTGCCGCAACACTGGCCGTGCTCAAATGTGGGGTCAAAGTAAGCGCTGTCACCGGCGTTTAATTGATAAGACCGCCCGTTCCAATGGAGAGTCACAACGCCTTCTAGGACATAGTTGAATTCCTGGCCGCCATGACGAACCAAGGCCGGTTGCGGGTCATCCGGCGACAGGTTAACCATCATTGGTTGCATGGTTTTGCCGGTAAAGCGATGGGCAAGATCCTCTAAGTGATAGCCGGGATACCGATCAACGCCGGAGGCTTCCCCTGCCCGAACAACCTGTATCGTATGGAGTTTAGCACTAACGCCGGTCATGATTTCTGACAATTCTACGCCGCAGAGGGTAGCAATGTTACAAATCAAACTGACAGGAATTGCGCTGGCGTTCTCTTCGTATGCGCGGTAGGTTTCTGTTGGGATTCCAAGTTTTTCGGCGAACTCTTCCGGAGTATAGCCACAAGCGTCCCGCAGTTCGGCAATTCGCTGGGTGATCTCCCGAATGTCATCGTGTTCAAAATTTTCTCTCATGGAATCAACTCCTTTTTACTGCGATTTTTGTATTCTAATACATTATACTGCAACAAACAAAAGAATTCAATCTTTTTTTTATTTTTGCAGAGTTTTTTCCAAAAATAATAAAAAGTAAAGTGTACATAATAATAGGAAGAAAAGGGAAAAATAATCCGGAGAAAAAAAGTAAAAAAAGTGAAAAAAGATCTTGACAAGGGTGGGAAGACGTGGTATACTAAGTAGGCTGTCCCTTGAGGGAGCGGCGTGATGTTTGAAAAGTAAACAGTGAGAAAGCGGTAATACAAAAAGTACGAAGAGTACAGTATTACGACAATTGCACAAGGTAAGACCTTGTCAATTCCAAAGTTTGAACGAACTTTAAACGTTAGTATTCGATAGAGCTAATTAAACATCGAGAGAGTATATAAGCGCTTTAAGAGCGAGTATATAACAAACTTATCGAGAGTTTGATCCTGGCTCAGGACGAACGCTGGCGGCGTGCCTAACACATGCAAGTCGAGCGAGAATCTTTAACAAGATTCCTTCGGGATGAAAGTTAAAGAGGAAAGCGGCGGACGGGTGAGTAACGCGTGAGTAACCTGCCTTCAGAAGGGGGACAACATTCCGAAAGGGGTGCTAATACCGCATAATATTTAAGAAGCGCATGCTTTTTAAATCAAAGATTTATCGTCTGAAGATGGACTCGCGTCTGATTAGCTAGTTGGTAGGGTAATGGCCTACCAAGGCGACGATCAGTAGCCGAACTGAGAGGTTGATCGGCCACATTGGGACTGAGACACGGCCCAGACTCCTACGGGAGGCAGCAGTGGGGGATATTGCGCAATGGGGGCAACCCTGACGCAGCAACGCCGCGTGAAGGAAGAAGG
>JAZRPL010000041.1:0-1066 GCA_045649245.1 Ructibacterium sp.
TAAAAAAGTGTGTAGCCCCAATGGAACTACACACCGAAAAACGCATAGCTCCATTTGTTGCTACACAAAATCAATCCTACGCCGAAAGCGCACGAAAGCAGAGCCTGCATTTTTACCGAAGGTAAAAACGCACGCTTACAGCATAGGCAGTATGATTTTGTGTAGCATAGCCATTGTACCACGCCGCTACAGCAAAAGCAAGATAATTTCCAATTCTGCCCTTTTTTCTTTTCTTTTGGTATGCTATACTAACAGAAAACCCACCACAGGAGGGGATAGCATGGCACAAGGGCAAGGACGGTCATCCGGACAAGGCGTGAAGCTGCTTTACATCCGGGATTATCTCTATCATCACGCAACCAAGGAGCATCCCAAGAACGCAAACGATATTTGCGACTATCTTCTGACAAAAGAGATCGAAGCATCACCAAAGACGATCTATAACGATATTACCCGGTTAAAATATGATTTTGGTGTGCCAGTAGAATATGACCCTAAAAAATGGGGTTATTACATCACCAAGCCGGAGTTTGAACCCCATGAGCTGCGGCTGATGGTTGATAGTATCCAGGCATCCAAGTTCATTACACAGAACGAAGCCCGGACAATCAGCCAAAAGATTGCCAACATGGCAGACATCTACACAAGACCCAGCCTAACTGACCGCCACGCATTTGTGGCAGACCGTGTGCGAAGCGCAAACGAAAGCGTTGTGCGGGAGGCAGATCGCATCCACCTGGCAATTGCAGAGAACCGCAAGATTGGCTTCCGGTATTTCCACTACACCCCTAACAAAGAAAAACCCAAGCAGTATTCCAAGAAAGGCGAGCTATACATTGTCAGCCCCTACGGGCTTCTGTGGGATAACGGAAACTATTATCTATACGCATACATAACCGAGAAAAACGAGTTTCGCACCTTCCGTATTGACCGGATGGAGCGTATCACCAACCCGCTGCCGGAAAAGCGGGACGGTGAAAAGGCGTTCAAAGCCGCTAATATCACAAGCCAAGAGTTCAAAGTGTTTCAGCAATATCACGGTGAAAAGTGCCGTGTCCGGGTGCGG
>JAZRPL010000042.1:0-2304 GCA_045649245.1 Ructibacterium sp.
AGCAAAAATTCAACGCATCCAGCGAAACCGGTGCGTGGGCCGCTTGTAACCCTACTGCTCCGGAAGAAAAGGCAGAAGAACTTCGGCAGGCATATGAAAAATTTCTGAAAGGATAGATCGCTATGACAACGCAAGATTTAAAAAATCAATTTCTTGATACCTTTGGAGAAGATTCTGAAGAGATCCGGGTTTTTGCATCACCGGGCAGGGTTAATTTGATCGGCGAGCATACCGATTATAATGGCGGATTTGTTTTCCCTGCTGCCCTGACTTTTTGCACCACCGTTATTGCCCGGAAACGCACAGACGGCAAAATTAGAATAAAAGCGACCGATCTTCCTGAGATGGTAGAGGGTTCTTTAGATACCCTTGAAAACTTCCGGGATTTAAAATGGGGCAATTATCAGTTCGGCGTCTTTGTGGAACTTCAAAAGGCCGGTTACAATATAACCGGGGCAGATATGCTGTTCCATGATACTACCCCCCACGGGGCAGGTCTTTCCTCCTCTGCTGCTATCGAGGTATCCACGGCCATCGCTATGGCATCTTTGGGCGGCGCAAAAGACATTGACAGCATCGAAATGGCAAAAATCAGTCAGTTGGCAGAGCATAATTATGTCGGGGTAAAATGCGGAATTATGGACCAATTTGCCTCCGCAATGGGAAAGAAAAATCACGCTATCTTCTTAAATTGCAAAACTCTGGATTATCAGTTGATCCCCATTCAATTAGACGGCTATAAATTGGTTCTCTCCAACACAAACAAAAAGCACTCTTTGGGTGCATCTAAATACAACGAGCGGCGCAAAGAATGCGAGGAAGGTCTTTCTATTTTACAGCAGCATCTCTCAGGCATTACCTGCCTTGGCGATGTTACACCTGAGATGTATGCATCGGTTAAACAATTTATTAAAGACGAAACCGTAGAACGCAGAGTTCGTCACGTCATTGAAGAGGATGCACGAGTCAAGAAGTCCATCGATGTTTTAACTGCCGGAGATTTGGTTGCTTTCGGTCAATTAATGACCGCCTCCCACAACTCCTTGCGTGACCTTTACGAGGTTTCTTGTCCGGAACTGGATTTACTTGCAGCAGAGGCATTAAAAATTGACGGTGTTTTGGGCTCTAGGATGACCGGCGCAGGCTTTGGCGGTTGTACCGTCAGTCTGGTTAAAGACGATTGTGTTGATACTTTTATTGCAGAAATCGGCAAAAAGTATCTGGAAACCGTCGGCTATGAAGCCACGTTCTATATTACCGAGATCGGTGATGGCGGTCGGGAGATAACGGCATAATTTGATTTTTATTTTTGGCACAGCCTTTAAAGGCTGTGCTTTTTCTTTTTCTCCTTAATTTTAGAAAATTCTTCCTTCAAATATCCTCTTTTTTCGCATTCCCCCTTTACAAATTTCTGATTTTATTATAAAATATATAAGTATGTTTATTTTGTAATTAATTTAGGAACAGTTTTGTTCTGTAATCATACCAAACCAAAATGAATGGAGGTTCTTTTTCTATGTATCGTAAGGTATCTACCGACCTTTCCTTTGTTGACAGGGAAAAGGAAATCATCAATTATTGGAAAGAGAATGATATATTTAAAAAGAGTATGCAAAACCGAGAAAGCGGAGAAAACTTTACCTTTTTTGACGGTCCGCCTACAGCCAACGGAAAACCGCATATCGGTCATGTTCTGACCCGTGCCGTCAAAGATCTTATTCCCCGCTATCGCACCATGAAAGGTTACCATGTTCTTCGCAAGGCCGGCTGGGACACCCACGGTCTTCCGGTAGAACTCGAAGTAGAAAAAGCTCTTGGCATCAGCGGTAAGCCGGAGATTGAAAAGTATGGTATTGAAGATTTTATTAAAAAGTGTAAAGATAGCGTCTTCACTTACCAAAGTGAATGGGAAGAAATGAGTGACCGTGTCGGCTTCTGGGCTGATATGGAAGACCCATATGTTACCTATCACAACGATTATATTGAATCAGTTTGGTGGGCAATCCGTCAAATCTGGGACAAAGACCTTCTCTACAAGGGGCATAAAATTATGCCCTACTGTCCTCGCTGCGGCACCTCCTTGTCCAGCCACGAAGTCGCACAGGGCTACAAAGATGTTAAGGAAAATTCTTTGATTGTAAAATTCAAGGTTGCCGGTAAAGAAACCGACTATATTCTGGCCTGGACTACCACACCTTGGACGCTCCCATCCAATATTGCCCTTTGCGTTAATCCCCGCGAAACCTATGTAAAGGTACAAGCAGAGGACGGCACCTATATTCTGGCAAAGGCTTTACTTAAAAA
>JAZRPL010000043.1:0-8028 GCA_045649245.1 Ructibacterium sp.
TTTATTTTCCATTATTTCACATCCCGAAAGATATTTTTCACAATCATTCTGACAATATCTTTAACCTCTGCCTGATTTTTCGCAAAATCCTCTGTCTTCCAAAGCGCCAGTTTCTCTTCCTCGGCACGGATTTTTGCAATCTCATTCTCCAAGTTCAATACCGGCTTTCCATCCGCATCCACTTCGTTTCTAAAAGTGCGGGAGAGAATAACCGAAGAGGAGCCTAAACGGTAATGTTCTGCAAGAATTTTTTCTGCCGGAAGCGTTCCCTCACCTATTTTAGCCATTCCGCCAAAGCCAAACGGGATACCTTTCCCATGCAACGTTTCTGCCATGTAGTCAAGCAATCCACCGCTTAAAATCTCAAACATAAAGGTAAGATCCAGCCCTATATGCAAATCATTTAAACCAATATAGACTTCGTCTATCCCCGCAACATCAAGAATATCAGAGATTCGCGCCATAGCCGGTGCGGTTTCAATCATGGGAACTGTTTTCGCTCTTCCATTTACCAATTCTACAAAGGTTTTTACATCATCCGCATCATAAACCATGGGAAGCATAATAAGGTCCGCGCCCGCATTGCACACAGCATCTATTTCGTTTTTAGACAAGGGATTAATGGGGTTTACCCGAACCAGCAACGCAGCATTTTTTATGGCTTCCCGTAATGGCGCAATATCAGAGGCGGTATTATGGGTAATAAAGGTGTTGCGGCCTTTTTGCCGGTCAGCCTTATTAATATATTCAAGATCGAGAAAAATACGATCCACGCCGCAAGCATCTGCTTTTTTTGCAAAAACCGGATCACCGGTAAGGAGCATAAGTTTCATGATTGTTTGACTCCCTTCCTAACAAGTTTTCACTGAGCCGAAATTTTACTTTTGAAGCACTCTCCGATTATAGAGTTCAAGATAATCCTGACAGAGTCGTTCTATCATCATGTTTCTCTCAAAATGTTCTTCAATACGTTTTCTTCCGTTTTCTCCAAGTGTATGTCTCAGATTCTCATCAAACAGGGCTACCATTGCATTTTTCAGGCTTTCTACATCCTGTTTTTCTGCAAGAAGACCTGTTTCGCCATCCACAATAGCCTCCGACGCACCGGGAATATTTGTAGTTACGGTGGGCAGGAACATGGCCGCCGCCTCTTGAAGAACCATGCCAAATCCCTCGCGATAGGTCGGATGAACAAGAACATCTGCGGCTGCAAGATATGCTGAAACCTCTTCATTGGGCACAGCACCGCAGAATATCACATTGGGATTCTCCTTTGCACGGGCAAGAAGTTCGTCCGGAAGCATAGAGTGATCATCAAGCCCCCCTATTAATAACAAATACGCATTGGAATCTTCCTTTTGTACCAGTTCAAAGGCAGAAAGCAGTTCGCCAACCCCCTTATCACGGCAGATACGCCCTACAAAGCCATAGGTTATTGCGTTTTCAGGAATACCAAAGTTTTCCCTTGTTTTTTTGCGCATAGCAGGAATTTCATCCGGTTTATACAGGGCAAGATCAACACCTATGGTACCGCCGAGCCCCAAAACCTTACACTTTTCCGGCCTATACATTCCATCACGAATCGCAATGGCACGGTTTTTTTCACTAACATTCCTTATATCGGTAGCATTACGGCAAGCAATTTTTTCAAGACTGCAAATGAACTTTCTTTTAAAGCCTTCATAACCTACATAACGCATTCCCCACTGTGCCAAAACTCTGCACGGAACTCCGGCAAGTCTTGCCCCGATAGAACCATAGAGTGCACCGTTTGGCGTGGCATAGACTACCATATCAAACTTCTCGTTGATGCAAAGTTTCTTAAAACGTTTTGCTGCAGCAAATGTGCCGAAAAAGTCAAAACCTCTTTGAACGGGGAAATCAAAAACTTTAACATCTTCATCTTGGCATCTCTGCGCAAAATCTCCCTTGCAGGATGTTACAAAAGAAACAGAAAACCCAAGACGCTTCAGAACAGGGACACAAGGGAAAATAAACGCATCGATTGAGATACTGGTTGTTGTTACAAAACAAATATTTTTCATATATCCATCCTTACCGCAGGAACACCTGCATAGACCCCTGCACTCTTTATATCTTTAACAACACAACCTCCACAGCCAATCGTTACATTGCCGCTAATGGAAATATTGTTCTTTATCACTGCTTTGGCACCAACATGACAGCCTTCTTCCACCGTGACAGTGCCGCAAAGAACAGCACCCGGAGAAACGTGCACATAATCCCCTATACGGCAATCGTGTTCCACTACACTTGCCGTGTTAATAATGCAGTGTCTCCCAATGATTGCATCTGCGTTAATGACTGCATTGGCCATAACTACAGAACCTTCGCCAATAGGAATGTTTTCCGAAATAATGGCCTTTGGATGAATTGCAGTATAGTATTGTAGTTGATATTTTTCTGCAATCATTCGTCTGATTCGGTTATTTCCAATAGCAATGACAAATTTCATATTTGGATATTGAAGACAATCCTCAACGGGCCCCATAACGCCTTTTTTAGAAGTATCATCATCCAAAAAACCATACACAAAATCACCGGATTTTTTGATAATATCAGCAACAACCTTGCTGTGTCCGCTTGCTCCTATAATTATAACATTTTCAGACATTGAGTCTCTCCCTATCGCTTCCCATAAATTCAGCGGCTGTTGCCAACCCTTCTTGGGAAATCCCTTCTTCTTTCACAAACGCTTTCCAAACAGTCAAAAGCACAATTTTTAGATCACCGATAAAGGTAATGTTATCCACATATTTTACATCCAAATCAAATTTTTCTTCCCAGTTCAATGCATTACGGCCATTGATTTGTGCCAGGCCGGATAATCCCGGTCTCACTTCATGTCTGCGATTTTGATGTTCATTATATCTGGATAAATACTGTACCAACAACGGTCTTGGCCCGACCACACTCATATGTCCAAAAAGAATGTTAAACGCCTCGGGAAGTTCATCTAAACTTGTGCTTCTCAAAAACCTTCCAAATCTTGTAAGCCTTATCTCATCCGGCAATAGTTTTCCATCTGCGTCACGCTGGTCTGTCATAGTGCGAAACTTATAAAGTGTAAAAATTGCTCCGTCTTTGCCGGGACGTTCCTGCTTAAAAATTACAGGGCTTCCTAACTTCACACGCACTAAAATTGCGACAATGATATAGAGCCAAGAAAACACCAAAATTGCTGCCAAGGCACATAAAATATCCACAGGCCTTTTTATGTATTTTCTATACATTTATCAAACACCTCAAAAGCAAGATTTTATGATTTCAATCACACGACTTTGCTCTTCTTCCGTCATTTTGATATCAGACGGCAAGCACAACCCTCTTTCAAAAATATCTGCCCCTACATCTTCTACTGCACCGTCTATATAAGCATTGGTCTGACATCTGCCGTTTCCTTTAGCCGTTACAAAGGGATTATTCCGGTATATAGGCTGCATATGCATCGGTTTCCAGATGGGTCGGCCTTCTACATTGTATTTTGCCAATGTCTCAAGAATCTCCGTAGGACAACTTTTTCCCGCTTCTTTTATGTATAAGGCCTCAGTTTCACTTCGCACCTGTTTACACATCGCGTCCTTGTCAATCAAAATACAACTAAGCCAATAATTCGGCTCCATCTCCCCTTCAATATAAGGGTTCATCACCACGGGCAAATCTTTTAATCCCTCTTTATACCGCATATAGATAGCCTTTTTTCTGGCAATATGCTCATCTAAATACTGATACTGTCCTCTAACAACTCCGGCAATTACATTGCTCATGCGGTAATTATAGCCTATTTCTTCATGCTGATACCAAGGCGCATTCTCCCGGCTTTGGGTAGACCATTTGCGAACCTTATTGGCGCTCTCTAAATCATCAGTCAACAACATTCCACCGGAAGAACCGGTGATAATTTTGTTGCCATTAAAGGATATAACCCCATAATCACCAAAGGTCCCTGTTTGTTGTCCTTTGTAGGTAGCCCCCAATGATTCCGCTGCATCCTCAATCAAAACAGCATCATGCTTTTTGCAGATACTTTTAATTTCATCAAGTTTCGCAGGAACGCCATACAGATTCGCAACAACAACAACTTTGCTTTCGGGATGCAAGGCAAAGGCTTTCTCCAGTGCTGCAGGGTTCATATTCCATGTATCCTCTTCGCTATCAACAAAAACCGGAATACCCCCTTCATAAACTACAGGGTTTACAGTTGCATCAAACGTCATATCCGAACATAAAACTTTGTCTCCGGGTTTTACACCCGCCAACTTCATTGCAAGGTGCAACGCCGCCGTCCCGGCAGATAAACCAACCGCATACTTGCATCCGGTATATTCGCAGATCAGCCGTTCAACTTCATCAATATTTTCACCAATTGTTGCCATCCAATTTGTGTGATACGCCTCCGCTATGTATTCAAGTTCCTCTCCATGCATGGTAGGCGAAGACAACCACACTTTTTGTTCAAAAGGCTTTAACATAATCTTATACTTCCCTTACACACTTTTTAATAGGACAAAGAGGCCAATACCATTTTATGCACACAACAAACCCTATTATATCAAAATTATATCACAGATTCAGGAAGGTGTCAATGAAATTACACTTGTAATCTTTACTTAAACGAAATTCCATTTTTTATTATCTTTTACTACAAAAACCGCCCGGCATTGTAATGCCGGACGGCTTTTGTTTTATTTCTTACTATCAACTAAAAAACACGGTTTGCCGGGGTGTTCTGCAACTGGTCAAGCGCCTCACCGAAGCGCTGGAAGTGTACGATTTCTCTTTGCCGCAAGAATTTAATAACATCATTAACATCCGGATCATCAGATACCCGCAAAATGTTGTCATAAACCGCCCGCGCCTTCTGTTCTGCTGCCAGATCCTCTGTTAAATCTGCAATAGGATCGCCGGAAACAGCAAGTGCATTGGCATCAAAGGGCATACCGGTAGAATCTGCCGGGAACACACCGCGGCCATGGTTCATGAAATACTGTCCAAACGGACTGTTTTCTATCTCTGTTGTAGTTGCATTTTTGGCTAACTGCCGAACCAAACTTCCTACAATCTCCAAATGTGCTAGTTCTTCCGTCCCTATATCGGTCAATAATGCCTTTGTCATTTCATTAGGCATAGAAAACCGTTGGGACAGATATCGCAAACTGGCACTTAACTCCCCGTTTGGCCCGCCGTATTGTGCAACAATAAACTGTGCCAGTTTTGGATTGGCATTTTTAACATTAACCGGATACTGTAGCCTTTTTTGATAACTCCACATAAAAATCCCCCCTTATCCTTTCTCCCACGGCCATGGATCATCTAACCAATCCCAACGCTCCATATTTTGGGACGCCATTGCGGTAAGCGGCCCATACTTGGATTCAAACTCTTCTTTCAAGGCATTGGCACGATTGGTCATTTTATGAAACATAGCAATGGCATCTGTATCCTGCGGATGGGTATCTAAATAGAGATTCCAATCATAGGCCGCAAAGGCATATGCATTGAGTTTTTTGAGCAGGGCTGCACGTTCGTTCATTGGCCCACCTCCGGAAAGATTTTATCTCCCGATACCTGTTTTCCATATACCCCAAGCGGTTTTGCGAGAATCGGGAAAATAGTTCCCTGATTCAGCGCCTCTTCCGGGGCAAAGAGATTACGCATCTCCGCAACCTGCATGGGCACATAGGCATATCCAACCATTGGCATTGCCGCAGGCTGTGTCTCGTGTTTAAAAGGCATTGCAATCCTTCCTTTCTAAAATTTCTCCATGATTATTTTCTGTCATGGCTATTAACATAATATGCATACTTATCCATTATGTGCTTTCTGTAAACCACGAAAAAAAGAAAAAGCCCCACCTGACGGCAGGGCCAAAAATTCTTTTTCTTTTCCCTTTAAAATTGGTAATCCACCGCTGTCCTCGACACCCGGACTTTGGTTACAAACTCTCGCACTTTTTGGTGTTCCGGATGGATATCATAAGCCCTTAATGCTTCCATATTTTCAAATTCAGAAGAAAGAGCCGCATCGTATTCGCCCCCATTTTCATTGATTCCTACTTCGGCAGAAAGCAACCCCGGAATCTTCCCAACCAAGGCTTCCAGTTGTGTTTTAATGATTTGCGCGTTTTCCCACTTACTCTTTCCCTCTGCCTCCTCAGCCAATTTCCAAAAAACAATATGCCGAACCATACTTATTCCTCCTCTTTTAAAATATACTCTGCTAAAGCATTGATATCCTTGGCAATCCAATGGGCACCCGCCCTTTGAAGTTCCCGTTCACCGCGAAATCCCCACGCTGCACCAATGGCTTCCACCCCAGCAGCAAGACCAAGTTGCATATCAACATCAGAATCGCCAATATACCAAACATCCTCTTTGGTTACACCGGCCACCTTGATCAGGTCATCGAGGGCTGCCGAATCCGGCTTCTTAGGAAATTTCGGACCGGCACCCATAATCCGGATAAAATATTCTTTTCCCAGCACCTTCTCAACAACCTCATTGGTTTGATCCTGCGGTTTGTTGGAGAGAATCGCCATTTTAACGCCCGCCTTTTTCAACCGTTGTAACAGAGAGAAAACCCCTGGATAGGGCACTGTTTTCTTACAACAGTTTTTTATATAATCCTCCCTGTAAAGACGAAGCAGGATTTCTGCTTCCTCCTCCGAGGAAAACAAAAGCGCACGTCTGCAAAGCAACTCTACGCCATCACCCACCATCTGATAATAGTCCTTGGTCGAATGCACCATCTTTCCCATTTTTCGCAAGGAGCGGTTCATGGCATCCGCGATATCACCGATAGAATCAACCAAAGTTCCGTCTAAATCAAAAACACAAAGCCGTTTCATACATTTTTTCCTTCCGGTTTATTTTCCCTCTTTTTTGGACTTTTAAAAATCCAAAATTTACTAAACAGATAATTTAGGACAATTACAAGGAGATTGAGCACCAGTTTCATCCACCGTGCCGGAAAACCCAAACCCGAAACCGTAACCTGTAGCAATAACTCAGCCAACACCATGGCAAAAACTCTTGAACTATAAAACGCAAGGATTTCTTTGCCGGTTTCCAAAACGCCCTTTGCATTGCTTTTAAAAACAAAGCGACGATTTGTAAAATAAGCAAAGGTAATGGCCGCCATTGTGGAGCAAATACTGCATCCGTGCATCAACCACAAGTTTTGCTCTAAATCATAAAATAAACTGAAAAGGAAAAACAGTCCGGTATCTACCAAAAAGGTCATTACACCAAAGACTGCATACAACAGCAGTTCCCGATGTTGCCTCCCGAGTTTCTTTAACCACCGTTCCATTTTTCCACCTCCTATTTTTTCTCATCTCGTGGGCCAAAAATCAGAGTTTCTGTTTCTGCCGCCATATCATGAAGGGCAATACTTTCCATTTCCCCCTCTTCTTGCTCATAAAGAGATCGGGTTGCCCAGTAGACATGTTCCCCCTCCGGAACTTGTAAAATTTCCTGCAAATCCGGAAAACTACTCATCTCCCGATAGGATTCCATGGTTTGCCGATAGGCTTCCATCTGTAATATTTCATAAAAAACATCGTCAAAGAAGAAGACCGGATAGGAGCCGGAAATTAGTTCTATCGCCAATTTGCTCTGTATCGTGGCAAGCCCATTTCCCCCCTCATCCACCATGGCAGCACTGACCGAATAAACCTTCACGCGTTTTTCTCCATCGCCATCCAGATCGGTGATAAACGGCGCAATGTATTCTTCCAACGCGGCAAGTTTTTCCTGGCTTACGTAGTCCTCAGAATAAAAAGCAATTTCCATATCATAAACCGGTCGGGTCAGACGCTCATGAATGGTTCCGCCGACTAATAAAATAATGGCAGCCGCTCCTATAAACCACCATTTGTAATATGTCCAAATATGATCCACCTTGGCCCAAAAGGGAAGTTCCTTCGCCATTTTCCTTGCCTCTTGCGTCTGTCTATCCATCTTTTCACCTCAAATATTCCTATATCTTCCGTTGATTTATAGTACA
>JAZRPL010000044.1:0-3173 GCA_045649245.1 Ructibacterium sp.
GAAGTGAGGAGATGCAGAACGGAATGACCAATGCAGAATTTAATGCTTTTCTTGAAACGCTTGCAAAACTTGTTGAGAGTAAAGCAAATTCCGTAGAAGAAGCAGCAGAGTTGATAAGAAAAGCAAAAGCGGAATAAAAAAGAATAGCGGTAGTCGCTGAAAACCAACCGCTATTCAAACCCAAAGGCGTGGAGGTCAGCCTTACGACCTCCGCACCTTGATTATACCATGTAAGGCAACAAAAATCAAGGAGGAATTTTTTATGGCAAGATTAAATGTAATAAAAACTGTAGAAGGGTGGCACGCAAAAATCAATCCAAGGTACGACTTAGATGCGGCTGGTATATTGGAAATACGAGATCATAATCATGGACCCATCCAACTAATTTTTTCGGCTTTCACTTACGGTTACGCTCAAGGACACAAAGCCGCTATTGCTGAAATGAAGAAATCAAAGGGGATGTAGTCATATGCAAAAAGAAGAATGGAAAGCCATTAAAGGATATGAGGGTTATTATGAAATTAGCAATTTAGGGAGAGTTAAAAGTGTAGAACGAGTTGTAACAAACAACCAAAATGGTGGTGTTCGGGTTGTGCCGGAAAAAATATTGAGATCAACGGACAATGGCAATGGTTACAAAATTGTAGGTTTACGAAAAAAGCAAAAAAGAAAAAATTTTTATATTCATAGATTAGTGGCCGAGCATTTTACCGAAAACCCTGAAAAGCATAATTGTGTAAATCATAAAAATTTTAAGAAGTATGATAATACGGCTGAAAATTTAGAATGGTGCACCCAAAAAGAAAACATATATCACTCCATTCCCAATATGCGAAAACCTCATTCTTCAACAAAATCAAAGACAGGGCATAAGTACATATATGTGAAAAATGGGAAATATAGAGTTAGCATACCAAATTATAAAGAAAAAAAGTTTAATTCCATTGAAGAAGCGTTGAAATACAAGGAATTAATTATGAATGCGAAGAAAAAATAGGTGTTTTATATGGACAGAAGAGAAGTTCCGGGAGATCTTCGGAAGAAGTTATTTGTGGGAGGAAATTAAATGATTAACAAAGTGATTCTGATGGGAAGGCTGACACGCGAGCCGGAACTTAGGTATACCGATTCTAAAAAGCCGGTATGCAGTTTTACTGTTGCCGTAAATAACGGCTATGGGGAAAAGCAGACTACGGATTTTATCCCCTGTGTTGCATGGAACAAAACGGCAGAATTTGTCAGCAAATATTTTTCGAAAGGTAAAATGATGGTGTTAGTCGGTAAGCTTGGGTCACGCACATGGGAGGGTTCTGACGGGAAGAAACATTACTCTACCGAGGTTGTGGCACAAGAGATTGGTTTCGGCGAAAGCAAGAAGGATGCAGGTAGAGAAACTGTAGTTCCGGTAGAGGAAGAGTTTCTACCGGTATTGGATGATGAGGGATTGCCGTTTTAGGGAATCCCTTTATCGAAGAAAAACAGGAATAGGATGTGTCAAAAGTGCCGAGGATATCAGATATTGTAAACGCAAGATGCCCTTTTTTTAAATCCAGCGGGAGAAAGAATATTCTATGTGAAGGAATTACAGAGGATAGTTCTGTGAATTTATTGTTTCTGTCAGAATATGGACGGAATTTACAAAGAAGGATCTTTTGCGATGCTCGGTTTGAATGCTGCGAAATTTATAAAGCAGTAGCGGGGAAATATGAAGAATAGCCGGGAAATATTGCTGTATTGCGATGAAAGGGATTTATCCATGGCTGAGGAGGAAATAAGACTGTGAATAGAACACAATGCAGAACCTGTCTGTATAAGGCGGCAGGAGGAGAAGGACTGAAATACAGTTATTCTTGCGAATACATATTGCTGACTGGACATAAACGGCCGTCTCCACCTTCGCCCCATTGTACTGCATATCGGAAATTTAATAAAGAAGAGAGGAAGGGATTGGAAATGAATGTTTTTAAGAATGACTCATAAGTGCGGGGCAAATCCGCAGAAGGAATGAATCATTATAAATAAGGAGAATTGAGATGGCGAAAAAGATAGGTCTCAACTTCTTCGCTTTTGATACTGCTATGGAATCGAATTTTCGCTTGATTGAGGCTGATTTTGGATTGAAGGGATTTGGTGTAATCGTTAAACTCTGGCAAAGAATCTATGGAGAGTTAGGCTATTACATTGAATTTGATGATGAGGCTGCATTGTTGTTTGCCAGTGAACTGAAGGTAAATTGCAATTTGGTTTCTGAAATAGTGAGAGCCGCAATCAAAAGGGGTATTTTCCATCGAGGAATGTACGATACGTATAAAATCCTCACGTCCCATGGTATCCAAAAAAGGTTTTTGGATGGGACATGCCGCCGAGTCCGGGTGGAGATGGAAGAACGATACCTCTTATTAAGTGCGCACGAAATCAACAGTAATGTATACATAAACGGGAAAAATGTATACAAAAATGGCGAAAATGTATACAGAAACGAACAGAGTAGAGTAGAAGAGAGTAGAAGAGAAGAGAGTAGAGGAGAGAGAGTAGAGAAAAACGCCCGCGGAAAATACAAAAATGTATTTTTAACCGAGGATGAGTTTAGAGATTTGAAGAAGAGGTTTCCAGCGGATTATCAGAAGAAGATTGATAGGCTTTCGGTGGGAATAGAAATCAAAGGCTACAAATATCAGAACCATTATATCACGATTCTGTCCTGGGCGGAGGAAGATGCGGGACGGGAGAATAAGGCGAAAAAGAGTAAGTTTAACAATTACGAGGATGGTAATTATGCAGACTATGCGGCCATGGAAGAGAGACTTTTGGATGAGATGGTAAAAAGAAGAGGTGGATGATGGTGGATCAGACAATTAAGAGAGATGCCGGGAAGGAACGGCTCTCACTAGTGCCGGTGGAGATTATTCGGGCTATTAGCAGAGTTCGGGAGTTTGGAAACGAAAAATACAAAGATCCGGATAGTTGGCAGCGGGTGGAAATCTCGAGATACCGTGATGCGGCGTTTCGGCATATGCTCCGATATATAGAAGAACCAAAGGGGAAGGATACGGAGAGCGGGCTGCCCCATTTATGGCACTTGGCCTGCAATATTGCTTTTTTGATTGAACTGGAAAGGAGAATGGAAGATGGAACAACAGGAAAAGAGAATCATGAGGCGGAGGCTGGAGAA
>JAZRPL010000045.1:0-1121 GCA_045649245.1 Ructibacterium sp.
AAGCTAAAAGATATGATTCCATAAATGATACTGAAAGCCACCATCAAAACCTGCCCGATAGGATTACCCTTTGCGTTAAAAATAAGTGACGTCACACCGATCAGCGAAGCTGCTAATGTATAATAGCTTTCTTTATCAAAAATCATAAATGATGCGATAATCAATGTAATTGAAGAAAACCACAATATTATTTCTGACCTTGAAAAATATCTTTTCAATTCACACTCCCCCTAAAAAATAAACATCCGAATACACATCTTCAAAGACCTAACGATGTGCAAACGAATGCTTTTGCATTACACTACCCGGTGGCAGTTTTATTTTTAATTTTCTATATAGTAGCACAGCTTTATAAAAAACGCAATGTCAAATTCTTATTTATCAAACAGATTATATCGCTTTTCTGAAAACAAATCAAGGCGAAGCCTTGTATATCATCAATTCCGAAGGAATTGCATATCATCAACACGCAGTGTTGTATATCATCAAGCCGCAGGAAAAATGCACGCTGGCGCGTGATGAGATACAAGGGCGGCAAGCCGCCCTTGATGATATACGCCGCACTTCGTGCACCGATGATATGCCAAGCCTGCGGCTTGGATAAAAAAAGAAGTAACTTTTGTCTACCAAAAGTTACTTCTTTTTTGGTCGGAGTGTCGGGATTCGAACCCGAGGCCTCTTGGACCCGAACCAAGCGCGATACCAAACTTCGCCACACCCCGTCAGCCTTGCCATTATAATGAAATTATTCCATCTTGTCAAGTGTCGGGAAAGTTTTATCTGATTGTTTCGTATGCTTATCCCGGAGGGGATCAAATGGGCTATAAAGTTTTGTATCCGCAGGTAGGAAAAAGGCGGTATTCCGGATGCCGCAAAATGTCAAATAAAACGCAACTTGCTGTTTTTATTACCATATGCTTTGTGCTTATGCTTGCGATCATTCATTGGGGCGTGGGTCTTTCTTGGCTGCTCCCCGGTGATCCGGAGGTGACGGGAGATGCCCTGCAAGCTATGATTGACAGCCTTCGTGACGGAGAAGCTCTGGGGGATGCGGTTGTTACCTTTTGCCGGGAGGTGGTAGCCGGTGCCCGGTAAGGTGCAGGTATCTACAGGGGTGTTTC
>JAZRPL010000046.1:0-23706 GCA_045649245.1 Ructibacterium sp.
AGTGCAAATGAAAATGCTTGGTACTACCTTGCAGTTCAGGAAGCTACCAACAGTCATACATACGAAATGAAGGCTGATGGAAAGCATGAGAAGTGGACTTCTCTTACAGAAAATCCCGATTGGTCAAAGATTGAGGACTAATTGAACAACTTAAATCTGTTGGAGGAATTCCGGTTCCTGCAACAGGTTAAGAATTCGGCATGAAAGGAGCAATGATTTTATGAAATTACTTTTTGGATTTATCATTGGCACAGTGATTTTAGCAATAATTGTTGTTCTGTATTGTGCTTTGACAATTGCAGGGCGCTCCAATGAACAGGCAGACATGGAAAACAGCAAAGGAGCAAAGAAGATGTTTTGGAGAAAACCAATATGCCCAAGATGCAAGACTGGCAAAGATACTTATGAGTTAGACAAGCGCTCTGAAACTTGCCCGTACATCGGGCATTGGAAGAAAGGTAAATGCCAGTTTTATGTGCCGATTGAGAAATCCTCAAAG
Organism: Ructibacterium sp.; assembly: GCA_045649245.1. Classification (GTDB taxonomy): domain Bacteria; phylum Bacillota; class Clostridia; order Monoglobales; family Monoglobaceae; genus Ructibacterium. The sequence goes on from JAZRPL010000046.1 coordinate 500, forward strand.
ATAGGCATATTCAAGAAAAACAAAAACGAAAAAATTGTTGCCCCAAAAGTTAAATATTAAGTAACCATTTTAAGCATAGTACAGTTGATTTTTATTGACTGTACTATGTTTTTCCTTATAAAGGATAAGTTTTTTGAGAGGATAAAATAATTTTAAATTTCAGTAAGCAGAATCCTGAAAGTCATAATAAAACAAACGGCACGGACATAGAAATCCGTGCCGAGGTCTTTTGGTATATTAAGATATGATACACATTAAAAAGAAAAGAGAAGTTTTAATAGCAATGAATCTAGCAGTTTCTAAAGACTAATAAATTGCATCAATGGTATTAGTTGGCGGGAGGCAGTTGCGATTTTTGCATACATAAAATGTGGTCTGCTTGTTTAAAAGTGGATATTTCGTGTTTTCTGTCACTACCGATATATTTGCCATAAAAGGCAGTTTTTCTGTTATTTGTGTTAAATCACAGTGCTCTTTGAGTGCAATTGTCATATGGGGTATAGGATCTTCATGTAAGAGCATCGCAATTAAAAACATACTGTTGCCTGATGGATATTCCCTTGTCGTAGCGGACATAAAAGTGATCTGTTTTTCCAAAAACTCCTTATACGCATCTTTTTCTGTAATTTGATACAGCCTGACCAAATTATATGTCATCACTGAATTTCCACTGGGGATTGCCCCGTCATAGGTTTCCTTTGGATTAATAAACAGTTCCATGCTGTTTGGATCAGAAAGGTAAAAACCACCGTTTTTGGCGTCCATAAAAACTCTGATTGTTTCTTTGCAGAATTCTTCTGCGTTTTCAAGATAATGACCATTCAGTGTTGCGTTGTAAAGTTCTATCAAGGCTGTAACATAAAATGCATAATCATCCAAAAAGGCATGCTTTGAGCACTTTCCATCTCGAAAACTTGTGTAAAGTTTTTTCTGTCCATCCGACAAATTTTTTTCGATAAATTCCTGGGATTTTTGTGCTGCATGAAGATATTTTTTGTTTCGTGTAATCCTATAAAGCATTGCCATTGCAACAATCATGATAGAATTCCATGATAATAGAATTTTATCATCCAGATGAAGTTTAAAACGGGTTTTTCGATAATTGTACAGTTTTTTTATTTCATCTTGGAATGCAGAGTTTAAATCCTTACTTTTAAGTAGGTTAGGAATATTCATCCCCTCAAAATTGCCGTTCTCTGTAATATCAAAAACTTCGGCAAACTCTCTCCCTTTATCTTCGCCTAATATGCCAATTACTTCATTTAACGAAAAGGTATAGTACTTTCCCTCAACACCTTCGCTGTCAGCATCCTGGGCGCTATAAAAACCACCACCTTTAGATGTCATTTCTTTTAAGACATATTCCGCAGTTTTTTCGGCAGTGTCAAGATAAATGTCGTTATCGGTAATATTGTAAGCAGATGCGTATGCTATGATCAGCAAGGCATTATCGTAGAGCATTTTCTCAAAGTGAGGAGCGAGATAGTACCTATCGGTAGAATATCTTGAAAAGCCGTAACCGATATGGTCAAAAATTCCGCCCTTTCTCATTTGCATCAGTGTTCTTTCTGCCATTTTTAAGGCATCAGGATGGTTATTTTGTTTTGCATACAGCATTAAAAATAATAAATTGTGTGGTGTGGGAAATTTTGGGGCATCGCCAAAGCCACCATGAGCACTGTCGAAGGTATGCTCAAAAATCTGTACTGCCTGTTTTGGCAAGTCATTGCCGGTTTGGGAACTTTCGTTGAACTGTGTATTTTTTAGATGTTTGATAATTTCTTCGGCAGAATCTAAAAGGTCTTTTTGGTTTGCATTCCATTGACTTATTATTGTGCGTAAAAGTTCCGAAAAACTTGGCATGCCGTATTGTGGACGAGGTGGAAAATATGTGCCGGCAAAAAACGGTTTTTTATCCCAGGTCATGAATATGCTCATGGGCCAACCGCCACTGCCTGTAAATGCCTGACATACCGACATATAGACACTGTCAATGTCCGGACGTTCCTCACGGTCTACCTTTATTGAGATAAAATGTTTATTCAAAATTTCGGCTATTTGATTATCTTCAAAACTTTCGTGTGCCATAACATGGCACCAGTGACAAGTACTATAACCAATGCTCAAAAAAATTGGCTTGTTTTCTGCCTTTGCCTTATGAAATGCTTCTTCACACCACGGATGCCAATTTACGGGGTTGTTTGCATGTTGCAAAAGATATGGACTTGTTTCGTTTATTAGTAGATTCTTCATTGTTTCCTCCCTATTAAACTTTATTTTTGTTAGTATATCCTTCAGAAAATAAGAAATACGATGCAAAGTTATGGAGGTAATAAATATCAAAAACTAAGTGCGTTAAAGGCTGGTATTTCAAGTGTTCTAAAAACAATAAATCATGGGAATAGATTGCTTACTCTGTAAGAGCAAGCAATCTATTCCCATTAATATTCCGATATTATTTTATCCACATACTGCTGCATTTCTTTTTTGGATGATACTAAATGTGTACCCTGAATAATTTCCTGCTTTTTAGTTTCACTAAGAGCCGCAAATTTTTCCATAGCCTCAGGCCTTTGTGCAAGTGCCATTCCAAGGCCTACAGGTATTTCGTAATTCTCCATAATCATCACTCCATTCCTATACATAGCATACCCATATTATCATACATTTATTTAGGTATATTGGATAATTTGTAAAGGTGAGATTGTAGACGCGCCAAAGAAAAGGGATTATTTATAAAATTAGCCATTAGAAGTGAAAATCTATAAAGCCTTGATGGGAGTGCATTTGAAGAAAATAAATGTGGTTTTTGATGGATTTTACGTTCATAATAGATGCACACAAATTTTCACTCTTTAAATTAAAACAAACTCGCCTTTGCGAGTTTGCCCCACACCTATTACCTCAAAAAATCCGTACACGATATGTTTAGTGAATAGTGAATAAGTAAAAATCCGCACACTTTCGTGTGCGGATTTTTTGGTCGGGATGACAGGATTTGAACCTGCGGCCCCTACGTCCCGAACGTAGTGCGCTACCAAACTGCGCTACATCCCGAAATTGAGTTTTTATCTTTTGTGTTGTTGTTTGAGTAGTAAGAAACTCATCTAGGCAACACCCAAAGGATGTCTGCTTCCAAACAGAACCACATCTCGACAACGCTCATCATTATAACACGGCTTTCATTCAGTTGTCAAGTGTTTTTTTGTGTTTAAAGCCAGATTCTAAGATTAGCGGCTTCTGTGAAATAAAAAAACCTCCTGTTATTCGGAGGTTTTTGAATCTGTTTCCAATTCCATTTTTGAAATAGAGATTTCATAGGCGGTTTTTGTTAAAAACTCCTCTTCACTCAACCGTTTTTGATATTCACGACTTTGAATTCTGCCCCAAATCTTTAAATGAGTGCCAACCGAAAGGCCTTCTGCAAATTTGGCATTTCGGCCCCATGCAATACAGGGAATATAGTCGGATTTGTTGTAAAACCGATTGACTGCCAATAGGATATCTGCAATTTCCCGTTGAAATGGTGTGGTTCGATAGACCGGAGGTTTGCAAATATATCCGTTTAGATAAATCTGATTGGGGTTAGAAAACTCCGAGAGTTCTTTGATTGGGGTTACTGTTTTGGCAAAAACAGTTAAAATAAGGCGATTTCCTGTTTCGGAAAAATTGTTATAGGAACGAAATTGTCCTTCGATATGCAAGAAATCACCGGGTTTTGGCATAACCGTTGGGAAAAAACGTTCGGAAATTGTGATATTGATAATATCGAAATTCTCACTGAGCCTGGGTATTCGCAATTGGAATAAGTAGAAATTTTCGCCGTAAATAACATGGGAAAAGTCCGGCTCGCTACACACTTCTCCGGCGACTTCCACCTTATTGTTTTCAAAATAGGTATTTTCCACATTCTTCACTCCCGTCAAATTTTGCGTCTGACCATTGTCGTTTTATAAAATATATTCCGGATGCAGAATTTTAGAACTGTAAATGTGAAATAACATCTACTGAAACATCACAAAGAAGAAGCAGGGTGACAACTTCCAGATAGGGATAAAGATCCTCGGGCTTTTTGCGCCAAGATACATTAAATTCCTGTGGAGCCAGTTCCAGACCGGAAAGGGTCATCATCCCCCGCTGCAAACAATAGGTAAAGCCTGTATCCTGGATGCTGGAGGCAGTAACCGTTGCACGCAACGATAGTCCGCAGGTCAATGGACATACGTCGGTAAGATCCACCTCTTGGAGGGAATCATGGTTATCGTCGTTTAGAATCAAAGAATCACCAATCCGAATCATGAAAAATCACCCTCGTTTAGGGTATCCGTAAAGTTGTTGCTCTATTCCAAAATCGAGGAAAGATTTAGCTTTTTTTGTATGAATGAAAAAAAGTATTCATATACTGGAAGCAAAGGAGAGGTGAATATGAGGAGAATATGGATTATTCGCAAAAGAACCATACTGCTTTGCTTTGCAGCGTTGCTAGGATTGTTGTCGGTGGTTTGGATTGGGAAAAACGAGGCGCTGACGGCTTCGAAGGTGCAACGGGATTTGCCGATTTACTGTGTGGATAAGGGAGAGGATAAGTGCATTTCTATTAGTTTTGACGCCGCATGGGGAAACGAAGATACACAGCAACTGATTGATATTTTAGAAAAATATCAAGTAAAGGCTACCTTTTTTGTGGTGGGGAATTGGGTGGATCGTTTTCCGGAATCGGTGAAAGCCCTGTCCGATGCAGGACATGAGGTGATGAATCATTCGGACACCCATCCGCATATGACGCAGATTTCAAAGGAAAAAATGAAAGAGGAAATAGACAATTGTAACGATAAAATCGAAAAAATTACAGGAAAACGTCCTACGCTGCACAGAGCCCCTTATGGAGACTATAACAATGATGTTGTACAGACGGTACGGGAATGCGGATGCTATACCATCCAATGGGACGTAGACAGTTTGGATTGGAAGGATTTGTCTGCGGCAGAGATTACAAAGCGTGTGACGGAAAAGGTAAAGCCCGGCTCTATAGTCCTGTTTCACAATGCGGCATTACATACGCCGGAGGCATTGCCGGGTATTTTAGAAAAACTGCAGGGCGAGGGATATCGGTTGGTGCCGATTTCAGAATTGATTTATACAGAGAACTATTCTATTGATCAAGCGGGGATGCAACATAGCAATATTTAGTGGAATAAAAAAGAATGCGGGTGTGCTTTGCGCCTTGGCATTCTTTTTTTTGTAACAAAAATCACGGGATCGTCGGGTGTTTCAAAAAAGAATGAAGAATTTTATTAAAACGTTCACTATGAACCTGCATGGCCAAAAGGCCAATAAAAGACGCATTTGTGCATGGCTGGGAGTATGAAGATGTGACAGAAAATGAAATGCCTGTTAGCGCTATTGTTGCGAGGTAAAATTTTAAAGAAAAGATATAGGGCGCAATCTCCCTTGCTGACAATATGGGTGCATTTCTTTGACTATATTTGGAGATAGTTTGTATGAGGAGTGGAAAGAACGTTGGTTGTCAGGAAGGAAAAATAAAGAATATCAGCCGGCTTTGCAAGATTTATTTCGCTTTATAAAAAACCTTTTGTTTTAGAAGATTTTCCTTGCCAAATATAGGGGAAAGTGGTACAATATAATGTGGATTGATATTTCGTAACCAGATGATGAAAGTGCCTTTCTTTGGCTGGAAAAGAAGTGATTTGGAGGTATGAAAAAATGTCTGTAAAGAGCATGATTGAGAAAATCATAGGCACATATAGCGAGAGAGAATTAAAAAAGATTATTCCCATTCGGGATCAGGTATTGGCATTAGAAGAAACAATGGCGGCGAAAAGTGATGCTGAACTGCGGATGATGACAACGGTTTTGCAGGAGAGATTAAAACAGGGAGAGACTACCGACGATATTTTGCCGGAAGCCTTTGCTGTTTGCCGCGAGGCTGCCTGGCGGGTTTTGGGAATGAAACATTTCCCTGTACAGATTGTAGGCGGCATTGTTCTGCATCAGGGGCGGATTGCTGAGATGAAAACCGGTGAGGGAAAAACCTTGGTGGCGACATTGCCGGCGTATCTAAATGCACTGACCGGAGAAGGGGTGCATATTGTTACCGCCAATGATTATCTGGCGAAGCGTGACAGCGAATGGATGGGCAAGATATATCATTTTTTAGGATTGCGTGTGGGTTTGGTGGTCCACGAAAAGAATAATCAGGAGCGGAAGGAAGCCTATGCCGCGGATATTACCTATGGAACCAATAATGAAATGGGATTTGATTATCTGCGGGATAACATGGTAATTTATAAAGAGAATAAGGTGCAACGCGGGCATGCTTATGCCATTGTGGATGAGGTGGACAGCATTTTGATTGACGAAGCGAGAACACCTTTGATTATTTCCGGCGTGGGGGATAAATCTACCGATCTTTATGTACAGGCAGATCGTTTTGCTAAAACATTGCGATATAAAAAGGTGGTTGAAACCGATGCAAAGGTTGAAGTAGAGGAAGAGGCAGAATTTCAGGATTATGACTATATCGTAGATGAGAAGGCGCATACTGCTATGCTGACACCCCAGGGGGTTAGAAAGGCAGAAGCGGCATTCCAAGTGGAAAATCTAACCGACCCTGCCAATATGACCTTGTCTCATCACATCAATCAGGCGATTAAGGCCATTGGTGTTATGAAACGGGATCGGGATTATGTGGTTAAGGATGGAGAAGTCATTATTGTTGATGAGTTTACCGGACGCATGATGTTTGGGCGGCGGTACAGTGATGGTTTGCATCAGGCCATCGAGGCCAAAGAAGGGGTCAAGGTGGAAAACGAGAGCAAAACATTGGCCACCATTACCTTCCAGAATTTCTTCCGGCTTTACAAAAAACTGTCCGGTATGACCGGTACGGCGCAGACCGAGGAGGAAGAGTTCCAGGAGATTTATCGGCTGGATGTTGTTGTGATTCCTACCAATAAGCCCCTCGTTCGCAGTGATCAACCTGACAGCATTTATAAAACCGAAGCGGCCAAGTTCCATGCGGTTATCGACGAAGTAGTAAGGGCACACGAAAAGGGACAGCCGGTATTGATTGGTACTGTGTCCATCGAAAAATCTGAGCAGTTGAGTAAGTTGTTGCGTAAGCGGGGCATTGAACATAAAGTGCTCAATGCAAAATTTCATGACAAGGAAGCAGAAATTGTTGCGCAAGCGGGAAAAAAAGGTGCAGTAACCATTGCTACCAATATGGCCGGTCGCGGTACGGATATTGTGCTGGGCGGTAATGCTGAGTTTATGGCAAAAGACGAGATGCGTCGGCAGGGTTTTGCAGAGGAAATGATTGTGCAGGCTACCGGTTTTGCTGAAACCGAGGACCAGAACATTCTGGATGCACGAAAGACGTATCAAGAATTATACCATCGCTTTAAAGAAGAAATGGAGCCGGAGCAAGCGGCAGTGCTTGAGGCCGGCGGGTTGTATATCATCGGCACGGAACGCCATGAGAGCAGGCGAATTGATAATCAGTTGCGGGGACGTTCCGGACGTCAGGGCGATGAGGGGGCCTCTAAGTTTTATTTGTCCCTGGAAGATGATCTTATGCGGTTATTTGCGCCGGAGAGAATCAACCGGATTATGGAGACCTTAGGCATGGAAGAGGACGAGGCTATCGAAAGCAAGATGCTCAGCGGTGCTATCGAGACCGCACAACAGCGGGTTGAGGGCCGAAACTTTGATATCAGAAAACATGTACTGCAATATGATGATGTTAATAACCAACAACGGGAAATGATTTATCGGGAACGGGATCGGGTTCTCAACGGCGAAGACATGAAAAACTATATCCTGAATATGATGAAGGATACTTTGGATGGAGTTATTGCCCTCTATGCAGGAGATCATCAGTTGCCGGAGGAATGGGACTGGAAAGGTATGGAGGAACATCTGGTTTCGGTATTTGGAGAATTTTCGGAAGGAACTTTTGCCTTTGATCCTGAGGAGATTGACCAGTTTACTCCGGAGAGTTTAAGAAGCCACCTTTTGGAGATTGTGAAGAAAAAGTACGCCGAAAAGGAAGCCGCGTTTGGCGAAGCAATGCGGGAAGTAGAACGAATTTTACTGCTTCGGGTTGTAGACCAAAAGTGGATGGCACATATTGATAACATGGAACAGTTGCGCCAGGGGATCAATTTGCGGGCCTATGCACAAAGGGATCCGGTTGTAGAATATAAATTCGAAGCCATGGATATGTTTGAAGAGATGATTGCTTCCATCAAAGAGGATACCGTACGGCATCTCTTCCATGCAGTTCCGCAGACCAAGATTGAGCGGACCCAGGTGGCAAAGCCTATGGCCGAGAATCTTGGCGGAGATGGTACGGTGAAAAAACAACCGATACGTCGGAAGGTTACCATCGGGAGAAATGACCTCTGTCCTTGTGGCAGCGGGAAAAAATATAAGCATTGCTGTATGGATAAGGAGTAAAAGGCATAGGACTCCACCAATAAATTTAAAAGGATGTGATACTGTGATCGTGGCATTTGACGAGTATAGACTTGCCTTAGAAGGCATGGAAAAAGAGATAACAGAACTGAGGGATTCACTTTAACATCGCAAAAACACAAGAGGAAGCAGATGCATTAGAGGAAACAACCATGACCTCTGACTTTTACAATGATATGGATTCCGCAGGAAGGGTATTGCAACAGATAAAAGGAATGCGGGCCAAGATTGCACGATATGAAGCCTTGCGGGAAACCTGGGAGGATTTAACAACCTTGGTAGAACTGGCGCTTGAAGAAGAGGATGAGAGTGTCCTCGACGAAATCAAGAGCGGCTATGGAAAGTTGCAGGGTGACTTGGAAAGTATGAAATTAGAAACCTTGCTTTCCGGGAAATATGATAAAAACAGTGCTATCTTTACCCTTCATGCGGGTGCCGGCGGCACAGAGGCGCAGGATTGGTGTGAAATGCTGTTTAGGATGTATACCCATTGGGCAGAACGGCGTGGATACCAGACCCAAACCTTGGATTATTTAGCAGGGGAAGAAGCGGGGATCAAGAGTGTGACCTTTTCTGTAGAAGGCATGAACGCTTATGGCTATGCTAAGAGTGAAAAAGGGGTGCATCGATTGGTGCGGATTTCTCCGTTTGATTCTGCGGCAAGGCGGCATACTTCCTTTGCGTCTGTGGAGGTTATGCCGGAGATTGATGAAAGTGTTCATGTGGAAATCAGCCCGGAAGATTTGCGTGTTGATACCTATCGCTCCAGCGGTGCAGGGGGACAGCATATCAACAAAACCGAATCGGCCATCCGAATTACTCATATCCCTACCGGTGTGGTTGTGACCTGCCAAAATGAACGGTCGCAGCATAAGAACAGGGAGACCGCTATGAAGATGCTTACTGCAAAACTTATTGAGATTGCGGAGCGGGAGCAAAAGGAAAAGATTGAGGATTTAAAGGGCGTTCAGATGGAGATCGGCTGGGGAAGCCAGATTCGATCCTATGTATTTCATCCATACAGTATGGCAAAAGACCATCGGACCGGTTATGAGGTAGGGAATATCGGCGCCGTGATGGACGGAGATTTGGATGGATTTATTAATGCCTATTTGATTGCAAAGTCCAAAGGTGAGTTATAAGAGAGAAAATAAAGGAGTTTCGTATGTTTGAAAAATTATCGTTTATCGAGAAACAGTTTGAAGAAATGGCACAAAAAATTAGTGATCCAGAGATCATTGCCGATCAGGAAACATGGCGAAAACTTTGCAAGGAACATTCTAATTTGACGCCTATTGTGGAAAAATATCGGGAATATAAAGTCAATCGGGATATCATCGAGGATGCAAAAATGATGATGGAGGACCCAGAGAGTGACAAAGAGTTTAAAGAAATGCTGGCGGAAGAATCCAAACAAGCCAAGGAAAATATTGCCCGTATTGAAGAAGAATTAAAAATTCTGTTACTGCCTAAAGATCCCAACGATGATAAAAACGTTATGGTAGAAATCCGTGGCGGTGCCGGCGGTGATGAGGCCGCTTTGTTTGCCGGAGATTTATTCCGGATGTATTCTATGTATGCCGATGCAAAACGCTGGAAAACCGAGGTGCTGAATTTAAGCGAGATCGGAATTGGCGGCATTAAGGAAGTTACCTTTATGATTGAAGGAGAGGGTGCATACAGTCGGCTGAAGTTTGAGAGCGGGGTGCATCGAGTACAGCGTGTGCCCGAAACTGAGTCCAGTGGCAGAATTCATACGTCCACCGTAACGGTTGCGGTACTCCCCGAGGTGGACGAGGTGGAGGTGGAAATCAACCCTGATGATTTACAGATTGACACCTATCGTTCCAGCGGTGCCGGGGGTCAGCATGTTAATAAGACAGAATCAGCCATCCGGATTACCCATATCCCCACCGGCATTGTGGTGGCTTGCCAGGATGAACGGTCGCAGCATAAAAACAGGGAGGCGGCCATGAAGATGCTTCGCTCCAGACTTTATGATATGATGGAGCAGGAACGAAATGCTTCGATTGCGGCAGACCGGAAAAGCCAAGTAGGAACCGGAGACCGCAGTGAGCGAATCCGAACCTATAACTTCCCCCAAGGAAGAATGACAGATCATAGGATCGGCTTAACCTTATATAAATTAGAGGCTATTATGAACGGTGATTTAGACGAAATTGTCGATGCATTAATTACCACCGACCAGAGTGAAAAGTTAAAGGCACAAGCGGAAGAACTGTAAGAAGAATCGGGTTAGAGGGATGAGATACCATGGAGATAAAAACCCAATATTTATCAGAGAAGGATGAGGACCTTCAAAGAGCAGCCAAGTTGCTTCAGCAGGGGAAAACGGTGATTTTCCCTACTGAAACAGTGTATGGCCTTGGCGCTAATGCCTTAGATGCCGATGCGGCAGAGAAGATTTTTGCAGCCAAAGGACGACCCTCTGACAATCCTTTAATTGTACATATCGGAGAGACGGATATCTTGTCTAAACTGGTACGGGAGATTCCTGAAAAAGCGGAAGCCCTGATGAAAAAATTTTGGCCGGGTCCGCTGACCCTGATCTTCCCAAAATCTGACTTGGTGCCGAGAGCAGTTACCGGAGGGCTAGATACGGTCGCGATACGAATGCCTGCACATGGAACGGCTCGGCGGTTGCTTGCATTGGCGAAGGTTCCCGTTGCTGCACCGTCAGCCAATCGTTCCGGATTTCCCAGTCCGACTATTTTTTCTCATGTTAAGGAAGATATGGACGGAAGAGTAGATGCCATTGTGATGGGTGGGGACTGTGAGGTTGGATTAGAATCTACGGTTTTGGATCTTAGCGGAAAAGAACCTGTGCTTTATCGGCCGGGAGCAGTCACTTTAGAACAGTTGGAAGAAGCGATTGGACCGGTTCGGGTGGTAACGGCCGCCAAGGAAGGGGAAAGTCCCAAATCCCCTGGACTGAAATACCGGCATTATGCCCCTCGGGCAGAAGTGCAGATTCTTCGTGGCAACATGGAACAAGTAAAAGAGTATGCAAAGCAATGCTGTGACGCCGGAAAAACCGGCATGCTGGTCTTTGAAGAGTTCCCGTGTTTTGATTCCCGACTGGTTCTCTCTTCTCTGGGTAGTCGCAAAGAACCCAAAATGGCAGCAAAACGATTATTTGCGGCACTAAGAGAGTTAGATGAACAGGGGGCTACCCTAATTTTAGCACCGGAAATTCCGGAACAAGGTATCTGGCGCGCAGTAAGAAATCGTTTATATCGTGCGGCCGGAGAGAAAATGATTGATTTAGAAGATGCAATAAAACATGTTTTATTTGTCTGTACCGGAAATACTTGCCGCAGTCCTATGGCGGAGGGCTTGCTTCGAGAAGAAGTGAAAAGAAGAAACGTGGAAATGACTGTGGCGTCTGCAGGGTTATCTGCAACCCATGCTTTGGCATCCGAGAAAGCCATTGCTGTTATGAAGGAGATAGGGATTGATATATCCGGCCACAGGGCAAGATCGGTTACGTTGGAGACAATCCAAGATGCCGATTTGGTTTTAACCATGACCGCCGATCATAAACGAATCCTTTCTGCTGTATTTCCCGCATATCTTGGAAAGATATATACCCTTGGTGCGTGGGCGGGGGAAGAAGCAGATGTGAAGGATCCCTATGGCGGAAGTATAGAGGATTATCGGGATTGCCGAGATCAGTTAAGGAAATGGATCGAGAGAGGATGCTCGAAAAACTTATGATTCAAGTGAATTTGTTGCAAACATCGGATATTGATGAAATTCTGGAATTGGAACAGAAATGTTTTCCGGATGATCCGTGGAGCCGTGGGGCTTTTGAGGAGGAAATCAAAAATTCCCTTTCTATTTTTCTGGTGGCAAGGGAAGAAGAAACCGGGGAAATCATAGGCTATGGTGGTGTGTGGCTGATGTATGACGTAGGGAATATTACCAACCTTGCTGTTGCGCCCAACTGCCGCCAATCTGGAATTGGCCGACGGATTTTGCAGCTTTTGATTGATCTTTGTGTAGAGCGGGGAATGACGGCCATCACATTAGAGGTTCGGAAAAGTAATCTGGTGGCACAGAAATTATACCAATCGGAAGGCTTTGTTTGCTGTGGCCTTCGGAAACGGTATTATCAAGGGACAGAAGATGCAGTCATTATGACTTTGGAACTTATAACCATGGAGGAAGAAGAAAATGCGGATTTTAGCCATTGAAAGTTCTTGTGACGAAACGGCAGCGGCAGTGGTAGAGGATGGAACGAGCGTGCTGTCCAATATCATCCATACTCAAATTGACCTTCACAAACTCTATGGCGGAGTCGTGCCGGAAATTGCTTCGAGAAAGCATATTGAAAACGTCAGTCAGGTGGTGGATCGTGCGGTAGAAGAAAGTGGAGTGCCCTTGGAGGATATGGATGCCATTGCGGTTACCTATGGCCCGGGATTGGTTGGAGCATTGCTAGTTGGAGTATCCACGGCAAAAGGCCTTGCGTATGCATTAAAGAAACCCTTGATTCCGGTTCACCATATTAAGGGTCATATCTGTGCTAATTATATTGAAAACCCTGATTTTAAGCCGCCTTTCCTTTGCCTTGTGGCATCCGGCGGTCATAGCCACTTAGTGATCGCAAAGGACTATCATCAATATCAAATTTTGGCAAGAACCCGAGATGATGCGGCGGGTGAGGCGTTTGATAAAGTGGCACGGGTTTTGGGACTGGGATACCCTGGCGGCCCTGCCATTCAAAAAGCGGCTAAGGAGGGGAATCCGGAAGCCATTCGTTTCCCCCGGGTAGATATGGGCGAGAACGGATTTGATTTCAGTTTTAGCGGGGTAAAAACGGCAGTCCTTAATTATCTGCACCACGCAGAACAAAAAGGAATGGCCGTTGATACCGCAGATGTGGCAGCCTCTTTTCAAGAAGCAGTGGTTGATGTATTGGCAAGCCATTTGATCGACTGCGCCAAGAAAGAAGGAGTTTCTCGGATTGCCCTTGCGGGTGGTGTAGCGGCAAACCAGCCGCTACGGGAGCGGATTGCGCAAAGGGCACAGGAAAATGGCCTGATATTTCAATATCCACGACTTGAATTATGTACGGATAATGCGGCCATGATTGGATGTGCGGCGTATTTTGCTTACCAAAAGGGAGAAAAAGCGGATTTGGAACTAAATGCCGTTCCTAATCTTGCTCTATAAAAACAGCCTTATTAAGCATAGAAATTTAAAAGGCAGAAACGAGTCCTTTCGTTTCTGCCTTTTAAAGTCTGTGTCGTGAAGGATATTTTGAATCCAAAAAGGCCGCAGCAAATTGCTGCGTCCTTTTAACTTTGGCGAGTACACCATATGGTTATACTTCTTTAGTAGAAATTTTTACCTTGAAATTGCAATCGTTACGCAATTTTATTCAATTTTGCAGCATACTGACTCTTTCTGCGGGCAGCAGTGTTCTTGTGCAGAATACCCTTTGCTACAGCTTGGTCAGTCTTCTTTACAACAAAGTTGTAAGCTTCAGAGGCAACTGCCTTACCCTCTTTCAGAGAGGCCTCAAACTTTTTAATGGCAGTTTTGAGCTGAGACTTAATCATTTGATTCTGAAGAGTCTTTTTCTTGATGACTTTAACTCTTTTCTTCGCTGATTTAATATTAGGCATAAATTCACCTCCAAACAATCAATTTTGATGTACACATAAAAATGTGAAGAGAAACTAGAACAGAATCTCATATCAATCTTCCCTATTTTACCATGGTTTTTAGAAAAAAGCAAGTCTTTTTTCTAAAAAATTCAAGTAAATTTTCGAAAATAAGGGGGATAACAATCCAAAATCCTGAGATTTAGTTGCGAAGGCTATGAAGCGGTGCGGGAATCCGTCCGCCTCGAGCGATAAATTCTGCGCTGGAATATGGATGTACCGGCATAACCGGTGCTTCGCCTAAAAGGCCGCCAAAGGAAACGGTATCTCCTACCGTCTTTCCAATAGCCGGAATAATCCGGACAGCGGTAGTTTTCTGGTTCACAACACCAATGGCCATTTCGTCTGCAATAATCGCAGAGATGGTTGAAGCCGGTGTGTCACCGGGAACAGCGATCATATCAAGGCCTACCGAGCAAACACAGGTCATGGCTTCTAATTTATCTAGGTGCAGGGCACCACATTCTGCCGCAGCAATCATGCCGGCGTCTTCGCTGACCGGAATAAAAGCACCACTTAAACCACCAACAGAACTGGAGGCCATAATACCGCCCTTTTTCACGGCATCATTGAGAAGTGCTAAGGCGGCAGTGGTTCCGTGGGTTCCGCATTTTTCCAAACCCATTTCTTCCAGAATATAAGCAACGCTATCGCCGACTTCCGGGGTTGGTGCTAAGGAAAGGTCTACAATCCCGAAAGGAACACCCAGCATCCGAGAGGCTTCTTGTGCCACTAACTGTCCCATGCGGGTAATTTTAAAAGCGGTTTTTTTGATGGTTTCTGCTAGAACGCCAAAGTCCCGTCCCTTGATCTGTTCCAGTGCACATTTTACCACCCCGGGGCCGCTGACCCCTACATTGATAACGCAATCTCCTTCGCCAACGCCATGAAATGCACCGGCCATAAACGGGTTGTCTTCTACCGGATTGGCAAAGACAACAAACTTGGCACAGCCCATAGAGTTGTTTTCGGCTGAACGTTTTGCGGTTTCCACAATTGTTTCGCCCATTTGTCGTACAGCATCCATATTAATGCCCGCTTTGGTGGTGGCAACGCCCACAGAGGAGCAGACATAATCTGTGGTGCAGAGGGCTTCCGGAATGGAACGAATCAAATATTCGTCGCCCTTTGAAAACCCCTTCTGTACCAGTGCAGAGTAACCACCGATAAAGTTCACACCGGTTTCTTTTGCCGCCTTATCTAGGGCCTTGGCAAAAGGAAGATAGTCGGTGGTGTTACTGGCACCGGCCACCAGGGAAATCGGGGTAACAGAAATACGCTTATTGATGATAGGAATCCCGTAACGATGACTGATTTCCTCTCCGGTTTTGACTAGGTTTTGGGCATATTTTGTAATTTTGTCATATATTTTTTGGCAAGCCAAAGTTGGATCGCTGTCAGCGCAGTCCAAAAGGGAGATGCCCATGGTAATGGTGCGGATGTCCAAGTGTTCATCGCGGATCATTTGGATGGTTTCTATAATTTCATTGGGATTGATGGTTAGCATAGCAAGACGTTTCCTTTCCAAAAAATGCAAATACAGTAAATGGATTAAATTCGGTGCATGGAGTTGAAAATATCCTCATGCTGTATCCGAATCTCCACGGAAAGTTTTTCTCCAAGAAGGGTGAGTGCTTCAGTAAGATCCGAAAGACTCATTTTACTGTTCTTAATATCCACCAGCATGACCATGGTAAAGATGTTTCGAACAATGGTTTGGGTAATGTCCAGAATATTGACTTGATTTTCGGCTAATAAGGTGCTTGTTCCGGCAATGATTCCGGGTTTGTCACTTCCCATGACGGTTACTACGGCGCGCATAATATTTCTCCTTCGTAATAGGTAATAGATTTTAAAACAATTCATGTATCGAATGTTTCCAGTATAGCAAATACAACAGGGAATGTCAACTGGAAGGGGGTGGAATATGGGATGGTTTAGCCGATGTACGGTGTCAAAGCATCGGCAATGGCAGTTTCATCGGGGCCGGGATAGGCAAGGCCTTGAATCACTTCCCAACGTTCATGGTGGGAAATAGATTCATTGGGGTTTATGGTACGGTATTCTCCCAGAGATTCCATCTCAATGAAATCGGCACAAGCATAGGTTTCAAAGTTCATGCCGCCATCGGGATATTCTGCGCCGTCGATGAGATCAAATCTCTTTAGAAAGACGTCGCCGAAATTAAAATATGCTGACCAGCCATGTTGGCTGTCAATTCCGAATTTAAGAGGTGTGTGGATCGTTTTATCCTGTTTTACTAAGATAAAGCGATCCCCCCAAACGATTCGAGGATCATTCATTTTGGTATAATCCCACAGGGCAATCTTGCGATTATGCAAGAAGCCGGAGGGACGTTGGGGCATAGGAATAACCTCGGTGCCACCGGCGGCCAGCATCGAAATTGCCCAGGGGGCAATTTTTTGCGGCCATGCGCCAAGATTGGTAATGGTGTGATAAATATCTACCTGTGTACCGGACTCTGCCATCAAAATTTTCATTTCCAGTTGTTGTGCATTCCAGCGCTGTGGCGGTGGAGTCAACGTCAAGCAATTTCCTTCGGCGTGATAGCCAACCGGTTCATTGTCAGGATAGTAGGTGCGGGGCATGGCCTCGGGACTGGCCCAAAGGCGATGGCCGCCATAATTGCGAAAGGTGCCCAAATCAGCACCGAATTTCTCGGCAAATAAAGGTGCGTTGGCATCCTGATTGATGGAAAAATCTCCGTTTTCCATCATAAGGTTTTCTCCGCCGATTCTGGAAAAGCGGATAATGCGAGGGCCGAGATCCAGAGTTACCAGAAGTTCGACAGTGCCGTTGCTCATGGAAATACAGCGTCCAAAGGTTTTGTATGTAATTTCTTCAAATTTAATCATAGTAGATTCTCGCTTTCTCTTGGATTTAAAGGGCATAATCAGGGACTGCAACAAAGAAACGGTTGATATAGGAAAGATCCGTTTTATTGCAGTCCCGGTTATAATTATTTGTCTAATTCAATTAAGGCATAATTCCCGTCTTTTCGCTTGTATACTACATTTACGGCCATATCGTCGGCATTGTTGAAGATAAAGAAGTCGTGGCCCAACATATTCATTTGCAGAATGGCTTCTTCCACCATCATAGGCTTTGTGCCGATATGTTTTACCTTGACAATCTGGAATTCCTCTTCAGTCTCCGGTGTATGGTTGCCGAAATCAAGGTCATAATCTTCAAAACTGTTGTCCCGCAATCTTTTTGCCAGTTTTGTTTTATTCTTCCGAATCTGCCGATCGATATTGGATAGACAAGCATCCACAGCGGCAAGCATCTCGCTGTTTTCTGCTTCGGCACGGATGAGAAAACCTTTATAAGGGAAGGTGATTTCTACCCCCATTTGCTCTCGTTGCATGGATACAACGATACGGCACTCGGTATCACCATCGAAGAACTTGCTGAGTTTTTTTACCTTAGAAAGCAATTTTTCTTTACTGGATTCGGCCAATTCAACCTTTTTGCAGATAATGTTGTAAGTCATAGGGGTACCTCCTGTCATTTGTAATGTTTGATGCATTGTAAAATACAACCTTACATCTGTCTACATTATATAACAGATTGGGGAAAATAGCAATAGAAAAGCAAAAAAATATAAAAACTTTACCAAAAAATCAGGGCTTGGAGTTTCCAAGCCCTGAGAAGGTTTATGCTTTTTTCATAGTCAGCGTTACGGTTTGGGTCACTTCGTCCCAACCTACCGTATAACCAATGGCTTCAGCCAGAAACCGAATTGGCACATACATTCTGCCATATTCCTGTCCGTTGACCTCTACAGTTTCAATAAAGGCGGAAGTATCCATCTGCAAGTTTTCCGTTTCGGTATATTGATCCGGCAGAATAAATAGGATGGGGTTTCCCTCCTGAAGCAGATAGGTAGAAGAGTCAGAAGAAATGACAGCCATCTTGGTTTCGTCGATATAGTCTACCGTACAGCCGAGATTTTCCATGATAAAACGAACAGGCACAAAGGTCCGGTCGTCACGTTCTTGAATCGTTCCCATTTCGGCGGGAATGTCTGTTATAACGTCGTTGATTTTAATGGTTTGGGCAGCCGCAAAGGCTGAAAGGCCGGAAAACGAGATGCAGACACCCAAAATGCCGGCAGCGATTTTTCTCATAAGATGCATAAAATTCCTCCTCGATATTATCGATTGGATTGCGTTAACGATACTGTTTCGGTAGTTTCGTTCCAGTCAACGGTATAACCCATTGCCTCCGCCAAAAAACGGAGGGGAACATACATCCGGTCATTGGCCTCGTCCATAAAAGGTTTTGTATCCATGTTATAAAGTAACGGATCTCCTGCTTTGGGGAAAACAAAAAGTTGCTCAGAATCGCATGTGAGCAAATAGGAAATTCCTGTCGGATCCAAGAGAGTGGCACTCTGGTGCCAGTCATCATAAGTGACAGAACAGTAAAATTGATTACAGATAAAGCGAACCGGCACAAAAGTGCGGTCGTCTCGTTCTTGGATTGAACCCATATCGGCGGGAATGTCTGTTATTACATCGTTGATGATGATTTGCTGTGCTGTAGCGCCGGCAACAAGGCAGGGGCAAAGGAAAACAAGGGCCAGAAATAAAGCAAAAAAGTGTTTTTTCATAAGGATTTCCTCCGGTTCATATTCATTTCTTTTTTGTAGTATATCATAATCGAAAAGGTAGTGCAAGAGTTTCTTAGAGAACTGTGCGACAAAAGAAATTTAAGATGTTTTGGCGGAAATAGTCAAATAATGAAGTTAGAAGTTTTTGGCAGAAAGAAAAGATGGTTTTTTCCTTTCTGTCATTGCATTTTTTTAGGATTTGTGTTACAATACTTAAATCGTTCTAAAACAATGACAACAAGAAAAGAAGCCGAAAGAGAAGTTCGGTAAGAAGACATGATAATGGAGGTGTGTTCCATGCTGTGCTGTAAGTGTCATGAAAATTTGGCAGTGGTTTATATTACCAGAATGGATGAAGCCGGCAAGACCGTCAATGAGGGATATTGTTTGACCTGTGCCAAAGAATTAAATTTAGGGCCTGTCAACGAGATGATGCAAAATATGGGTATCAATCCCGAAGAAATGGATGGATTAAATAAGGAAATGTCAGCCATGCTGGAAGAAATGGGCGGAGAGTTTTCCTTGGAAGACGGTTTCCCGGTTATGGCGGGGGAAGAGGAAGACGTGGAAGAGGATGACATGTCCGAGCAGATGAGCCGGAGCATGCAGAAAAACCCCTTTGAGTTGATGAATCGGCTGTTTGGTTCAGGGAAAGCCTCGGAAGAAAATAGTGACGGACAGCAAAAGACGGAAGAAGGACGCCGTACCAAGGAGAAAAAAGGGAAAAGGAAAAAGAATCTGGATTTGTATGCCGTAAATTTAACGGAGAAGGCCAGAAACGGAGAAATAGATTGTGTGGTCGGAAGGGATTCGGAGATGGAGCGGGCTGCACAAATTCTCAACCGCAGAACAAAGAATAATCCTTGTCTTATTGGCGAACCCGGTGTTGGGAAAACCGCCATCGCAGAAGGACTTGCCTTAAGAATTGTTCGTGGCGAGGTGCCTGCAAAATTATTGCAGTATGAAATTTATCTGCTGGATATGACTGCGGTTGTTGCAGGAACCCAGTTTCGGGGGCAGTTTGAATCCCGGCTTCGCAATATTATTGAGGAAGTAAAAAAGCAAGGGAATGTGATTCTGGTTATTGATGAGATTCATACCATTGTTTCTGCAGGAGATGCGGAAGGTGGGATGAATGCCGGAAATATTTTAAAACCGGCTCTTTCCCGTGGCGAGATTCAGGTAATCGGCGCAACGACCATTGAAGAATATCGTAAGCATATTGAAAAGGATGCAGCGCTGGAGCGAAGATTCCAGACCATTATGGTTGAGGAACCCTCGGTAGAGGAAACAGTGGAAATCCTAAAAGGGATTAAAGAGTATTACGAAGAATATCATCAGGTACGAATTCCGGATGCCTTGTTGCAAGTGGCGGCTGTTCTGGCGGAGCGGTACATTAACGATCGATTTCTGCCGGATAAAGCCATTGATGTCATTGATGAGGCTGCGTCTAAGGTGAATTTGGAAAATACAGATTTGATTGCCATAGAAAAATTAAAGGCAGAAAAAGCTGCGTTGGAAGAAGAAATGGAGCAAGAGAATGCTACTGTTTCGGACTCTATTGAAGAATTTCAGCGAGTGGCTGATTTAAAAAGCCGTAAATGCAAACTGGAAGAGGAAATTGCGAAACTGGAAGAAGGAGCGGTTCGGGAACTTACGGCAGAGGATATTGCTGCCGTCATTGAACTTTGGACCAAGATTCCTATTAAGAATATTGGCGAATGTGAAACGGAACGTCTGATCCGTTTGGAAGAACGGCTGCACCAACGGTTAATTGGACAGGACGAGGCGGTAAATGCAGTAAGTCGTGCCATTCGCAGAAAGAGGGCCGGAATCGGGTTAAAGCGTCGGCCTGTATCCTTTATTTTTGTAGGACCAACCGGCGTTGGAAAGACCGAGTTGGTAAAACAGATTGCCAAGGAAGTCTTTGACGGGGAAGATGCGTTGATTCGTCTTGATATGTCTGAATATATGGAGAAGCATTCTGTGGCTAAATTGATTGGCTCTCCGCCTGGATATGTAGGGTACGATGATGCGGGACAACTAACGGAAAAGGTGCGAAGGAAACCGTATTCTGTGATTTTATTGGATGAAATCGAGAAGGCCCATGCAGATGTGTTTAATATTTTGCTTCAGATTTTGGATGATGGAAGAATTACCGACAGCCATGGAAAGACGATCTCTTTTGAAAACACAATCATTATTATGACCTCCAATGCCGGAAGCGACCAGCGGTCCAATGTGGTTGGCTTTAACGAGGAGGAAGAGGCTATCGGCATAAAAGTGGAGCGGGCCTTAAAGGACTTGTTCCGGCCGGAGTTTCTGAACCGAGTAGATGAAGTGGTTACTTTTCAGGAGTTAAAGCGGGAGGAACTGTTGCAGATTCTTGATTTAATGCTGGATGATCTGCGTGCCGGATTACAGGAAAAGGGGATTTCTCTTGTAGTTCCGGATGCAGTCAAGGTCTTTATCTTAAAAAATTCCTATCAAAAGGCCTATGGCGCTCGGCCATTACGGCGGTATTTGGAGCGACATCTGGAGGATGCGCTTGCCCAAAAACTGATTGCGGGTCAACTTCCGGATGGATCCGTAGCGGCGGCACAAATTTCGGATGAGAAAATTCAAATTATGGTACAATAACCTCAAATAGAAAGAAGAACCTGGCTTTTGCGTAATGCAAATGCAGGTTCTTTGACAGTCTAAGAGCCTGCAAAGCAGGCTCTTTTTATATACGGATATCTAACAAAGCAGCGGTTGTAATTGTCTGCCCTCTAAAGCGGCTTCGACGGTTTGTGGAATTTGGGAAAAATGTGCCACCAGAGAATTTTCTTTTTCGATGCAGTCATCCTGCCCAAAGGGAACCCAAAAAATATGTTTACGAGCCAGAAGGGTGCCGATATTTTTGGCATTACCACCTAGACCATCGTTGGTAGAAACAGCGATGACCAACGGACGACCGTTGCGAAGATGAGATTTTGCCGATAGGGTTACTGTGCTATCCGCAATGCCGTTGGCGAGTTTGGCAATGGTATTGCCGGTGCAGGGGGCAATGATCAGGAGATCTAATTTTTTTTTCGGACCAATGGGTTCTGCTTCCGGAATCGAGGTAATGACAGGATTCCCTGTGAGCGATTCGATGCGGTCGATATATTCTTGTGCATTGCCGAACCGGGTGTTCAAAGATGCCGCGTTTTCTGAGAGAATCGGAATAATCTGATAACCCAGATCAACAAGGATTTTGATTTGCGGAATCACTTTGGAGAAGGTACAATAAGAACCGGTTAGGGCAAACCCCAGCGTGATGGTTTCGTTCATTTAGTTTACACCCCCAATTCCTCCAGAATATTTGCTATGGTGTCCTTGATGATATCTCCGGCTGTCTCCGGGGCAACTTTCCCGGGGAGAGAAAGGGCCCAAATGACCTTTTTCCCCAGCATCCGTGCGGTTTCAAAATCCACGCCGCCCGGTTGGGAGGAGAGGTCAATAATCAAGCCGGAGTCCGGAACTTCGGAAAGCAGGCGGAAATCAAGAACCATAGTCGGAACGGTATTGAAAATCAAATCAAAGTTCCTGATATGTTGACTTAAAGAAGCAAAGGGAATTCCCGTTAAGCCGTTGGCGGCAATCCATGCTAAATCACTATGTTTTCGTGCGGCAACTGTGGTATTTGCGCCCAGTGCCTTTAAAGTTTTGGAGAGAAGTTTTCCAATTCGGCCGTAACCTAACACCAGACAACGACTTCCATGAATGGTGTAAGGCGTTTCTGACATGGCAATCTCAACTGCACCCTCCACGGTGGGGATGCTGTTTCGGATAGAGAGTTCTTCCCGGTCAGCATAATCGATTAAATGAACGTTATAAAGGTCCGATAGTGTCCGGAGTTGCTGATCGGCACGACCGGCAAAGAGCAGTTGTGTTCCGGAAAGTTGACGCAAAATATCATTGATGTAAATGCGGGTAGAAGAAAAGGTGGTTTTTATGATTTCGTCGCCGGTAGTATAGGGGAGAGGAAGGACGACGATATCTGCGTTGGTTAGGCAGTCCTTTAGGGAGGGACTTTGGGATACATGGATATCTTTTGGAAAGATGGCGGTGTCTAAACCATAGGTCTGTATCGGGTGGCCATCTCTGGCAAAGCGGGAGATAACTTGAATTTGTCGGGAATCTCCGCCAATAAATGCAAAAGTCAAAAATTGATTCAATTCAAACACCTCTGTTATAGTGTATGATAAGACCAAGGTTTGGTGCGGTAAAATATTGGAAAATGCCTTGATTAATTTCTTCTTATATGCTAGAATAAATCTTGGAAGGCTCCCTGGCAAAAAGGGAGCCTAAACGCTAAGTGTTATTAAGTTGTACTATAAATCAACGGAAGATAT